>DAOTYX010000123.1:0-31434 GCA_034434635.1 Anaerolineae bacterium | reverse complement strand
CTGATCGGCACGCTGACCGAGTTCGCCCGACGCCTGTACGGGCCGCAGCGGCACATCCGCATCCGTGGCTCCTACTTCCCCTTCACCGAGCCCAGCATCGAGGCGGACATGGACTGCATTCTCTGTGGCGGGAAGGGATGCCGCGTGTGCAAGCACTCTGGCTGGCTGGAGATCGCTGGCGCGGGGATGGTGCACCCGGTCGTCCTGCAGAACGGCGGCTATGATCCCTCCGAATGGAGCGGGTTCGCGTTCGGGTTGGGCGTCGAACGACCGGCGATGCTCAAGTACGGCATTGATGACATTCGCCTGTTCTACGGCAACGACCTGCGCTTCCTGGAGCAGTTCTGAGATGCGGCGGTCTTCCCTGTTGGCCCCCTCAGCCTGGGCGCGCGCCGCCCAGGCTGTCCTGCCGTGGCTCATCGGCCTGGCGTTCATCGCGGTGGAGGTGCGGCGCGTCTCCGGACAGGTGGCCGTCCGCTACCCGGATTTCTTCACCTGGGCGGAGCGGGCCTCCCGTTTCGACCTGCACCACCTGGCGGAGTGGCAGTGGGTGGACGGCCTTTACCCGCTTGGCTACCCACTCCTGCTGCGCCTGGGTGTGGCCCTGGGGGCCGACGTGCTGCGTGTCGCTTTCGCCATCTCCATCCTGGGGGGCTTTCTGGGCCTGCTGGCCACCTTCTGGTTGGTGCGGCGCATGACTGGCGAGTGGGCCCTGGCGGTGCTGACGGAGTTCGGCCTGGGTTGCATGGCCTACTATCTCTTCTTTGGCAATCTGGACTCCACCGACATGCTGGCAGCGGGCCTGCAGTTGCTTTCTTTCCCGCTATTGCTGCGTGAGACCCGGCGGCGGTCGGCGGGCCTGATCGCTGGCCTGCTGGTGGGCCTCTCCTACCTTGTCCGCTACACCGCCACCCTTCCCTTCCTGCTATGCACCCTCTTCCTGCTGGGCGCGGCGGGACTGCGCCGTGACCGCGAAGGGTTGGTGGTGACCGGCCTTTATCTGCTGGGGGGGATGGTCGGCGCAGCCCCGCAATGGATCGCCAGCGCGGTGGTGACGGGCAACCCGCTCTACAACACCCAGGCCCACAACCTGTGGTTTCACCTGCTCGGTTCTGGCGACTACATCCGCGATTGGAACGCTGTCCCGCTGGACATCTCGCTCTGGCAGGTGGTCGCCAGTGACCCCGCGCGCTTCTTCGGCCATTGGTGGGGGGTCTTTCAGACTGTGTGGCCGGGCACGGAGTTCCTTGCCGTGGACCTGCCGTTGGGGGTTCTGGCGCAGGCAGGATTCATCTTCGCCCTGCTGGCCCCTGGCCAGATGCGCCGTCCAGCGCGTGTCTTCATGCTCCTCTACACTGCAGGTATGCTGGCCCTCCTGGCCTTCACCCGTTACGACCGGCGCTTCCTGATCACGCTGATGCCGTTTGAGGTGCTGTGCTGTCTCTACTTTCTCTGGACACTTTTCCCGGCGCGGGTCGGCATCTGCCGCTGGCGGCTGCCGGTGCGCGTACCGCTGCTGCTCTGCCTGCTGGCGTTCAATGTGCGTTACCCACTGCACTTCATGCTCAGTAACCCGGCGGACGAGACGATCGTTGCTGTCAGCAATACCCTCCATGCCGCCGGGATGACCTCCGCCCGTCAGGTGTTCAGCACGCACGTTGAGTTTCACGATGTCTCCGACCCGTGGAAGCGTCGTTTCGATATGGCCTTCGCCCTGGCCCGCGATCTCACCGCCACCGACGCGCTGCTGGATTTCGTGCACGACCACGGTTATCGTTTCTTCATCTTCGACCGTCAGACCGGCCTGTTCCTCTACCCGGATATGGAAGGGCTGCTGTTACCGGAGAACCGTCCCGCTGGATTGACGCCTGTCCTGGTCCAGGAAGAGCGGGACTTTGTGGTTTACCGGGTGGAGGAGAACAGCGCCGTCGCGCCACGCCCGTCAGGGGCGCGACTGGAGAATGGCATCACCCTGACTGGCTACGAGACCTTCGTCAGCCGGGATGACCCTCGCGGCGAGCGGTGGGTGGGGCTCTACCTGCACTGGCAGACGGCTACGCCGTTGACCACCTCGCTCAAGGTATTCGTCCATCTCATAGATGCTGATGGACAACTGGTGGCCCAACACGACAGCGTGCCGGCGCTGTGGACCTACCCCACTGACCGTTGGGCAGTGGGTGAGGAGGTGGTGGACTTCCACCCACTCCACTTTGACCCGACGCTGGGACGCGGCCCGTTCACGATCTACGTCGGCCTTTATGACCCGCAGACTGGTCGGCGTGTCCCGTTGTCGGGCGCTGACGGGCCCCCCGGTGAGGACCGGATTGAAGTAGACAGGATCACGGACTGAGAGAGGGAATCCTATGCGAGTACCACTGTCCTGGCTCAAAGAGTATGTAGATGTCCCCGTCTCCATCCCCGACCTGGCCGAGCGAATGACCCTGGCCGGCCTGGAAGTGGGGACCATCGAGATCATTGGCCTGCCCGAGGCAGACCTGCCGTGGGATCCGCAGAAGATCGTGGTGGGGGAACTGCGCGCCGTGCATCCCCATCCCGACGCCGACCGGTTGGTGCTGGCGGAGGTGGAGTACGGTGGGGCGCAGCCGGAGGTGGTCGTCACCGGCGCGCCGGGACTGCTGGCACGGCGGGGGCAGAGCGACCTGCACCTGAAGGTGGCCTTCGCCCTGGAGGGGGCGCGGCTGTACGACGGCCACGCCGAGGGCCGCCGCCCGATGACCCTGAAGGCTACCCGCATCCGCGGTGTCCCCTCGCGGGCGATGGTCTGCTCAGAGAAAGAACTGGGCCTCTCCGATGAGCATGAGGACATCCTCTACCTGCCGGATGACGCACCCGTGGGCGTGCCGCTGGCCGACTTCCTGGGCGACGCGGTGTTCGAACTGGACATCAAGGGGCCGATGGGCCACCTCTATTCGGTCTTCGGTATCGCCCGCGAGGTGGCCGCGCTGTTCGACCGGCCGCTGCGCCGGGATGTGCTGGAGGTGCCGACGCGTCATCCGGTGACCCTGACTTCCGCTCCCTCCTTCGTGTCGCTGGAGATCGCCGACCCCGACCTGTGCCCGCGCTACTCGGCGGCTTTCATCGCCGGCGTGAGCATCGGCCCATCCCCCTTCTGGATGCAGATGCGCTTGCGGCGCGCGGGGATGCGTCCCATCAACAACGTGGTGGACATCACCAACTACGTCATGCTCGAACTGGGCCAGCCGTTACACGCCTTCGACGCCTATGTCCTCCGCCCCCGGCCTGGCCAGGAGCAACCGGCGATCATCGTCCGCCGTGCCCGCGCGGGCGAGCAGATGGCCACCCTCGACGGAGTGGTGCGCACCTTCGACCCGGAGATGCTGCTCATCACCGACGGACAGGGTCCGGTGGCCGTCGCCGGGGTGATGGGCGGACTGGAGAGCGAGATCACCGACCAGACCCGCGACATCCTGCTCGAATCGGCCAACTTTCTCTTCCTCAACGTGCGCCGCACCGCCCGCCTGCTGGGCCTGCCCACTGAGTCCAGCCAGCGCTTCGGGCGCGGGGTGGACCCCGAACTCACGATCCCGGCGGCGGCGCGCGCGGCCTGGCTGATGGCCGAACTGGCCGGCGGGCAGGTGGTGGCGGAGATGGGTGACCTCTACCCCGGCCGTCAGCCGCAGCGGGTGATCGAACTCGACCCCGCCTACGTCACCCGCATCCTGGGCGTCGAAGTCCCTGCCGACCAGGTGGTGCGGATTCTCACCTCACTGGAGTTTCAGGTTTCAGGGTTGCAGGTTTCAGGTTCGACGCCTGACCAGAACACCAACCTGAAACCTGAAACCTTGAAGCCTCAAACCCTCCTCGTCACCGTCCCCTCCCACCGCCTGGATGTCACCCGACCGGTGGACCTGGTGGAGGAGGTGGGGCGCATCTGGGGATATGACCGCTTTCCTCCCACCCTTCTGCGCGACGAACTGCCGCCGCAACGGGCCAACCTGCGCCTGGAGGGGGCCGAGCGCGTGCGTGACATCCTGGTGGGCTGCGGGTTGGATGAAGTGATCACCTACTCCCTGGTGGACCTGGCTGACGAGGGACGACTCCGCCCGCAGGGGCCGCCGCCCGACCCCGCGACCTATTTGCGCGTGCGCAACCCGCTCTCGGCGGAGCGGGCTTTCCTGCGCCAGACGCTGCTCCCCTCCCTGCTCCGCACGACCCGCGAGAACCTGCGCTTCCGCGACCGTGTGGCGATCTTCGAGATCGGCGCGGTCTACCTGCCGCGCGCGGGTCAGGCGCTCCCCGATGAGCCGCGTTGCCTGGGAATCGTGATGACCGGCCCGCGCGAGGAGCGCTCCTGGCTGGCGGGGCAGGACCGCACACCGCTGGGGTTCTACGACCTCAAGGGAGTGGTAGAGGCGCTGTTGGCCCACCTGGGGCTTTCCGGCGGGTTCGAGGCCGGACAGCATCCGGCGCTGCACCCTGGTCGCTGCGCCCAGGTGCGGGTCGGCGAACGGGTGGTCGGGGTGCTGGGGGAACTGCACCCCCAGGTGCGCGCCGCCTTCGACCTGCCGACGCAGCCAGTCTGCGCTCTGGAGTTCGACCTGGACAGCCTGTTGGCCGATTGGGGGGAGGCCAGGACAGCAGCCCCCATCTCCACCCACCCGCCGGTGATCGAGGACCTGGCGGTGGTGGTGGGTGAGGAGGTGGCCGCGGCGGATGTCCATGCCCTCATCCTCCAGGCTGGCGCGCCGCTGTTGCGCTCGGCCGTGCTCTTCGACCTGTACCGCGGCGAGCAGATCGGCGCCGGCAAGAAGAGCCTGGCCTATCGCCTCACCTTCCAGGCCGATGACCGCACGCTGAACGACGCCGAGGTCAGCCGCGTGCGGGAGAAGATCCTCCGCCGCCTGTCCGATCGCCTGGGGGCCGCACGTCGGGCGTGACGAGCATGAAAGCCCTGTTCCGTCCGTTCCGCTCGCTGGGCCGGTACTGGCCGCTCCTGATGCTCCTGCTGATGATCGCCCTGGTCCTGCGCCAGGACGGGCCGCCGCCGGGGGAGATGGAGACCGGTATTGACCGCATCATCGCCGACGTGCGTTTCGACTTCGACGGCTGGGAGATGCGGGCGGTGTGGAGCAAACTGACCTTCTGGCTGCTCCAGCCACAGCGGTACATGCACGAGGTGGACCGCGTGGCCTTCGTGCGCGACTACGTGACGCGGCTGGCCGATATCTCCGCCCTGCAGGATCAGATTGACACGGCTTACGCCGACCCCCAGGTGACCGATCCCGGCGCGGCGACGGCGGGACAGCAGCGGAGGCTGGCGGGGATGCGCGCGCAGGCGGCGGCCCGTCAGCCGCTGGTTGAGGCGATTATCGAAGAACAGGTGGCCACGGTGTTGACCCAGGAGGGAATCGGTTTTCTGGGCCAGGAGTATCCGCCCGTGGGCCTGCGCTTTACCCCCCTGCCATACGCGCTGATCGTCTCCCCCCGCGAGCGCATCGAACCCATCTATCAGGCCACCCTGGAGTACGGTCTGGACGTGGCCCAGCGGGAGGAGATCGAGGCGCGGGTGGACCGGGAGTTCAACGTCTCCTCGCTGGCCAGCGAGATCGGCGGCCTTTCCGCCTGGCCGGCGATGGCGCTGGAGTATCCGTCGCTGGAGTGGATCACCGAGGTCACCGCGCACGAGTGGTCGCACTACTACATGAACCTGCACCCGCTGGGCTGGGAGTACGACCGCAGCCGCGAGGCGCGCACCATCAACGAGACGGCAGCGGAGATCGTGGGGCGTGAGGCGGGGCGGGCGGTGCTGGCCCGCTACTATCCCGATCTCCTGCCTCCTCCGCCGTCGCCGGCGGACTCCGGTGGGAGCGCGCCGTCGTCCGAGCCGCCGGCCTTCGACTTCCGGGCGGAGATGCACGCCACGCGGGTGGAGGTGGACCGGCTGCTGGCAGCGGGACAGGTGGAGGAGGCGGAGCAATACATGGAGGCGCGCCGGCGGTTCTTCTGGGAGCACGGCTACCGGATCCGCAAACTCAACCAGGCCTATTTCGCCCTTCACGGCTCCTATGCCGACCAGCCGGGGGCGGCGGGGGAGGACCCCATCGGGCCGGCGGTGCGGGAGTTGCGCCAGCACAGCGCCAACCTGGGGGAGTTCCTGGCCCGCGTCTCATCAGTCACCACGCTGAGCGAACTACAGGCCCTCCTGGCACGGGTGCCATGACCTCCAGCCCTCACGAGGCGCCGCAGCCGCGTCTCCGGCGTTCCTCCGGCGCTGCGCGCTGGCGAGCCGATCTGATCCTGCTCCTTGTGGCAGCCATCTGGGGCAGTGGGTTTGTCGTCTGCCGCGTGGCGGCGGTGTCGTTGGGCGCGTTTCTCTACAACGGGCCGCGGTTTCTCCTGGGGGCGCTGGTGCTCCTGCCCTTCATCGGCCGCCGGCTGCGCGGCCTGACCCGCCGCGAGGTGGGGGGTGGGGCACTGGCAGGGCTGATGCTCTTCGGTGCGATCAGTTCCCAACAGGTGGGGTTGCATTTCACCACCGCCGGGAAGGCGGGGTTCATCACCTCCCTCTATGTCATCCTGGTGCCGTTGCTGCTGGCCGTGGTCTGGAGGCAGTGGCCCCCCTGGTCGGCCTGGGTGGCGGCGCTGCTGGCGGTGGCGGGCCTGTTCTTGCTCAGCGGGTTGGGACGCCTGGCGCTGGCCCCCGGCGACGGCCTGGTGTTGATTTGTGCGGGCTTCTGGGCGCTGCACGTCATCGTGGTTGGGCGGCTGGCGCCCCAGAGCGATGCGGGACGGTTGTCGCTGGTGCAGTACGTCGTGTGCGGGCTGCTCAGCCTGCCGCCTGGACTGACGGTGGACTGGCACACGGTGGGGGGACTGGCGAGCGCCTGGTGGACCATTCCCTACACGGCGGTCATCTCCGTGGCGTTGGGGTTCACGCTACAGGTGGTGGGGCAGCGGGAGGCGCCGGCCACCGATGCGGCGATCCTGTTGAGCATGGAGGGGGTGTTTGCGGCCCTCTCGGGCTGGCTGCTGCTGGGGGAGCGGCTGAGCGGCTTGCAGGTGCTGGGTTGCGTGCTGATGTTGATGGGGGTGTTGCTGGCGCAGTTGGGGGGTGAACGCCGTTCCCTGCGGGCGGGCGGCGGTTGACATTTGCCCGCTTTTGGCTATAATTTTCGGCGCTGGCGACGTAGCTCAATGGTGGAGCAGGGGACTCATAAGCCCTTGGTTGGCCGTTCAAGTCGGCCCGTCGCCACTGACCGGGTGGTGCCTGGTGTCGAAGATCGGCGCAGGCCCGCCCGTTTTTCATTTTCAGCGGATTGAGCAGATGAAGTGGATTCGCCTGCAGAAATCCGCTGAATCTGCTCAATCCGCTGACTGATTTCTCACTATGCCGCCCGCCCAGTTATCCCTGTAACATCAGGGGCAGGTAGGTCTTGTAGGGCAGCACTAACACCGTCAGTTCGACCTCGTAGCGCGGCCACGGGCGTTCCGGTTCGCGAAGGCTGAAGCCGACCGGCGGGCCTTCCTCCGGGTACAACAGCATGTCGAAGCGCAGGCGGTAGCGTCTCAGCGGCTCTACCTGCGCCGGTGAAGTGAGAGGGATCGTCACGCGGACGCTCCCTCCCGGTAGTACGGTCTGGGGTATGGTGACGACTGTTGTCGCCGTGACGACCGGAATGCCCCCCTCGTCTTCCCAGCCATCGTAGGCCAGCGCGACCCGTCCGGTCCAGCTGACCACGCCGGCATTCTGCACAGTGAAGGTGATGGTGTGGGTCTGCTCCGGCTGGAACAGGGGCGGCGTGACGCGGCCGCCGCCCCAGTCAATCTCCAGCGGTACCCAGCGATAATCGGGCGTGAGCCGCGCGCCAGCGCTATCCCGCAGTTGGATGCCGGTGTAGTAGTGCGTGAGGATCTGGCGGGCGTCCTCCCAACGCACGCTCCACGGATCGTCGCCCCTGCCCGCGTAGGAACAGCGGTTCCCCCGTGCCCATCGGCTGGCGCCTTCCTGGCTCATGCCCCGCTGATGGCCGTAGTCGTTGGCGTCGCAGCCGCTGCTGATGGGGTCCGCGACGCCGCGCAGGTAGGGGCGGCTGCCGTCCACCGTCCGCAGCCAGGCGTCGGCGGAGAACTCGGCAAATGCCGGCACGTAGTTGTCCGGTGCGAGATCGTAGGCGATGTAGTAGCCCGGGGCGACGGCGTTGCAGACGATGCGTTGCCTGTCGTTGAGGTTGCTGGAGGCGCAAGGGTCGTTGGGGGTATCGGGAAATTGCGCTGGCGGCAGGCTCTCGAACTTGTAGGGGATGAAGGCCTGGAACGCGGTGGAGTTGTTGATAGTGCGTCCTTCGTACAGGTTGCTGTAGGCGTAACTGCGCGCCGCCGCAGCCTGGGCGATGAGCGCCGTCTGGTGATAGTACGGCCCCATCTCCAAGGGCACGACATCCAGCAGATAGTCGCTCTCGATGGGAATGGTGATGGGGTTGGTGGCGTAGGGGTAGGGGAGCAGGTAGGTGCCCGCGCAGGGGTAGCCGGTCTCATCACAAAAGACCGTGCAGCCCCACGCGGTGCTGCCCGGCCCGCAAAGCGTATAGGGCTGGCGGCGCGCCCCGCCGAGGGTGAGCACGTACACCTCAAGGGTGATGTTCGTTGGCGGCGTGTAGGCGGCAGCCTGCGCGCGGCGCGGGGGTGGGAACGGTGACTCGCTCTGCGTAGGACGCCACGGCGCAGAGGATAGCGGCGCTTCCGCGACGGGAAGGAGGCACAGGCGGCCGATCTCTTCCGTGGGGCAGGCCGCAGCGAGCCATCTGCCGTCGGGTGACCATGCCAGTTGTTCGCCCCACGTCCCGCCGCCAAAGGACTCCTCCCGGGCCAGATAGGCTGCTGCCGTGATGGCGTCCACGAGGAAGAGTTGGGCGCGTTCTGCGCCGTCGGCGGTGATCTCGGTGACCGCCAGGACGGCAAGCCAGCGGCCATCCGGCGCCCAGGCCAGATCGGTGACGAAACGGGGCGCGTCTTCCCAGGTGCGGGTCTGCCCTGTGGCGGCGTCAAGGATCTGCAGTTGCGTCACCGGCAGGGGCGCGCCCGCCCGCGCCCCCGGCGTGAGGATCGCGGCCCGCAGGCGCCCGTTGGGGCTCCACTGTGCGTCCAGGCGTTGGGTCGCCACCGCATCTGTCGTTCTCTGCCGCGTCCATCTGTCGTTGGTCGGGGTGAGGCGGCCTGTTTGGGCGTCGAAGAGCGCTGTTTGTGGAGCGTCAGTGCCGTACAGCACAAGCCGCAGATGCTGATCGGAAAGCCAGCCGGCAACGCCGATGGCTTGAGGGCGCGTCAGGACCACCTGGGGGGTGCCGAAGGCGTAAGCGGGCATGGCGGAGAGCGGCGCACCGCGCGAAGCGTCGAAGCCGAAGGCGAGGGTCAGGGTCAGCCCCAGAAAGACCAGGCCCGTCAAGGATCCCCGAAACCTGCAACCTGAAACCTGCAACCTGTAACCTGAACCCCCGAAGCAGTGAGCCATCACCTCCGGAGTATAGCACAGACTGACACACGGCACAACGCCGCCGGCCTGCATCTGCTTGACGAGCGTGGGCATTGGGTTAAAATGCCCCCTGCGAAACGAGGTTCTCGCACGACAGGAGGTGTAACCATGCGACGAGTTGCCCTGTTGTTGACGGCGTCCTTGCTGGCCCTCAGCAGCCTGGCCTGTAGCATCTCCCTCCCTGGCGTCGAACTGCCCACCCTCGTCCCCAGGCTGGAGGTGGGTGAGATGCAGGAATACGTCGAGGAGGTGCCCCGCGACGGCGTCGAAGAGGCGCGGGTCGAAGTGACCATGGGCACAGGGGAGATCACCCTGGCCCCCGGCGAGGCCGACCCTCTCTTCTCCGGTCACTTCCGCACCAATGTCGCTGCCTGGGCCCCCGAGGTGACCTGGGAGGATGGTCTGCTGCGAATCGCGCAGTCGGAGACCCGCGGCATGCCGGAGGCGGGGGCGCGCAACGAGTGGGAACTGACCTTCTCCCCCGAAGTGCCGATGGAGATGAGCATCACCGTGGGCGCCGGTCAGGGAGAACTGGACTTCAGCGGTCTGGCGCTGACCCGTCTGACGCTGGAGTCGGGCGCTTCTGACCTGGTCGCCCGTTTCGACGCGCCCAACCCGGCACGAATGGAGCGGCTGACGGTGCGCGCCGGAGCGGCCAACCTGGAGGTGAGCGGCATCGGCAACGCCGGCCCGCGCGAGATGAGGGTCGAGGGCGGGGTCGGTAACCTGGTGCTGGACCTCACCGGCGACTGGCCCTCATCCGCCGAGGTGCAGGTCACCGCTGGCACCGGCGCGCTCACCCTGCGCGTCCCGGCGGACGTGGGCGTGCGTGTGGAGATGACCGGCGGCCTGGGCGGCCTCGAGGTGGATGATGCCTTCACCCTCAGCGATGGGGCCTATGTCAATCCGGCCTTCGGTACGGCGCAGGTCGAGTTGCTCATCAATGTCACACTGGGCGTGGGCAGCGTGACGCTGGAACAGGTGGAGTAGCGCCCTGCGGCCGCCCCTGCAGGTGGACAAATCGGCTGGCCATGTTAGAATTGCCCCCGGTACACTCTCAACGTTGCGGAGGATGAAATGATGAAGCAGGCACCCCGGTATCTGCTGGTGTCCATCGCGGTCGCTCTCCTGCTGCTGGTGCCGGGAGGGGCCGCCAGAGCCGATGAAGCGCCGCCTCAACCGCTGGCTCTGGAGGCGGAGAACCTCCTGCGCGACGGCAACATGGAGGACCAACCCTACTACTGGGAATACCCCAACCACTTCGTCGCTCCCTACTGGATGCGCTGGTGGTTGAAGAACTACGTCATCCCCGAATACGATGACACCCGCACCGCCCGCCCGCACTACGAGGGCAGCCATGCGCAGACCTACTTCAAGTGGGGCCCGGTCTACTATGCCGGCATCTACCAGCAGGTCACTGGTCTGACCCCGTGTGCCCCCTACCGGCTCACCGCCTACGCCCGCAACCACTCCCTCTCCGGCGTGAACCCGCATGCCCGCATCGGGCTGGACCCGCAGGGCCGGCTGCTGACCCCCAACCAGCATATCGGAGAGATCACCTCTCTGCCCAGCGGCGTCGTCTGGTCCGCCGAGCAGACATCGCTGTTCGTCTGGGAGCAACTGACGGTGGATGCGGAGCCGGTGGGCAGCAGCCTGACGGCCATCTTCTCCGCCCATCCCGTTCCCCCCAACGACGGGCGCACCTATTACTACGATTCCTACTGGGATGCGGCCAGCCTGACGGCCTCTACCTATCCCAGCGGGCGAATGCCCGAGCCGAACTCGTGGACCCCTTCGGGGTTCATTTACAACGTCATCACCTCGACAGTGGGCACCTCGCTGGTGATTGACTGGACCACTGCCGCGCCGGCCTCTACGCAGGTCTGGTACTCCATCCTCCCGCCCACCACGCCGATCACCCCCACCGGCCCGTACATCCTCTACCTGCCGCTGGTGGCGAGCATCCCGACGTTCACCCATGCCACTCCCTTTGACCCGACGCCGGTCACGGCGCATCACGTGGTCATTTCCGGCCTGACCAGCGGGGACCGTCTCCACGTCCTGCTGCTCTCTCGCCGCCCGCTCAGCGGCGCCTGCGTGACGGAGATCTCGGGCTCCTTGTTCGCGGCCATACCTTGACGATGCCCGTTCGCCTTTGGGGACATGTCGCCTTCCCTGACCACGGACCACGGACGACAGACCACCGTCGCCCAGACGCGGCCAGTGGTCTGTCGGCGCTGGTCGGACAGGGGAGATGGCTGTCCATCCTGCTCCTGGCCTTCCTGATCCTGGGCGGGGTATACAGCGCGCTCACACCGCTCTATGAGGCGCCCGATGAAGTCTGGCACGATGCCTATGTCCGCTGGCTGGCGGCGGGGCACGGCCTGCCGCCGCTGGGCGAGGACCTCAGCGGTGCCTATCAGGAGGCGGCGCAGCCGCCGCTCTACTACCTGACAGCGGCAGCGGTGCGTCGCTTCTTCCCCGACGCCGACCTGGAAATGCTGATGTGGCACAACCCCGGCTTCGGCTACCAGGCCGGGGGGACGGTGAACGACAACAAGAACATGCTCATCCACACCGCGCGGGAGCGCTTCCCCTGGCGCGGCGCGGCCCTGGCGGTACACATCACCCGCCTGGTGTCGCTCCTGTTCGGCGCGGCGACGGTGGTGGTGACCTGGGGGGTGGCGCGGGAGGCGCTGAACCGCCCATGGGCCGCGTTGCTTGCCGCAGCGCTGGTGGCCTTCACCCCGCAGTTCTTGTTCATCAGCGGCGTGGTGAGCAACGATAGCGCTGCCGCGGCCCTTTCGACCGCGGCGCTGTGGAGCCTGGCACGCGTCCTCCGCCGGGGGGCTACCCTGCGCCGTATCCTGGTCGCCGGCGGGCTGGCGGGCCTGGCGGCGCTGACCAAGAGCAGCGCCCTGCTCCTGCTCCCCTTGGGGTTGCTGGCGCTGGCATTCGCCCGGGGAAACGGCGGGACTTGCCCCTCGCTCCTGAAGCGAGGGGGCTGGATGGCCGCGCTGGCGCTCGCCGCGGGAGTGATCGCCGGCTGGTGGTATGTTCGCAACGCTGTCCTCTACGGCGATCCGCTGGGCCTGGGAGCGCATATCGGCACCCCGTGGGGGCGGGCCGCGCCAGCCTCCTTCGCCACCCTGTTGGCCGAACTGCCGAAGGTCTACCGCTCCTTCTGGGGGGCCTTCGGCTGGGGCCACGTCGAGTATCCTCCGTGGGTCTATCTGGCGCTGGGCCTCATCCCGCTGACCGGCCTGGTCGGCTGGCTTCTGGCCTGGCGGCGGAAGTGCGTGGTGGGCCACGGGCCGGTCCTCCTGCTGACGGGGGGGTGGGGAGCGCTTGTTTTCGGGGCGCTGTTGCAGTGGATGCGTCAGGTGGAGGCCCCTCACGGGCGGCTGCTCTTCCCGGCTGTCGGCGCGGCGGCGGTGCTGGTCATAGGGGGATGGGAGCAGATGCGCCGCCCCTGGGTCTTTCTACCTGCGTTGGCCTTGCTCAGCCTGATCACCCCCTGGTGGATCATCCGCCCGGCCTTCGCCCCGCCGCGGCTGATGGAACCCGCCGCTGCCGCTGCCACGGTGCAGCCGGTGGGCTTCACCTACGACGGGAGCGCCCGTCTGCTGGGAGTCTCCCTCGACCGCGAGTCAGCCGCGCCGGGAGAGTGGCTCACCGTCCGCGCCTGCTGGGAGGGGATGAGGGGGATGAGCCAGGACTACACCGTCTTTGTCCATCTGGTGGGTTGGGAGGAGGCGCGCGTGGCCGAGCGGTACACCTACCCCGGCCTGGGCCGCTTCCCCACCTCGCTGTGGCCGGTGGGACAGGCCTTCTGCGATGCCTACCGACTGCGCGTGGAGGAGTGGGCGCCGGTGCCAGAGCGGTACGACCTGCTGGTCGGGCTGTACGACGCCGCGACCGGCGCACGGCTGCCCGTGCGGGACGCTGCCGGCGGGGAGGTCAACTACCCCGTGGTCGCCCAGGTGCGGGTGGCGCCAGCGCAGCCGCTGACGGTCACCCCGACACACCGGCTGGACTACCGGCTGGGAGACGGCATCGCGCTGCTGGGGTATGACCTGGCGGGGGGACTGCAGGCAGGCGGCCCGTTGACCGTCACCCTGTACTGGCGGGCCGAGAGGCCGCTGGGGGCGGACTTCACCGCTTTCGTCCATCTGCTGGGCGAGGATGGGCAGCCGCTGGCCCAGCACGATGGGCCGCCACGGTGGGGGCGGTATCCCACCTCCATCTGGCAGCCGGGGGATGTGGTGCCCGACGAGCATGCGCTGGTGGTGCCAGCGCTCCCTTCCACGGAGGGCCTGCGGCTGGTGGCTGGCATGTACGACCCGGCGACGATGGAGCGGCTGTCGGTGGTGGGGCCGGGGGGGCCGGCTGCCGACAACCTGGTGGTGCTATCGCTGCCGTAGGAGTGAGGCGTTTCTCCGAGGCCCTGCGCCGGCGGGATGCTTCGTCCCTGCGAGCGGGTCGCCCTGGTACAGCCGCTCGCGCAGCGTCAACACTTCCTGGCGCAGCGTGTCATCTCTCTCCAACAGGGCGCTGATGCGTTCGCAGGCGTGGAGCACCGTCGTGTGATCCCGTCCGCCCAGGGCGGCGCCGATCTGGGATAGAGAGAGGTGCGCCTCCTGCCGCATGAGGTACATCGCCACCTGTCGGGGGCGGGCCAGACGCTGCGCGCGGCTCGACCCGCACAGTTCGTCCTCCGTCAGGCGGTAGAACTGCGCCACGGTGTGGAAGACCTGCTCGGCGGTGATTTCGGGCAGGCTGCCCCGCCAGTCAGCCAGGGCCGCCTCCACCAGTTGCGGCGTCAGCGGGACGTCGTTCACGCTGGAGATCGCCAGCACCTTGTTCAGTGTCCCTTCCAGTTCACGGACGTTGCTCTGCACCCGCTGGGCGATGACGTAAAGCACATCCGTTGGCACTTCCCGTTCGCGCCCCTCGGCCTTCTGTTGCAGGATCGCGATGCGCGTCTCCAGTTCCGGCGGGCGGATGTCCACGATCAGGCCCCACTCGAAGCGGGAACGGAGCCGTTCTTCGAGCGCGGCCAGCGCCTGTGGCCGCCGGTCGGAGGTGACGACGATCTGTCCGCCGTTGCTGTGCAGGGCGTTGAAGGTATGGAAGAACTCCTCCTGGGTAGCCTCCTTGCCGGCGATGAACTGGAAGTCATCCACCAGCAGCACGTCGGCGTTGCGGTAGGTCTCGCGGAAGGCTGCGGTGGTCTGATCACGGATGGCCTGGATATACTCGTTGGTGAAGGTTTCTGCTGGCACGTAGATGGTGCGCAGGTTGTTGCGCTGGCAGGCGTTGCCGATAGCGTGCAGCAGGTGGGTCTTGCCCAGCCCGGTTCCGCCGTAGATGAAGAGCGGGTTGTAGTGCTCGGCCGGTCGCTCGATCACGGCGCTGGCGGCGGCGACGGCCAGGCGGTTCGCCGGGCCGACGACGAAGGTTTCCATCGTGTAGCGGGGGTTAAGGGGGGTGCCGACCTGTCCGTTTTCGGACGGTGTGTCGGGTGGGGCGAGCAACGGCTCTGGCGATGCCTCTTCGACCGGGTCATCGCAGACGACGAAGCGCACTTCCACGGTGCGGCTGGCCAGGCGGCTCACCACGCGCTCGATGTTGGGGCGTAACCGGTGCTCCAGCCAGTCTTTGGCGTATCCGTTGCGTACTCCGACGATGAAGGTGCCATCCTCATAGGCTACCAGCCGGGTGCCGCGCAACCAGGTATCGAACGTTGCGCGGGTCATCTCCAGTTGTAGTTCGCCCAACGCAGCCTGCCAGATTTGATCGGCCTTCATCCAGAGCGCTCTCTCGGGGGCACAATGGCCCGCAGCAGGTGGGATGGTTGCCAGGGACGCAGTGCTTATCCGAATAACCTTAGGGCGGCACGCCGATGCTGCCTGCCGACGCGTAGGGATGCGTCAGCCAGGGGTTATTTTGGACAGACTCTAACGAGAGACCGGGCGGTCTGTTGACCGATGTGGGGGAGGTCCCACGCGCACGACCAGAGGTCTTTGTGGTCTTCGAGGGTCGCCACAGCCCCGCCCAAACGTGGCTCCTATTCTACCAGAGGATGCCGGAGAGGGCAATGGCTTCTGGCGGCAATCGCCTTAAAAAGACGAGTTCTTTAAGATTGGCCGCCGGACAGCGGTCCCGGAGCAGGAGGTTGCGGTCTGGGCCTGCAGATATATGGGGGGACGGACGGGCCACCCAAACATCTGAGGCGAGGCCCCCTGGCCTCCCTGCCCTTCTAAGGCGGCAGAGATGGCAAGGCATTACATTTATCATAATTGCGCCACAATGAAACGAATTTTGTCGTCAGCCGACGACAAACTCGCCGCCGTCCACGGGGATGATCGCGCCGCTGATCCAGGTGATCGCCGGGTCGGCCAGGGCCACCAGGACGGTGGCGATGTCCTCCGGCGTGGTCAGCCGGCCGGCAGGGTTGCGTTGTTGCGCCTCTTGCACCCAGTACTCGTGGCCGGGGATGGCGCGCAGGGCGGGGGTGTCGGCGACGCCGGGCCGCAGCCCGTTGACGGCGATGCCGCGTGGCCCCAGTTCCAGCGCCAGTTGTCGCACGTGGCTCTCCAGCGCCGCCTTGGCCGCCGACACCGCCCCGTAGGGTACCACCACCCGGTCGGCCCCGCCGCTGGACAGGGTATACACCCGGCTGCCGCGCACCAGCAACCCCATCCGCACCATATCCTGCACCCAGTAGACCAGGCTGTGGGCCATCACCCGCAGGGTCATATCCATCTGTGCTTCGTTGATCGCCTCTGCCGGGTCGTCGGCGATGAACGGCAGGAGGGAGCCGAAGGCCAGAGAGTGGAGGAGGAAGTGGATCGGGCCGCATTCCTCCTTGACCCGTTCCAGCACCCGCGCACGCTTCTGCGCGTCGGCGGCGTTGGTGTTGAAGAAGAGCGCGCGCTGGCCTGTCGCCTCGATGTCGGCGATGACCGCGCGCGCCCGATCGAGCGTGGCGCGGGTGTCCAGATGGACGCCGCAGACGTTCATGCCGGCCCGGGCGAAGGCTCGCGCCGCCGCCGCACCGAAACCGCTGGAGGCTCCCAGGATCAAGGCCCAGCGGCCCTGCAGATCGTGTTGGCTCATGGTTCCTCCTTGACGTATCGCGTCTTGCGTTGTTGCCGCTTATGATGTAACTGTCAGGTTGGCAGTAACCGCCTGCCCACGCCGACGGCGGGCAGCCAGGTAGGTCCTTACCCGTCATGATAACACCGCTTGGCGACAAAGGCAACGCTTGCCCACAAGGTAAATCGGGATAGAATCGGGGCTGGTATGGCCGGGACCTGGGTCACGGTGCGGAAGCGCGACGCCGCGGGCCGGGAGGTTCTCTCCTATCCCGGCCGGGTGCTGTGGCGCACCCCCACCGCCATCGCCCTGGCCACTGATTGGTCCCGCCCCCCGCTGGACCTGGGGTACGTTTGCTTTCAGCCGGGGGACCGCTGGGTGGAGACGTTTTACGCCGATCGCTGGTACAACATCTTCAACATCCGCTCCACCAGGGGGCGGCAGAAGGGCTGGTACTGCAACATCACCCGCCCCGCCTTCATCGGCGAGATGGAGGTAGGAGCGGATGACCTGGCGCTGGATCTGTGGGTGGATGCGCGGGGCCGGCCGCATGTGCTCGACGAGGAGGAGTTTGCTGCCCTGCCGCTGAGCGCGGAGGAACGGGCGGCGGCGCTGGCGGCGCTGCAACGGCTGCTGGGGCTGGCCAGGCGGGGCTGGATGACGGACGACGAGGGGCGAGAGGAGTAGGGAGCGAATGGAGAGGAGTGAGCAGGTCATCGGGCAGTTGTTGCGGGCTCGTGGGCTGACGCTCGCCGTCGCCGAGTCCTGCACCGGGGGGCTTGTCGGTCACCGCATCACCGAGGTGGCAGGCAGTTCCGACTACTATCGCGGCGGGGTGGTCGCCTACGCCGATGAGGTCAAGGAGAGCCTGCTGGGGGTGCCGCGCCGCGTCCTGGCCGAGCATGGCGCGGTCAGCGCGGTGACGGCGCTGGCGATGGCCCAGGGGGTGCGGCAGGCCCTCGGCGCTGATGTGGGACTGGCGGTTACCGGCATCGCCGGCCCAGGCGGCGGTACGCCCGACAAACCGGTCGGGCTGGTCTACACCGCGTTGGCCACGCCGGATGGGGAATGGGTGGAGCCGCACCTGTGGCGGGGCAACCGCTCGGTCAACAAGGCCCTCTCCGCCGATGCGGCGTTGGGCCTGCTGCGCCGCTACCTGGAGGGGGCGCTGAGCGGCGGAGGGAGATAGCCCCGTCCGGGCTACTCTTCCATGCTCTCCACCTGGTAGGTGAACACCTCCAGGCCGGGCTGACGGTAGGCGTCGGGTGGCAGGCCGGCCTTCATGCACAGCGTGCCCAGGAAGTCCCGCGGGTCGGGCAGTTTCTCCCACACCTGCGGCAGGTAAGTGGCGCGCTGCCAGCCCCGCGCCAGGATCACCCCGTCCACGTGCGGGCGCAGTTTGGCGATCAGGTCCTCCGCATCGGTGAAGGCCAGTGGCTGCGGAGGGGTCAGCACGGAGACCTCGATGTGCACCCGCGCCAGTTCGCGCTGGCTGAGCGGTGGAAAACGGGGGTCGCGGAAGGCTGCCCCCAGAGCGTTTTCCCGCACATCCAGCGCCAGGGGTTGACGGGGCTCGATGGAGCCGATGCAGCCGCGCAGTTCGCCGCCGATGGTCAGCGTGACGAACGACGCCCCAGGTCGGCGCAGGTCCTCCGACAGCCGCTGCAGGTCAACCTCTGGTGGCTTCTGCCCTTCCAGTTGCCGGGTGATGGTCTGACGGGCCAGAGCCAGCAGGTATTGACGATCCTCCGGTGAAAGGGGCATCTTCTCCTCCTCCCGTGTGTCTCGGGTCTGGGGGTTAACCGAACGCCACTGCCGCGTAACCGACGAAGTCGCTGGCCGGACCGCGCGGCATCACGTGGTGGCTGGTGGTGTACTCCAGGAGCACCCCTTTCGACGCTCCCAGGAGGCGCGCGGCGGCGATGGTGGCAGCGATCGCGCCACTGCCGCAGGCGTTGTGATGGCTCTCCGCCTCCGCCACTACCTCTTCGGCGCGCATCTCCAGCATCAGACGGATGATCCGTTCGTCGTTAGCCCGCGCCCACTCCAGGGCGCGCTCTCCGCTGCCCGCCGGGGCGAAGCCGTAGTAACTGGCCCCGTAGTGGGTCAGGTCGGAGGTGCCGATAACCACGGCGGACTTCTGAGCCGTGGCGATGGCGCGCCCCACGGTTTCACCTACCGACACGGCCTGGTCGTCGGGCGGCACCACAATGGGCAGGATGCGCGCCTGGGGGAAGAGGTGTTTGATGAACGGCACCTGTACCTCAGCGGAGTGCTCGCCGCTGTGGGCGTGGGGAGCGTCGAGCAGTTGTCCGCTTCCTTCCGCAAGCACTGCCTGGGCCAGTTCCTCGTCCACCCGGACCTCGCCCAGGGGTGTGGCCCAGGCCCCGCTGCTGTAAACCGCCGCCTGGGCCGTTCCCCAGCGGTGCATGGCGCTGAGCAGCACCACGGTGTCGGGCTGGAATTGGGATTGGATGGCGGCGAAGAGCCGTGCGGCGGTGGGGCCGGAAAAGACCCAGCCAGCGTGGGGCACCACCCCGGCGACGATACGTTCGGGCAGGTTGTCTGGCAGGCGGTTGGGCAGAGATTGCTCGATCTGACGCGTGCAGGAGGCGCGGTCGGCGGGGTAGAATTGCCCGGCAACGACAGGTTGTCTCAAGCGCATCTGAACCCTCCTCGGTGGGCCGTTACCACACCCCGGCAATCGCCTGGTGGCAGCGCGGGCAGACGCCGCGTTGTTCCCACCGCTCGTGCACCGAGTAGCCGTGGCGACGGATGAGCAGTTCCCCGCAGTCCGGGCAGCGGGTGGAACTGCGCTCGGCGTCCATCACGTTGCCCAGGTAGACGTACTTCAGGCCGGCAGCCTTGCCGATCTCATAAGCCTGCGTCATACGGGCCAGCGGCGTGGGCGGACGGTCCAGCATCTGATAATCGGGGTGGAAGGCGGAGATATGCCACGGCATCTCCGGGTCCACCTCTGCCAGCCAGGCGGCCATGGCCCGCAGTTCCTCGTCGGAGTCGTTGAGACCGGGGATGAGCAGCGTGGTCACCTCGATCCAGATGTCGGTCTCCTGAGCGATGGTGCGAATGTTCCGCTTGACCGGCTCGAGCCGGGCGCCGCACTGCTTCCGATAGAACTCCTCGCTGAACGCCTTCAGGTCCACGTTGATCCCGTCCAGATAGGGAGCGATCTTTTCCAGCGCCGCCTGGGACATAAAGCCGTTGGAGACGTAGACGTTGCGCAGCCCCTGTTCATGGGCCATCTGGGCGGTGTCGAAGGTGTACTCAAAGAAAACCGTAGGCTCGTTGTAGGTGTAGGCGATCATCGGCACACCCCGCCGCCGGCAGGTCTCCACCAGCAGTTGGGGGGTGGCGATACGTCCCAACCGTTCCGGCGGTTCATTGCGCGCCCATTCCTGGGAGATGTTCCAGTTCTGACAGAACGGGCAGCGGAAGTTGCAGCCGAAGGTGCCGAGGGAGAGGATCTCGCCGCCAGGGAGGAAGTGGTAGAGCGGCTTTTTCTCCACCGGATCGAGGTTGAGGGCGACGGCGTCACCGTAAACGGTGAGGTAGAGAGTTCCGTCCTGGTTGAGACGAACGCCACATTTGCCGCTCTCGCCGGGGGGGATGGCGCAGAAGTGCTCACACGTCTGGCACTGCACCACCCCCTCACGCAACGGGCGGGCCAGATAGGCCTCCTTGCGCATGTTGTTCCCTCCTCTGCTTTCGCGGGCGAGTCCTATTATAGCACAAAAGTGGTCAAATGGCCTGGCGGACAATGGGGAAGAGGCTATAATAGCGGCGCGGAGGCGCGGAACCCGAGATGAGCGGGGACTGGGATATCGTCACCCTGTGGCAGGCCTGGGGACAGCCGCTGGCCGGCTTCCTTCACGGCCTGGCTTTCTTCACCCTGGGGGTTGTCTTCCTGTTGCTGGCCCCCCGCGCGCTGCGTCTGGACCTGGCGCGTCGGCTGCCGCTGCTGGCGGTCTTTGGCTTCTGTGAGGCGGCCGCCGCCTGGATCCGCCTGCTGTTCCCCGGCGCGGACAGCGATCTCCTGGCGATGGTCCGCACCCTCCTGCTCGGCGTGGCCTACGTGGCTTTGCTGGCTTTTGGTCTCCTGTTTCCCTCCCCTGTCGGTCGGCGATGGGCGCATCCGTGGCCGGTGTTCGCCATCGGGGCAACCTGGCTGGCCGTTCTCCTGGGGATGCTCCTGGCCGGCCGTTCAGCGGCCCAGGCGGCGCTGTGGGGGGAGGGGTTGGCCCGTTACGGACTGGCCCTGCCGGGTGGACTGCTGGCAGCGCGGCGGCTGCGCCAGCGGGTACAACCTGCTCTGTCCACCGACCGGTTCGGCACCACCCGTCGCCACCTGCGCGCTGCCGGTTTCGTCCTCGGCCTTTTCGGGGGACTGGCCGCCCTGGACCTCCCGGCCAGGGCGGTTTCCCTTTCCCTTTCTCTCCTCTACGCCGTTTGTGGTGTTTACCTCATCCGGAGCATCGTCCAGGCGCTCAACGCCACCCAGGATGAAATGGACCGCTGGATCGAGAGCGTGGAGCAGTCCCAGGCCCTGCTGGCCGAGCGGGAGCGCATCAGCCGGGACCTGCACGACGGGATCATTCAGTCCATCTACGCCGCTGGCCTGATGCTGGAGGGGGCGACGCAGGCGATCATGGAGGACCCGGCGGCGGCGGAGGCGCAACTGGGGCGGGCGATGTACAGCCTCAACCAGACCATTCAGGATATCCGGCGCTACATCTTCAACCTGCGCAGTGGTGGGAGAGAGGCGAGCGATCTGCGCAGCGGATTGGAGGAACTCCTGCGGGATTTCCGCATCAACACGCTGTTGGAGACGGAACTGATCGTCGAGGGGGAGGAACCGCCAACCCTGCGGGCGGACCAGCGGGGACATATCTTTCAGGTGGCGCGGGAGGCGCTCAGCAACGCCGCCCGTCACGCGCGGGCGCGACGGGTAGAGGTGTGGCTTTCCTTTGGCGACGACGCCCTGCGCCTGCGCATCTCCGATGATGGCGTGGGGATGGTAGACGGCGTGGCGCGCAGCGGACAGGGCCTGCGCAACATCCGCGAGCGGGTGCGACTGCTGGAGGGGAACCTTGATCTGGACAGCGCGCCCGGGCGCGGCGTGACGATGACGCTCACGGTGCCCTACTGAGCATGGTTGACCCCGTTCCTGCGTTGACCCTTTTCGGCGTGCCGATCCATGACGTCTCGCTCCCGGAGACGCTGGAGTGGGTGGCGCGCTGGATCGCCGGGCAGCGCCCCCGCCAGATCGCCACGGTCAACCCGGAGTTCCTGATGGCGGCGCGGCGGGACCCTACTTTCCGTGCGGTGCTGCAGGGGGCGGGGTTATGCGTGCCCGATGGGGTCGGCGTCACCCTGGCCGCACGCTATCTGGGTCGGCCACTGCGGGAGCGTGTGGCGGGAGTGGACCTGGTGGAGCGGCTGGCGGCGCATGCGGCGGACGCAGGGTGGCGGCTCTTCCTTCTGGGCGGCGCCCCCGGCATCGCGGAGCGGGCCGGGGCGGTGCTGACCGGTCGTCACCCTACCCTGACCATCTGTGGCACCTACGCCGGCAGCCCGGCGGTGGAAGACGAGGAAGAAATCCTTCAGCGGGTGCGGACCGCGCGGGCGGACGTGTTGCTGGTGGCCTATGGGGCGCCGGCTCAGGACCTCTGGCTGGCGCGCAACCTGGCCCGCAGTGGGGCGAAGGTGGGGATCGGCATCGGGGGGGCGCTGGACTACCTGGCCGGGGTGGTGCCGCGTGCGCCGCGCTGGGTCCGTCGCCTGGGGTTCGAGTGGCTCTACCGTCTCATCCGCCAGCCGTGGCGCTGGCGGCGCCAGCGGGTGCTGCCGCAGTTCGCCCTGTTGGTGCTCCTGCGCCGCTGTTGACGCTCAGCCGGCGACCGGCAGGGTGAAGACGAAGCGGCTGCCCACGCCTCCAGGTCCGTCCTCTACCCAGATGCGCCCGCCGTGAGCGGTCACCGCCATCGCGCAGAAGGCCAGCCCCAACCCTGTTCCTCTGGTCGGCGCCGACCGCCCGCGGACGCGGGTGAACTTCTCGAAGATGCGGGAGCGCTCCTCGGGCGGGATGCCGGGACCGGTGTCCAATACCTCCACATGCACCTCTTCGCCTTCCCGCCGCCCCTCCAGCCAAACCTGGCTGCCGCTGGGGGTAAACTTGAGCCCGTTGTCGAGCAGGTTGATCAGCACGCGCAGGATGACGTCGCGGTCGGCCAGGACCTCGGGCAGATCGGCGGGCAGACGGCTCTCCAGCGACAGGCCGTTGATGAGGGCGAGGGGTTGCTCTTCGGCAATCGCCTCCTCCGCCAGGTCTGTCAGGTTGAGCGGCAGGCGATGCAGGCTCATCTCTTGCTGCTCGAAACTGGCGATGTCCTGCAGGGTGTCCACCAACCGGCGCATGCGCTGTACCGAGCGCTGGATCGTATCCAGCACTGTGGGGGCGTATTCGGGCCATGTGCCGCTTTCCAGCGCCGTGTTGAGCAGGTGCAACCCGCCAGCGATGACTCCCAGGGGGTTGCGCAGGTCGTGGACGATCATATCGGCCAGTTCCTCGCGCAGGCGGAGGGTCTCTTCCAGGCGGGCCTTCTCGTCGCTCAGTTCTGTGACGCGCTCCACCGCCTGCTGGTAGGAGCGGTCGAGGGTGACCCGCGCGATGTCGGCGCGGGTGAGGCGGCGGCCCATCATTGTGAAGACGTCGGTCACCAGGTCGGGGGTTTCATTGACGGCGCGCAGGAAATCCGCCTGGCCCACGTGGATGACGAGCGAGGGCTCTTCGGCGCGCAGCGTGGCGGTGCGCTGCCATCCTGTTACCGCGCCCAGTTCGCCCACTAACTCGCCCGGCAGCACCTCGGAGAGAAGGAAGAGGCCGTCCTGTTCCTCGCGATAGACCCCCAGGCGGCCTTGTTGCAGGTAGTAGATGCCGTCACTGGGGGCGCCCTGGCCGATCAGCACTTCGCCGGGCGACAGCCAGCGTCTCTGACCGTGTTGTTCGAGAAGTCCGTGAAGCCTGTCCACTGTGCCCTGTTCGGTGTTGCCATCACCCCGCGGGGCGGCATCGGGATGACACCCCACGCTATGCCCCGCGGGGCGGCATAGGGATGCCGCCCCTACGGCGTCGGCGGGCGGCATTGGGATGACACCCCACGTTATGCCCCGTGGCCGGCGGCATCCCGATGCGCCGGCGGGGCGGCATAGGGATGCCGCCCCTACGGCGTCGGCGGGCGGCGGCGGGCCGCCCCACGTTATGCTCCGTGGCCGGCGTGTCCTCGATGTGCCGGCGGGGCGGCATTGGGATGACACCCCACGTTATACCCCGTGGCCGGCGCATCCCTATGCGCCGGCGGGGCGGCCTAGGGATGCCGCCCCTACGGCGTCGGCGGGCGGCGGGCCGTATGGCAGCGCGGATAACCATCCGCGCCGCGCAGGTGGTAAAGCCTGCAGAAGAATGACGCCCCCCGCAGCCTCTCGGATAGACGGTTAGTCGGCGTCAAGCTGTTGTCGGGCGCCGTTGGCCATCATAGAGGGGTTCCACTGCTCCATACCCAGCGTCACCCGTACCTTGCGTTCAGTGACGGCCTGGGCGGCCGCGCGGGCCTGCTCGAGGATCATCCCTGCCAGCGGGCAGAACGGCGCAGTGAGGATCATGGTGATCAATACCTCCCCGTCCTCCGCAGTGATCTTGCGCACCAGCCCCAGATCCACGATGCTGATGCCGATCTCAGGGTCGTACACCTCACGCAGCGCCTCGTGGATGCGCTGAATCTCCTGCTCCGACAGGGGGGTCTCCATGTCGCTCATCTCTTGCTCCTTGCGGTGATCTGGCAGCCATTATACCACTCTCCACCTCTGCTGTCAAAAAAGCAGACCATTGTCGCTGAAACCGGCCGTTTGCACGGGTGCTTGAACGTGCTATACTGATGCACAGGCGAATCCAGACCGAGGAGGTTCCTGTGCTTGACGTTGAGCGAATCCGGGCGGATTTTCCCATCCTCTCACGCCAGATGCACGGCAAGCCACTGGTCTTTCTGGACAGTGCGGCCAGTTCCCAGAAGCCGCTGGCGGTGCTGGAGGCGATGGATCGGGCCTATCGGGAGTACTACGCCAACGTCCACCGCGGCGTGTACGCCATCAGCGAGGAGGCGACCCTGGCCTACGAAGGGGCGCGGGATAAGGTGGCTGCCTTCATCAACGCTCCGGTGCGGGAAGAGGTGATCTTCACCCGCAACGCCACCGAATCCATCAACCTGGTCGCCTGCGCCTGGGGGCGGGCCAACATCGGGCCGGGCGACCGTATCCTGCTGACGCAACTGGAACACCACTCCAACATCGTCCCCTGGCAACTGCTGGCCCAGGAGAAGGGGGCGGAACTGGTCTACCTGCCGATCGGCGACGACGGGCTGCTGCAGATGGAGCGCCTGGATGACCTGCTCGACGAGCGCGTCCGACTGGTGGCCTTCACGATGATGTCCAACGTCCTGGGGACGATCACGCTGGCGCGGGAGATGGTGCAGTGCGCCCATGCCGTTGGCGCGGTGGTGTTGGTGGATGGGGCACAGGGGGTGCCGCACCTGCCGGTGGACGTGCAGGAGTTGGGCTGCGACTTCCTGGCCTTCTCGGCCCACAAGATGTGCGGGCCCACCGGCATTGGCGTGCTCTACGGCCGGGAGAGCCTGCTGGAAGCCATGCCGCCCTTTCTCGGCGGCGGGGACATGATCCGGCGGGTGGATTGGGAACGCGCCACCTGGAACGACCTGCCCTGGAAGTTCGAGGCCGGCACGCCGGCTATCGTCGAGGCCATCGGTCTGGGGGCCGCGGTGGACTACCTGAGCAGGTTGGGGATGGAGGCGGTGGCGGCCCATGAGCGCGAGACGGTGGCCTATGCGATGGAGCGGTTGTCGGCGCTGTCGGGGATGCGCATCCCCGGCCCTCCTGCCGACCGGCGTGGCGGCGTGATCGCCTTCACCTTCCGCGACATCCATCCCCACGACCTGGCCCATCTGCTCGACCAGGAGGGGATCGCCGTGCGTGCCGGTCATCACTGCGCCCAGCCGCTGCACAAGCGCCTGGGGCTGACCGCCACCGCCCGCGCCAGTTTCTACCTGTACAACACGCCTCAGGAGGCTGACCGGCTGGCCGACGCGCTGGAGCGGGTCAGTCATCTGCTGGGCAAGGGGGTTGGGTGATGAGTGACCTCTACCGCGAGCACATCCTCGACCATTACGCCCATCCGCGCAACTGGGGGCGATTGGACGCGCCGGACATCGTCGCCGATGCCGACGATCCATCCTGCGGCGACCAGGTCCACCTGGAGGTGGGTCTCGACGCAGACGGGCGAGTCGAACGGGTGGCCTTTGAAGGAGACGGCTGTGTGGTCAGTATGGCCTCCAGTTCGATCTTCACCGAGCACATCAAGGGGAAATCACTTGAGGAGGTGGAGGCGCTCACGGAGGAGGATGTCCTGCGCATGCTGGATGCCCCGGTGGGCGCCAATCGCCGTCGCTGCGCGTTATTGCCGTTGCAGGTGTTGCGGGCGGGGCTGAAGGCGTATCGGGAGAAGGTCGGCCGGCGGTAGGGTCAGGAAGACATCGTGGCGGCTTCTCGCTTCAGCAGGTCCGCCAGCTCGACGGGGAGCAGGTCGCGGTTGTCGGGGGTGACGGTCACGACGGTGGGAGCAGAGGTGGGCAGGCGCATCTGCACCGCCTCTATCAATTCCGGTCGCACGACGACGAGGGCCAGGCGGAACTGGTGACCGCGTAGCAGGTCCAGCGCCAGTGACCACCCCTGCTGTCGTTCGATCTCCAGCGGGCCGATCTCGTCCACTACCAGCAGGTCGCAGGGGACGGCGTCGGCCAGCCTCTGGGTGCCCCATTCCAGCGCCGCCGGGTCGAAGCGGAAACGGCCGAGGGTGATTTCCCCGTCGTTGGTGGTCAACGGGCGGCTCTCGCCGCTGCGCACGTCCACCACCACGCGCTGATCGGAGCCGTCCAGGTTTGGAGTGAGCAGGCCGCCGCAGGCAAACCCCGCGGCCTGCGCCTGCGCCACCACCTGGCGACAGACGGTGGTCTTGCCTACCCCCCGCTGGCCGGTGAGGATAAGGATGTGTTTGCTCACGGTCAGGGAACCCTCTGCTCAAACAGACGAGCCGGTGCGGCGGGGCACCGGCTCTTGTGGTGGAGATGGCGGGAATCGAACCCGCGTCCGAAGAGATCGGCCATAGACTTCTACGAGCGTAGTCGGCTCTTTTCTCTTGCCGGGGGAGTCGCTGCCGACCGCGCTGCACCCCGGCTCAGCCGATGTCTCTCAGGCCACCGTATCGGTGTCGGGTGGCTGCCCGCCGGCATTGTGACACCCGGCCCTCGGCCCACCGGCGCGAGATCGAGGGGGGCGGGACCGCGCAGGGCGGTCCGGTTTTTGTTCCTCTACCGCACTAGGCGGCGACGGGAACAGCAGCCCAATTGTTGGCACTCTTGGGTTTGCTCTGTTGTTAACGGGGCCAGAGCGCCCCGGCTCGCTGTCTGTGACCAGCCCTCCCCGTCGAGACCGTTCATCCCCACAGACGAATACATTATAGCACAGAAGTGGCGGTATTGCAACAATAACTAGGACCACTGCATGTAGTTGTCCTACAAGCGGAACACGGCCATCAGCACCGCTGCGAGCAGCGCCAACGCTGCCCCGAAGAGGAAGGGGGCCGACGCGCCAAAGCCGGCCCATGCTCCCACCCCCTGCCACAGCACCCCGGCGATGAGTGAGGCCGGGAAGTCGAGGATGCCCAGCACCGCGTTGTAGGTGCCGTAGGCGCTGCCGCGCAGATGCTCCGGCACCAGGTCGGCGACCATCGCCTTGGCCGCGCCGTAGGACAGCCCGTAGTAGAGGCCGTAGAGGGCGTACAGCGCCCAGACCTGCAAGCCGGTGCGGGCCAGTCCCACCCCCAGGTAGATGGCGGCGTAGACCAGCCAGCCGCCGATGATCACCCGGCGCCGGCCAATGCGGTCAGATAGTGCCCCTGCCGGGGTGGAGACCAGGGCGTAGATCAGGTTGAAGGTGATCAGCATCCCCAACACGCCCAGGACGTTCAGCCCCCGTTCCTGAGCGCGCAAGACCAGAAAGGCGTCGGAGGAGTTGCCCAGGTCGAACAGGCCGACGATGAGCATGAACAGGGCAAAGCGTCGGCCCAACCCGCGAAAGGAGATGCGTGGTCGCTCGCTCGTGGCCAGCCCCCGTACATCCTGGGCTCCCACAGCCAATGAGAGCACGGCCAGGAAGGCCGGCACCAGGCTGACCAGCACCACGATCTGGAAGGCGTTGCGCCCCAACTGCGCCGCGCCGCGCTGCGCCAGCCAGACCGCCACCAGAGCGATGAGCAGCCCCACCACCGCGCCCCCGGTGTCCGCGGCGCGGTGCACGCCGAAGGCCAGCCCGCGCTGCTCCGGGGCGATGGAGTCGGCGACCAGCGCGTCGCGGGGAGCCGTGCGGACACCTTTGCCCACCCGGTCAGTCCAGCGCACCCCCGCCACCGCGCCCCATGAGTCGGCGAAGTAGAAGAACGGCTTGCTGACCGCAGAGAGGGCGTAGCCGACCACAGCCAGCCACTTCCGTGTGCCCAGGCGGTCGGAGAGCCAGCCGGAGAAGAGCTTGAGCAGGCTGGAGGTGGCCTCGGCGATGCCCTCGATGAAACCGATCAGGCTGGTGCGGATGCCCAGCACGTTGGCCATGAAGAGCGGCAGGATGTTCAGCACCATCTCGCTGGAGATGTCCATGAAGAAGCTGGTGAGGCTGACAGCCCAGATGTTACGCGGCAGTGACCGCAGACGGGAAAGGACAGTATTCACAGCATCCTCCTATCGAGGGACGACGGATCACGGACGACAGGCGACAGACGACAGACGACAGACGACGGATCACGGACGACGGAACACGGACCACAGACGACTGACGACTGACCACGGAACACGGAACACGGCTCACAGGCCACACGCGGATTCCGCATTTCCACCCTCACCCTCCAACCCTAAAACATCCCCCTCTCCACCCGTTCCCCCCTCCCGAAGGGTGGCTCAGCGCGGTGGAAGATCTCAGTGCCGCGGATCCAACGCAGCAGCGGTTTGGGCAGCCAGCCGAAGATGCTGGCCGGGCCGGAGAGCTGGCTGGAATGACAGGCCGCTGCCCGCTCGCGCACGTCATACACCCGGCGGATGTCCACCCGCGTCGTGACCGGCAACTTGTGCGCCAGCACCTCCCGCAGGTTGATGTCCCGGTTCTTGCCCAGCGCCGTGGGGTCGCGCCCGAACAGCGGCATCAGCCGCACCGCCAGGCGGATCAGCGTATGCGGCATGAGGGTGTAGTAGAGCCTCTGCGGCGCCTGGTCGGGTGGCAGCAACCCCGCCCGCACGCGCTCGAAAGCGCGCACGGTGGCGCGGTGGATGGTGATATGGTCAGGGTGGCCATAGCCGCCGAACGGGTCGAAGGTCAGCACCACCTGCGGGCGCAGTTCGCACATCCACGCCGCCACCTGTCCGGCCAGGAACTGGGGATCGGCCTGCACCAGGGCCTGCGGGTGCTGGTTGGTCTCCGCGCCGGCCATCCCCGAATCCCGGTAGCCCAGCAGGTGCACCCCGGCCAGGCCCAGGACTTCAGCGGCGCAGCGCAACTCCTCCTCCCGGCGACAGGCCAGGTCGGCGCATGCGCCGAGGTCATCGCTGTCGCTGCTGCCGACCTCGCCGCGGGTGGCGCAGACCAGATGCACTTCCACCCCCTCACGGGCGTAACGGGCCAGCGTCCCCCCTGGTCCGAAACTCTCGTCGTCGGGGTGGGCGAAGACGGCCAGCAACCTCCGTTGTGACATATTCCGCACCTCCTGCCGACAACCTGTACCCTCCCGCAGGTTCTGGCGCCCTCTGCTCTGGAGATTGTGCCAGAACCTGCGGGAGGGTAAGCACCGACCATCTGCGCTATCTTACATCCGATGCGGGAAGCGGTCAACCGCGCCTTGCACTTTCCCCCCGTCTGTGGTATCGTGCCCCGCAGAGTGGACGAGCGGTCGGGGCGGTTGGAGAGCATTCGACGGGCGCTGGCAGCCGTACTGCTGGTCTGCCTCTTCCTCCAGGCGCTGGGGCACGCCCGAAGCGCCTCGCTCACCTTCGACGAGGGCCCCCACCTGGCGATTGGCTACGCCACGCTGCGCACCGGCGACCTGCGCCTGCAGCCAGTGCACATCCATCCCCCGCTGGCGAACGTGCTGGCCGCCCTCCCCCTGCTGGGACTGCCCGATCTGCCCGACCCGCGCGCCATACCCGGCTGGGAGATCGCCAGCCTCTCGGCCATCACCGATGGCGTGGTCTGGCAGTACCCACACCCGGCGCGACTGGCGCTGGTCGGCCGCCTCCCCATCATCCTGATGACCCTGCTGCTGGGAGCGCTGGTCTACCGCTGGGCCAGCGACCTGTTCGGCGGGTGGGCTGGGCTGCTGGCCTTGGCGCTGACCGCCTTCGACCCCAACATCATCGCCCATGGCTCGCTGGCTACCACTGACATGGCGGTCACGCTGTGGGGGACAGCCTCCCTCTTTCTTGCCGCCCGCGCCCTGCGTCACCGCCGATCGGCCCTCTGGATCGGGGCGGCGGTGGCGCTGGGGCTGGCGCTGGTCTCCAAAGTCTCCGCTCTGTTGCTGGTGCCGGTGATGTCGCTGCTGTGGCTGCTGGGTCCGCCTGGCTCCTCCTGGCGGCGGCGGTTGCTGACCACGGCGGGCGGGTTGGGTCTGGCAGCGCTGGTGGTGTGGGCGGCCTACGGTTTCGAGGTGCGCACCATCCCTGGATTCCCCCTGCCGTTGCCGGCTGCCACCCACGTCGAGATCTACCGCGCGCTTCAGGAGCATTATCGTCTCGGTCACCCGGCCTTCCTGTGGGGACGCAACAGCGATCACGGCTGGTGGACCTACTTCCCGGTTGCCTTCGTCCTCAAGACGCCTCTCCCCACTTTGCTGCTACTGGTTGTCAGCAGTTGGTTTCAGGTTTCGGGTTTCAGGTTTCGGATGGCCGCGGGCAACCTGCAACCTGTAACCTGCAACCTGAGACCGTCTATCCGCACCTGGACTCCCCTTCTCCTCTTCCCTCTCCTCTATGCCCTCTCCGCCCTTTTCAGCAGTGTAGACATCGGCTACCGTCACCTGCTGCCGCTGCTGCCGTTCGTGTTCATCCTTGCCTCGCGCATGACGTATGGCGTATGGCGTGTTTCGTCTTATCCACGCACCACGCACCACGTTTCACGTTTCACGTTTCACGTTTCACGCCTCGGCCTCTCCGCTCTCCTTGTCTGGCTGGTCGTGGGGACCGTAGGCGTCGCCCCGCATTATCTGGCCTTCTTCAACGAACTGGCGGGCGGGGCGGCGGGGGGATACCGCTATCTGGTGGACTCCAACCTGGACTGGGGACAGAACCTGTGGCAACTGCGCGACTGGATGCGCGATCACGGCGTGACGCAGATCTTCTACGCCCACTTCAGTCCTGCCCGGCCTGCCGTGTATGGCATCCAGGCCGACCTGCTGCCACCCAGCCCCGACGCTGCCCCCTTCGCCCCGCTCAACCCCGCCCCGGGCCTCTACGCGCTGGGGGCGACGGTGCTGCAGGGGGTCTACACGCCCGACGTCAACACCTATGCCGCCTTCCGCAGCCGCGAGCCGCTGGCCCGGCTGGGGTATGCGCTGTTCCTCTACCGCGTTTCCCCTCGCCCCCCCGTCGGCTGGGCGGCCGTCTGCGCCTCTCCTCTCCCCGTGCTCGCGCCGGAGGCGG
>DAOTYX010000122.1:0-5055 GCA_034434635.1 Anaerolineae bacterium | reverse complement strand
TGAGCCAGGCGGAACTGGCAGAACCACCGCCCGAACCCAAAGCGGGCCGGGGACGCCCCAAAAGCACAGCGGGGCGCAATCTGCTGCGCCGACTGACGAAGCATGAGGAAGCTGTCCTGGCCTTTGCGCTGGTGGTTCGTGGCAATAAAGATCAACTGCGTAACTTCTAACTTTATGATGTGGTCACATTCACAGGAACCGCACCCCATTTGCGTCAGCGGAGGCCCCAGAATGAGCGAAGTCGAGGTTGGCGTGCGACATTACCTTCTACCCTCCCGCACGTACTAGTGAGACACCTACCGGATCAGCACGTCCACACTGAATTCTCCTGCGACAGCCAGGCGACGATGGAGGCGGTCTGCCAGGCGGCGCTGACGCGGGGGATGAGCAGGATCACCATCACCGACCACGTGGACTTCGAGCCGCTGGACCCCTGCCACGCCTACTTCCGCCCCGATGAGCACTGGCAGGCCGTGCAGCGCTGTCGCGCCGACCTCGATGGGCATCTGACCCTGTGTGCGGGCATCGAGTGCGGCGAGCCCCACCTCTACCGCCGCCAGATCGAACCCCTGTTGGCCGCTCACGACTACGACTTCGTCCTGGGCTCACTCCACTGGGCTGGCGAGCGTCCCACCTTCGACGCTGCCTTCTTCAACGGCCTGGCCCTGGATGAAGGACTGGCGCTCTACTTTGACCACCTGGCCCGCCTGGCCGAAGAGGGCGAGTTCGACGTGCTGGCGCATCCGGACATCATCCGGCGGGCAACCTTTTTCCGCTTCGGACTGCAGGAACTGGACTACCGCCCCCACGAGGCCCGCGTGCGTCGCGTGTTACACGCGCTGGCCGAAAGAGGCAAAGGGCTGGAGGTGAACACCTCCTATCAGCGCCGTGGGATGGGCGCGCCCGGCCCTGCAGTTCAGGTGCTGCGCTGGTTCCGTGAGGAAGGTGGGCAGATCGTGACCTTCGGCTCAGACGCCCACCGCCCGGAGGACGTGGGGGCGGACTTCGACCACGGGCTGGCGCTGGTACGCCAGGCCGGCTTCGAGCGGCTGGCCACTTTCCGACAACGAAATGTGGAATGGCTGAGACTGGAATGAAGGAATCCGCAAGGCAGGCCACGCCGTCCAACCCTCAGCGCCGTCCTCCGTGGCTGCGCGTGCCGCCGCGCACGGGCGCGGGCGTCCACGAACTGAAACGGCTGATGCGCGCGCAGGGACTGCACACCGTCTGTGAGGAGGCGCACTGTCCCAACATCGGCGACTGCTGGAACCGGCGCACCGCCACGTTCCTCATCCTGGGCGACACCTGCACCCGCGCCTGCCGCTTCTGCAACGTGAAGACCGGCCGGCCCGCCCCACCCGATCCCGACGAGCCGCGTCGTGTGGCGGAGGCGGCGCGGGCCCTGGGGTTGCGTCACGCCGTGATCACCTCCGTCACTCGCGACGACCTGCCCGACGGGGGAGCCGGCCTCTTCGCCGAGACCATCCGCCAGGTGCGCGCCGCCCTTCCCCACTGCACCGTCGAGGTGCTCATCCCGGACTTCGGGGGGCAGATCGAACCGCTGCGGAGCGTGATGGACGCCCGCCCCGACGTGCTCAACCACAACGTCGAGACCGTGCCCCGGCTGTTTCGTAGGGTCCAGCCGCGCAACCGATACGAGTGGAGCCTGGCCGTACTGGAGAACGCCAAACGGCTGTGGCCGCAGGCGCAGACCAAAAGCGGGCTGATGGTCGGCCTGGGAGAGACTCCCGACGAAGTGCTGGCGGTGATGGCTGACCTGCGCCGCGCGGACGTGGATATCCTGACCGTGGGCCAGTATCTGCAGCCGACGCGCCAGCATCTCCCCATCGCCCGTTACTACACCCCTGAGGAGTTCGAGGAGTTCCGCCAGCAGGGGTTGGCGATGGGCTTTCGTCACGTGGAGAGCGCGCCGCTGGTGCGTTCCTCATTCCACGCCGCACCGTTGGAGATCGCCTCGACATCTTGAAGGAGGGAACGATGACCTTTTTCGCCGTGGACGACCTGCCGGGGGTCGCCGCGCTGCCGGGCGTCACGCGCCGCGCGGTCTACCTCGACCACTGCATGGTGACGTTCTTCGATTTCGCGCCGGGCAGCGTGATCCCGGAGCACTCCCACCCGCACGAGCAGATCACCTACGTCGTCCGTGGGGCGATGCAGTTCACGCTCGGACAGGAGACGCGCCTGCTCCGCGCGCACGAGGGCGTGTGCATCCCCTCGGGCGTGCCACACGGCGCAATCATCCTGGATGAGCCCACGGTCGCCCTCGACGCCTGGCATCCGCTGCGCGAGGACTACCGGTAGCGCCAGCGTTTTCCAAAGTGGCGACGAGGCGCTGCAAGCCAAAGAAAGCGGCGACAAGGCGCCGCAGTCCAAAGCAAAGCGGCGACAAGTCGCCGCAAGCCAGAGAAAGCGGCGACAAGGCGCCGCAATCCAAACAAAGCGGCGACAAGTCGCCGCAGTCCAAAGCAAAGCGGCGACAAGGCGCCGCAATCCAAACAAAGCGGCGACAAGTCGCCGCAGTCCAAAGCAAAGCGGCGACGAGTCGCCGCAAGCCAAAGAAAGCGGCGACAAGGCGCCGCAATCCAAAGCAACTGTGATGGGTCGAAGGGCGACGATCTCCGCGTTGATCTTCGCCGGGCTGGCTGCGCTGGCCCTGCTGGTCAGTCTTCGACAGTGGCGTGCGCGCGGCGAACCGCCGGCCATCCCCACCGCCCCACCCTTCACCCCCTGGCCCACACCGCCCGCCGCAACCGCCTTCGACTTCCCGCTGCTGCCCGCCCACGCCTACGGCCCCTACATCCCCGGAACCAGCGGGCCATTGGCCGTGGACACGCGCTACGGCGCGCAGAACCCCGCCCTGGGCGATCGCGACAACTGCTTTCGAGATGCAGCCGGCCATCCGGTACCCTTCAGCCAACTCTACCACGCCGGCCTCGATCTGTTCGCACTCGACGCGGGAGGGCAGGTCGTCTGGGGATGGGCCGCCCACCAACCGGTGCACGCCGTGGCCGACGGGGTGGTCGTCTTCACCCTGGAAACCGCCGCCGACGGCGTGATCATCGTCGAGCACTTCCTGCCCGATGGCCCGCCCGTCTATTCCGTCTACTGGCACGTGGAGGACATGCAGGTACAGCCAGGTCAACCGGTGGCACGCGGTCAGGTGCTCGCCGTCGTGCTCGACCAGGGGGCCAACAGCCACCTGCACTGGGAGATGCGGACCTTTCGGGATGGCTCCAACCTGTTTCCGCCGGACAGCGCGGGCGCGGCCTGCAACGGCCACACGGCCGGCGTCGCCTACACCTGGGATGACGATCCGGCCCGCGCTCACCCCGACTTCTACGGCTACCTCGACCCGGCGGCGTTTGTGGAAAGCAGGCCGGGCGAGAGCCCTCAGAGTGTAGAATAGGAGCATGGCGGCTGATCCTCTCTCAGGGCTGGTGTTGATCGCGCTGACCGCCTGGGAACTGACGCTGCGCCTCGGCCCATACGTCCTGGGCGGCATCGCCCTGGCTGCACTCCTTGGGCAGGTGAACCTGCTCTGCCGCTGGGAGGCGCATCTGGAGAACGGTGGACCGGCGACGGTGTTGGGCGCGGCCTGCCTGGGGAGCCTCTCCCCCGCCGCGACCAGCGGCACGGTGCCGCTGCTCATCTCGCTCCTCCAACGAGGGGCTTCGCCGGGGCCGGTGCTGGCCTTCCTCTCCGCCTCATCGCTGCTCAACCCAACGCTCCTGCTGATGGTTGCCGGTGGATTGGGGGTGCGTGCCGCCGTGCACCAGTTTCTCGGCGTGCTCCTGCTCTCCCTGACCCTGGGCTTGCTGGCCTCCCGGCTCGACCCGGCGCTGTTCCTGCGCCCGGCCATCCACGCCGCCGCCACGCGCCCCACCCCTGCAGCGAGATTCTCGTGGCGCGGGCTTGCCCGCAACGCGTTGCGCCTGGGCGAATGGGTCGGATTCACCTTCACCATCGGCATCCTCGCCAGCGCCGCCGTTCAGGTCTGCGTTCCGCACCGGTGGATCGCGGCGACAGTGGGCCAGGGCTGGGGCGGGGCACTCCTCGCCGCGCTGTCGGCCATCCCCCTCTACCACTGCGGCGGGAGCGCGGCACGACCTCCTTCCAGACCGCCACGCTGACCATCCCCACCTACCCCTACGCCCGTTGTCTCCAGACGCGCAGCAACGGCCCCTACACCTACCGATGGCTCGATTGGGGCTGCTACGGCACCCCCACCCCGACCCCCAGCCCACGAGACTACACCCTGCTGGTGCTGGAGAACGACACCCTGCGCGTGACGATCCTGCCGGAACTGGGCGGGCGGGTGTACCAGATGATCTACAAGCCCACCGGCAGCAACGAACTGTACCAGAATCCGGTCATCAAGCCGACCAATTGGGGGCTGCCCGAGCAAGGCTGGTGGCTGGCCGTTGGCGGCATCGAGTGGTGCCTGCCGGTGGAGGAGCACGGGTACGAGTGGGCCGAGCCGTGGACCTGGTCGGTGGTCACCTCCACGGCGGGGGTGACGGTCACCGTGCGGGACACGCTGGCTACAAACCGCCTGCGCGCGGCGGTTGACCTCTTCCTGCCGGCAGGGCGGGGCTATCTGGCCGTCACCCCGCATCCGGAAAACCCCACCGCCTCCAGCCTCTCCTACAAGTTCTGGCTCAACGCCATGCTCGCCCCAGGCCCGCAGAATCGCCCCACCTCAGGGTTGGAGTTCGCCTTCAACGCCGCGCAGATGGCCGTCCATTCCACCGGCGACTGCCGCCTGCCGGGTTGCTGGACCCAGCCGACCGGCCCCTCCAACCGCTTCACCTGGCCGGTCTACAACGGCGTGAACTACTCCAGGCTGGCCAACTGGCGGGAATGGCTGGGCTTCTTCGAGTACCCGCAGGCCGCCGCCGACTTCATCGGCGTGTACAGCCGCGACGCGGACGAGGGCGTGGCGCGCGTCTTCCCCGCGAACATCGCCCGCGGCGCAAAGGGCTTCGCCCCCGGCTGGTCCAACCCCATTGACTGGCACCAGTGGACCGACGACGG
>DAOTYX010000121.1:0-3051 GCA_034434635.1 Anaerolineae bacterium | reverse complement strand
CTGCCTGTGGGCCTCCATAATACTCCAGAACGAAGTTATTACGGAGCAGAAAGATGCCTACCATTACTGTCAAGAATATTCCTGACGATCTATATGCATCCTTGAAACGGTCCGCGCGGGCGAATCGGCGCAGCCTCAATAGCGAAATCATCGTCTGCATCGAACGTGCCCTCCGCGCCCGGAGGATAGAACCTGAAGCGGTCTTAGGGAGGGCACGGAGTCTGCGCGAGAAGACGGTGGGTTACGTGATCGGTGACGAGGAGTTCACGGCTGCGAAGATGGCAGGCCGCCCATGATTGTCGTGGACACCAACCTCATCGGCTACCTGTACTTGAGTAGCGAGCGAACGGAACAGGCAGAACGGGCCTTTCTTAAGGACCCACAATGGGTGGCCCCGCTGCTGTGGCGTAGCGAGTTTCGGAGTGTGCTGTCGCATTACATCCGCCGAGGAATCTTGAAGGTGGAAGAGGCAGAGCAGATAATGGACGAAGCACAAGCCCTGATGGCAGGGCAAGAGTACGAGGTAGTATCGTCAGATGTTCTGCGGCTGGTAGCACGGAGTGGATGCACAGCGTATGACCGCGAATTTGTGGCACTGGCGCAGGAGTTGGGATTGGTCTTGGTTACTGTGGACCGAGAGGTGTTGAGGGAGTTTCCCGAGATCGCGGTAGCGCTCTCAGAGTACGTTGAATCGTAGGAGCGGTGACGGGGGAACTGTGTACGAGCACCGCACACAACCGTTGTTACCCCGCCGTCTGTTCCTGCGGCGGATGCTGGGCCACGGCCTGGCCGCCGCAGGCCTCATCCTGGCTTCTCTTGGCATCGGCGTCGTTGGCTACCACTTCAGCGAGGGCCTTTCCTGGCTCGATGCCTTGCTGAACGCCTCGATGATCCTGAGCGGAATGGGACCTGTGGACACCCTCCACACGGTTGTCGGCAAGCTGTTCGCCTCCGCTTATGCGCTCTTCTCCGGCGTGGCCTTCCTGGCCGCCGCGGGCATCCTGGTGGCACCTCTGGCCCATCGGCTTCTACACCACCTGCATCTGGAGGACGGAGACCACGGGTGAAGGATGCGCTGTGAGCAAGGACAGAATACGAATGGGAACCGGGGAGCGCCGTGACGCTTGAACTGAACCGCCTGACAGAGGCCATCGCCGAGATGGGCCGGGCGCTGGCCGGCCGGGAGCAGGAACGAGGCCGGCAGGTGGAGCAGGCCCGCGCCTGGCTCTCGCTGTTCGCCACCTCCGCTGCCGCACTGGAAACGGCCGCTGCCGAGTGCGGCGCCGCCATCCCCACCGCCGAACCGCTCGATCTCGTCAGTCCCCTGCCGACCCTGCCCGAGCAGTACACCGTCATCGGCGTGGACGGCTCGGAGGTCCAGCCCGACCGCCACGGCGTGGCGTTGTATCACCTGATCAACATCGGCAGCCTGGTCTACCGCCACGGCAGCGGAGAGACGCCGGAGGCGCGCAGCGCCCCCCACCTCTACTACCGCGATGACGAGATCTACGAAGGCACGACCCTGGTAGCCGGCAATCTGCTCGACGTGCGCCGCGCCCACGCCGAGGTCGAGCACCTGGCGGAACGGGTGGAGGCAGAGCCTGCCGGCCCCCTCCTGGCGCTGGTGGACGGCACGCTGCTGCTCTGGGTGCTGGAGGACCTGCCCGCGGAGCGGCGACAGGAGAAGATCGTCCGCTACCTGGACCTGCTGGCGCGCATCCGCGCACGGGGAGCGGCGCTGGCGGCCTTCACCAGCCGGCCGCGGTACGCCGAAGTGGGCCGTCTCCTCCATCTCGCCCGCGTCGGCGGCGACGTCCACCGCGCCCAGACGGAGCCCAACCCCCTCGAGCGGCTGCCCGACCAGGCCATCTTCTCGTTTCTGCCGCCGGGGAGCCGCTCAGCCCTGTTCATCTCCCCCAGCCCCGTCAACACCACCGCCTACGCGCCGCGTGGACAGCGCGTCTGCTTCTTCTACGTCAACGTCGCCGCGGAGGGGGTGGAGCCAGAGATAGCGCGGGTGGAGGTGCCACTGTGGGTGACCACTGCCGCCGCTCCCACCGGCGAGCCGCTGCTGGCCCTGGTCCACGGCGGGGTGGTGGCGCAGAGCCGTATCCTGGGCGGCTTCCCGTACGTGCTGGCCCGCGCCGACGAACTGGCCTACATCAGCGGGGCGGAGCGAGAACTGCTGGAGGATATGGTGGGTACGGCGTTGCTGGCGGCAGGGTTGCCGGCGGATCTCTCGACCAAGGCCTTCTACAAGACGCTGACCCGACGTGGGAGGAGGTTTTGATGTCAGACGGGGCCATTCGGGTGGGGCTGCTGTTGAGCGTTTCGACACTGGGCTTCAAAGCGGGTTGCCGGGTGATGCTGCCCGACCTCCCGGCTTTCGGTTCCTTCGTGCGCGCGGCTGCCCAGGCGCCCACCAGCGCGATCTATGGGCTGATCTACGACGTGGCGGTGCAGGATGACCCCTTCAGCCGGCGCTTCGTCATCGCCGAGCCGCCCGAGGAGGTGATCCGCGACCAGCAGAAGAACCGCCAGGTGCCGATCGAGGTGGGGGTGCTGGCGGTGGGCTACGCGGAGAACGGGCGGATCGTCCATCGCCTTCCCCCTCAGCCGCCGGTGACGATGGAGTACCTGTACCCCTGCACGCCTGACGAGGTGGTCGCCTTTACCCGCCGCTTCGACTACTTCCGCCTGGTGCTGAACGCCCCCGGCCTGCCCGCCGACGAACTGCTGGCAGCCAGCCTGTGGACCGCAGCGGCGGCGCGTCCGGTGGCCGAGCGTCGGCCCTTCCTGGTGGAGGCCGGCCGGGAACTGGCCCGCCTCCTGGCCGCCGACCCCCTGCGGTTGGACGGGTTATTGAAACGCATTCGTCCGTAGGGGCGCAGCGGCGCTGCGCCCTGCCGTGCCCGACGTCGTGGACAGGTGTAGAACCGTATTCGTACAGAGGAGCGAAAAAGATGGCAAAGTCAGAAAAGGTGGGTGTGTTGACTGACAGCACGGCCAGCATTCCCTCCCCGATGGCTGAAGACCTGGGAATCGAGGTGG
>DAOTYX010000120.1:0-2643 GCA_034434635.1 Anaerolineae bacterium | reverse complement strand
GTGTTCGAAGCAGAAGCGATTTAGGCTACGTCGTTGCTGCTTTTCCCGCCCGGAGTCGAGGCTTCAGCCGGTTTGAGCCACGTTTGCGCCGGCTAAAGCCTCGACTCCGTCCCCAGATTGGGGTTGGCTTCGAAATCCCCCCACACGCCGGTTCGTCAATTTGCCCGTTTCGCGGTATAATCGCCCCTAACCTGAAACCCGAAACCTGTAACCTGAAACCCCACACAGGCGCAGCCTCAACCGCTGGCCTGAACGTGCGCTGAAGAGGGACTGAATGCGCATCCTCATCACTGGCGGAGCCGGCTTCATCGGCTCCCACCTGTGTGACCGCCTCCTGGCCGATGGCCACGAGGTGATCGCTATGGATAACCTCAGCACCGGCACGGTGGAGAACATCGCCCACCTGGCCGGCAACGAGCGCTTTCTCTTCATCAAGCACAACGTCACCCACTACATCTACGTGCCGGGGCAACTGGACGCCGTCCTCCATCTGGCCAGCCTGCCCAGCCCGGTGGACTACCTGCATTACCCCATCCAGACGCTCAAAGTGGGCGCGCTGGGAACCCACAATGCGCTGGGAGTGGCGTTGGAAAAAGGGGCCCGTTTCCTGCTGGCCTCTACCTCCGAGGTGTATGGCGACCCGCTGGTCCACCCCCAGGGGGAGGACTACTGGGGGAACGTCAACCCGGTGGGGCCGCGCGGCGTGTACGATGAGAGCAAGCGCTTCGCCGAGGCGTTGACGATGGCCTACCACCGCTACCACGGCGTGGAGACGCGCATCGCTCGCATTTTCAACACCTACGGCCCGCGCATGCGCCTGGACGATGGCCGGGTGGTGCCGACCTTCATCGGACAGGCGCTGCGCGGCCAGCCGCTCACGGTCTATGATGACGGCACCCATACCCGTTCCTTCTGCTACGTCAGCGACCTGGTTGAAGGTCTGGTGCGCCTGCTCTATTCCGACGAAACCCGCCCGGTCAACCTGGGCAACCCGGTGGAGATGAGCGTGTTGGACTTCGCCCACGCGGTACTGAAGGTGACCGGTAGCCGCTCCGAGATCATTCTGGTGCGCCCCACCGACGAGCGGACCAAGGACGACCCGCGCGTCCGCTGTCCCGACATCACCCGCGCCCGGGAGGTGCTGGGCTGGCAGCCGCAGGTCTCGCTGGAGGAGGGGCTGCGGCGAACCGCGGAGTACTTTCGCGGACGGGTCGGGTGACAGGGGGCGAAGAAGAGGCGCATGGGGAACGGTGTCCTCGCCCGCTTCCGCCCCTCCCTGCTGGCCTGGAACGGACCGCTGATCGGCGGGCTGGGGGTGATGCTGGCTCTGATCGCCGGGCTGTTGCTGGCCGTGTTGCCCCTGCCTGAACTGCTGGTCCTCTTTATCTTGCTCTCCCTCACGGTGGCCACCCTGGCCGAGCCGCTGGTCGGGGTGGCGGCGGGCATCTTCTTCGGCCTGCTGCGTGCCTATCTCCAGGCAGAAGTCCCCCAGGTCCCTGCTCAGGCAGGACACCTGTTCATCGCCCTGGCGGTGGCGGCGTGGCTGGCGCACGGCCTGGCCCGGCGCGACCTGCGGCTTCTGCCGCCCCTCAGCGCGGCGGACGTTCCCTCTGGTTACCATGCTGCTTCGTCGCAGCGGGCCATTGCTCTCGCCCTGTTGGGGTTCGTCGGGCTGGCGTGGGTTTCCCTGTGGAACGCGGTTGATCTGGCGAACTACGGCCTGCCGGAGTTCGCCAAGTGGATCGAGATTCTGCTGGTCTTCCTGCTGGTCGCTGACCGCGCCCGTCCCCGACATCTGCCCTGGCTGATCGGCGCGGTGGCGCTGGTGGGCCTCTTCCAGGCCGGGGTGGGGCTGTACCAATCCCTCCTGCGCGGCGAGGGGCCAGAGCACTTCCTGATTCCCGGCACGCACGTCTATCGCGCCTATGGCACGTTCGAGCAGCCAAACCCTTATGCCGGCACGGTGGGGATGATCCTGGCGCTGATGGTCGGCGTGGCGGCCAGTCGGTTGTGGGACCGGGTGACAGGGAACCGCGTCGTCGCGTCACCGTGTCTCCGCATTGCCGCGCTCCTCGCCATCTCCGCCATGGGGGCCGCGCTGGTGGTCTCCTGGAGCCGCGGGGCGTGGCTCGGCTTCGCGGCGGCGCTGGCGGTGATGGCTCTGGCCCTCCCCCGCAAGGCCCGCTGGGGGGTGTTGTTGGTGGTGACACTGGCTATTGTGGCTTTGGCGCTCTACACCACGGGTCTGCTCCCCGCGCCCGTCGCTGCACGCCTGACCGGCTTCGTCGCCGACCTGCGCCTGGAGGACGTGCGCGGCGTGGGCATCAACGATGCCAACTACGCGGTGATCGAGCGGCTGGCTCACTGGCAGAGCGCGCTGGAGATGTGGCGGAGCCACTTCTGGACCGGTGTTGGCCTGGGCTGCTACGAGGCGGCCTACCCGCGTTTCGCGCTGATCAACTGGCCCATCGCTCTGGGCCATGCCCACAACATCTACCTCAACCTGCTGGCCGAGACCGGCCTGCCCGGCCTGCTCGCCTACCTTGTCTTCTGGGGCGTGGTCTTCGGGCAGACGTGGCGGGCCACCCGCCGCGCCGACGGCCTGACGCGCGGCGTCGCTATCGGCCTGCTCGGCGCGTGGAC
>DAOTYX010000119.1:0-20155 GCA_034434635.1 Anaerolineae bacterium | reverse complement strand
GACCTTTCACAAGGAGTGATAGAGTGCGCTGTCTCGTCGTTTCCGACCTCCACGCCAACCTGACTGCTTTCGACGCCGTCCTCAACGATGCTCAGTCCTTCGATATGATCTGGTGCCTGGGAGACCTGGTGGGGTACGGTCCCGATCCGAACGCCTGTGTCTCCCGTTTGCAGGAGTTCAGGCACGTCGCTGTGGCCGGCAATCACGATTGGGCTGTGCTGGGTCGAATCAGCCTGGAGGATTTCAACCTCGACGCGCGGACGGCTAACGCCTGGACCCAGGAGCAGTTGACTCCCGCCAGCAAGGAGTATCTGGAATCCCTTCCCACGCGGCTGGAACAGGAGGGTTTCCTGTTGGCCCACGGCAGCCCGCGCGAGCCCATCTGGGAGTATATCCTGGACGTGGATCAGGCAGCCGCAAACTTCGCTTACTTCGATGTCCCCCACTGCCTGGTGGGCCATACCCATATCGCCATTGCCTTTGCCCTCAACGGAGAGCAGCAACGCTGTTCCATGCTCCTTCCTCCCTATCCCGCTCCTCTGCCGTTGGACCTGCCCGACCGGCGCATGATCCTCAACCCCGGCAGCGTGGGCCAACCCCGCGACGGCGATCCCCGTGCGGGCTACGCCATCCTCGACACCGAGGCGTTGACCTGGGAGCACCATCGCGTGGCTTATCCCCTGGAGATCACCCAGGAGCGCATGCGCGCCCACAATCTGCCTCGGCGGCTCATCACCCGGCTGGGGTTCGGCCGCTGAATGGGAACTGTGCATCCCCTGCCAGCGTCTCGAATACAGACCTGACCGGGGAGGGAAAAAATGAATCGTGTAGTGTGGTTTGCCTCTTCGTTGGCGCTGCTCATCCTGACTGCCGGATGTGCCGTCGGAGCCAGCACGCCTGTCTATGAAGGAGTTGTGGGGCAGACGGCTCCGGGCGAGATGCCGTCTCTGGGTGCTCCGGTGGCGGATATACAGGATCAGGTTGGTTCGGGCGCGGTAGCGATCAGCGTCGAGCGGATGGTCGTGCGTACCGGCGAACTGGACCTGATTGTGCCCGATACCCAACAGGCCCTGGGGCAGATCGAGCGGCTGGCAGAGGAACTGGACGGGTACGTGGTCTCCCTCAACACCTATCAGTACCAGGAGGGGCTGGAGGCCACGGTCGTGCTGCGTGTTCCCAATGAGCACTTTGACGAGGCGCTGGCGCGGCTCCGCGATGCCGCCACAACCGTGCGCCACGAGTCCCGCGCCGGCCAGGACGTGACCGCTCAGTACGTGGACCTGGAGTCCCGCCTCCGTCACCTGCGGGCCAAGGAGGCGCAACTGTTGGAGTTCCTCGATCAGGCGGAGGACACCGAGGCGACGCTGGCCGTCTACGAGCAACTGAGCGCCACCCAGGCGGAGATCGAGCAGGTAGTCGGCCAGATGCGCTATCTGGAAGACCAGACTGCCCTCGCGACGATCACGGTCAGCCTGACGCCTGACGCCCTGGCCCAGCCGCTGGAGACAGGTGGGTGGAACCTGCCGGGCACGGTTCGCGACGCGGTCGAGCGGCTGCTGGATGTTCTCGAGTTCTTCGTCAAGGCGCTGATCTACATCGTGCTGCTGATCCTGCCAGCGCTGATCATCCTGGCCTTGCCCGTCGTCGGCCTCGTCTTCCTCCTGCGCTGGCTGATCCGTCGCTCGCGAGCCCGCAAGCCAGCCTGACCTCCCTGCGACGTGCTGCGCGTTCCGGTTGGGCGCAGTCTCTGACTGCGCCCAACATAGGGCCTCAGCGGTATGGTCACCTGAGGCCTTGCCCCTCAATTGAAACACTCCCGTTATCATCTCTGATTGACCTTCATTCTTGTTTGCGCTATAATCCTCACAACGGTATCTGGGTAGTCTCCCACTGTCGTGTTGATCGAGGATTGCGTTCGAAAGACGGGAAAAGTCAGCGGATGGGGCGGATTGAGCGGATTCGGCAGTGAAATCCGCTCAACCTGCTCAATCGGCTGGCGACGCGTCTGCCTTCGGCACCCTGGACCGTGGACAACATCTGTTCTGGAGAAACGGCCGTGAGGCAAGATTCGCGGCAGACCACGTCCCCTTCCTGGCTCCAAAGGCTGCGTTCCTACGCGACGCTCAACATCCGCAGCAAGATCATCCTGCCCTACATGCTGCTCACGCTGATCATCGCCATCGTCGGCACCTACATCGTCACCACGCTGGTGGCCAGTTCGGTCAGCGAACGACTCACCAACCACCTGCTCGAAGGCGGGCGCGCCGTGTCCGACACCCTGGCCCGCCACGAGACTGATCGCCTCCGGTCAGCGCGGGTGGTGGCCTTCACCCAGGGGCTGGCGGAAGCCCTGGAGGCGGGGGATCGCGCGCGTGTGGACGCCCTGGCCTCTCCCGCTGCCGCTGGCCTGGGCCTGGAGTGCCTCATCATCACCGACAGCACGGGGCGCGAGAGCCTCCATCTCTTGCGACAGGCTGACGGCTCCCTGGCGCCCGCTTCGCAGGGCTTCGACACGGCCACCCTGTGGTTCGTCCGTGCCCTGGTAGAGGCTGGCGACCCGAATGGCGCGCCCCGCCGCGCCATCGGCCAACACCCGGCAGACGGACGATACTACTACTTCACCGCGCTCCCGATACCGCTGGAAGACCGTCTGGCTGGGGTGGTCATCATCGGCACTTCTCTCGACACCTTATTGCCCTACCTCAAGTCCACTTCTCTGGCCGAAGTGACGCTCTACCTCGAAGACGGCCGCGCTGTGGCCAGCACCTTCACCGCGCCGGAGGACCCCGCCGCTGCTGCTGCGCTGCTCGACCAGCTCTCTATCTCCCCCGAGGAGTACGCCCGCCACCTTACCGCTACCACCTCTGTCAGCGGCGAGAACGTGCGCATCCGTGGGCGCTGGTATCGCTTCGCCCTGGGTCCGTTGTGGGTGGGCCAGGAACGGCTGGGCGTCTTCTCTGTCGCCTTGCCGGCGCAGTTCATCGTGGAGGCCGGGGCGGCCAGCCGCAACACTTACGCCGTCCTCTTCTTCCTCGCTATGGCCTGCGTCATTCTGGTCGGCTACATCATCTCCCAGCGCATCACGCGTCCCCTCAGCCGCCTGGTGGATACCTCAAAAGCGGTGGCGGAAGGGAACCTGGAGCAGCGCACCGGCATCCGCAGCACTGACGAGATCGGCGCCCTGGCCACGACCTTCGACACGATGACCACCCGCCTGGCGGAGCGTACCCGCGCGCTTGAGGAACTGCTCAATACTTACAAAGAAGCCTCTGGCCGCATGCGCGCTATCCTCCTCAGCATCGGCGACGGCGTGATGTTGGAGGATACGTCCGGCAACTTTGTGCCGCTGAATCCCGCTGCCGAACGGCTGCTGGAGGAACTGACCTCCAGCTTCATGCTCGGTCCGTTGCGCGAACTCTCCGTGAGCGAGGAACGTCCGACCACCAATGACCACTTCAACCCCTGGCTGCTGGAGAGGCGCCGCTTCGAGGTCGGCAACAAGGTGATCAGCGCCCACTCCGCGGCGGTGCGCACGGACGACGGCAAGCACCTGGGCACGGTCATCGTCCTGCGCGACGTGACCGCCGAGGTTGAGGCGGAACGGCTCAAGGACACCTTCGTCGCCCACGTCTCTCACGAACTGCGCACGCCGCTCACGGCGATCAAGGGCTATAGCGCCCTGCTGCTCAAACGCATCGGCAGTTCCCTGGACAACACGGCTCGTGGTTTTCTGGAGACCATCGGACGGCATACCGACAATCTGGTCACCATGACCAACGAACTGCTCGACTTCTCGGAGATGGAGGCCACGGGTCGCCTGGGGTTGCGGCGACAGCCGGTGCTCCTCTCCGTCCTGGTGCAGGAGATCGCCAAGTCCTGGCACGCGCAGATGGAAGAAAAGGGCCTGGCCTTCACCGTTGAGGCCCCACCTGATTTGCCTTTGATCGAGGCTGACCCCCGACGTCTCCATTGGGCTATCGTCAACCTGGTGCGCAACGCCTGGCAGTACACGCCGGAGGGGGGCGCGGTCACGGTCCGTCTCTCCGATGCCAACGGCCGGGTGGTGCTCGACGTGATGGACACCGGCATGGGCATCCCCCCGGAGGAGCAGGAGCACCTGTTTACCCGCTTCCGTCGCGTCGAGCGGGACGGTGATGACGAGGTCAGAGGTCTGGGCCTGGGCCTCTACGTCACCCGTGCGATTGTCGAGGCGCACGGCGGGGAGGTGCGCGTCACCAGCCGCGAGGGGGGTGGGAGCACGTTCAGCATCATTCTGCCCACCCGGCCTCCCGCCAGCAAGGATAGCCTGCCGCGTTAGGCCAGCGACAGAATGGACAGCCGACTTTCACCCACGGTCCGCCGCGACCGGCGATGGCAGGAGGTGTTACTGCTCCTGCTTGTGTTGCTGATGGGCTTCCTGGCCATCCGCAGCGCGGCAGACAGGGCGGTCCGCCCGCAGCGCTCCTGGCTCATCGCTGCCAGCATGCGCTCCGAACTGAACCCTGACCTGGGCACCCCGCCCTCGCCGATAGCCATCGAACCCCTGCGCCCGGAGGTGCTCACTCCCGCGGTCTGGGAGCAGGTACCCTATCTGACACCCCCGCTGCAGGCCACCGTGGTTCCGCCAGTGGTTTTTCAGCCCATCTCTACTCCGACCTTTGCTTCCACTCCTTCCTCCCCGGCAACGCTGACCTCTGTCTCTACCCCTCTCCCTGTCTCCCGCACCCCCACGCCTACGCCCACCCCGTCCACGCCTACCAGAACCCCCACGCCCACGCCAACTTCCACGCGGACGCCCACCCCGGCGCCTTCGCGCACCCCGACGCCCACTCCGACGCCTCTTCCGACCTTCACTCCCACGTACACTCCTGTTCCGCCGACGTCCACGCCCACCCCCTGGCCCACGGCTACCCCCGCGCCGCCGACCCTGCCGCCGCGGCCGACACAGCCGCCACCACCGACGCGCCCTCCACTTCCCTGAGAGTTGCTCACGAAAGGAGCCATCATGAACCATCTGCCCGCCAATCGCCTGCTCCGCGCTCTGACCAACGGTATGCTTCTCCTCGTCCTGGTGTTGACATCTTCCGTTGCTTCCTCCGCCGTCGCCGCGCCGCCCGCGCAGCCACACCTGGCTCCGCTCCCCGCCCACCTCTTTGTCAGCAGTTTCGACACGGACCAGGTGCTGCGTTATCACGGGAGCAGCGGCACGTTCCTGGATGTCTTCGCCTCCGGCGGGTTGGATGACCCCATCGGCCTGGCCTTCGGCCCCGATGGCAACCTCTACGTCAGCAGTAGCAACACCGATCAGGTGCTGCGCTACGACGGCGTCACCGGGGCCTTCCTGGACGTCTTCGCCTCCGGTGGCGGGTTGGATCTGCCCGCCGGCCTGGTCTTCGGCCCAGACGGCAACCTCTACGTCAGCAGTCACAACACCGACCAGGTGCTGCGTTATCACGGGAGCAGCGGCGCGTTCCTGGATGTCTTTGCCTCCGGCGGCGGGTTGGATGACCCCATCGGCCTGACCTTCGGCCCCGACGGCAACCTCTACGTCAGCAGTTACAGCACCGACCAGGTGCTGCGCTACGACGGCCTGACCGGGGCCTTCCTTGACGTCTTCGCCTCCGGTGGCGGGTTGGATCTGCCCGCCGGCCTGGTCTTCGGCCCCGACGGCAACCTCTACGTCAGCAGTATCAACACCGATCAGGTGCTGCGCTACGACGGCCTGACCGGAGCCTTCCTGGACGTCTTCGCCTCTGGCGGCGGGCTGAATTGGCCCTTCGGCCTGACCTTTGCCCCGCTGGCTGACCTCTCGGTCGTCCAGACGGCCACGCCCGACCCGGCCGTCGCCGGGGAGCCGCTCACCTATGTCCTCACCGTCGCCAATGCCGGCCCCGACACGGCCGTAGGCGTGGGCGTCACCGTCACGCTGCCCGCTCAGGCCGTCTACATCGCCGATACCGCGGGCTGCTCCGACCCCGACCCCGGCAACCGCCTCTTCTGCGTGCTGGACCCCATCCCGGCGGGAGCCCAGTTCGCCTTCCAGGTGCGCGTGGGCCTGCCCGCCGACCTGGTCGCCGCCGAGCCCGACGGCACGGCGCTCATCACCGCCACGGCGGAGGTGCGCGGCGTCGGCGGCGAGCCGGAGACCGACAACAACCGCGCTACCTGCGTCACCCTGGTCACCGACCGGGCGGACCTGTCGGTGGTCAAGACGAGCAGCCCGGAGACGACCGTGCGCGCCGGGGAGCGCTTCACCTACACGATCTTCGTCGAGAACCATGGTCCTTCCGCCGCGCGCCAGGTGGCCCTGCGCGACGACATCCTCTCCGACGGCGCGTTCACCCTGGTGGATGTCCTCCTCGACCCGAACCGCCCCGACTCCGGGCCGTCCTACCTGCCCGCCCCGCCCGGCGGGGTGAGCATGGAGTTCACCCTGGACGAGCCTCTGGAGCCACAGACCACCGGCGGCGACGGACGCTGGGCCATCCAGATCGTGGTGCAGGCGAACGAGGCGCAGCAGGTGAGCAACTCGGTGCAGGCCTTCACCCGCACGGGCGGCACGCCTGACCCCAACCCCCTCAACAACCAGACCGCGGACTTCATCGCCGTCACCGATGTGGCCGACCTGACGCTGAGCAAGGGTGTGCTGACCGCCGGGCCGTGGCGGGCGGGGACGAACGTCCAGTTCCGCCTGGGGCTGACGAACGGTGGCCCGTCGGCGGCGGAGGGTGTGGTGTTGCAGGACTTCCTGCCCGCCGGTGTGACGCTGGTGTCCTTCGAGCCGCCGGCAGGGGCCTCCTGTACCGCCGGTACGCCGGGCGACCCCTTCGCCCCACTGACCTGTAACCTGGGCGCGTTGCCCTCCGGCGCGGCCACGGCCCTCACCGTCACTGTCCGCATCGCTCCTGACTTCCCGACCTCCGTCGCCCTGCGCAATGACGGATGGGTCTCTGCGGCCACCTTCGATCCGAACATCGGGGACAACCGCGCCTCGGCCAGCCTGACCGTCAGCGCCGAAGCGGACCTTTCCATCGGCAAACAAGATGCTCCCGACCCGGCCACAGCGGGCGATGTCCTGGAGTACACCCTCACCGTAGGGAACGCCGGCCCCTCTACCGCACGCCAGGTGGAAGTGACGGACAACCTGCCAGCGGAAGCGGCTTTCGTCAGCGCCGCTGCCATCGGCTGGCCGACGGCCTCCTGCACCTATCAGGCTGCAAGCCACAGCGTCACCTGCGCGCTGGGCGATGTGGACCCCGCCGAGACGGTGCGTCTGCTGATCCGTGTCCGTGTGGATAGCGACACGCCCCATGGAACGGTGCTCACCAACACCGCCGCGGTCTCCAGCAGCGTGAGCGACCCACAAGCAGGAAACAACCAGGCCACGGCCACGACGGCCGTTGTGGCCCGGGCCGACCTGAGGCTGCAGAAGACGGCCGATCCGACGCTGGCCACTGCCGGTGGGGTGGTGGCCTACACCCTCTCCGTGACCAACGACGGCCCCTCCGACGCACCAGCGGTGGTGATGACCGACACGCTGCCGGCCTCCCTCACCTACGAGATGGACAACGCCGGTTGCGTCCTCATCGCCACAGGCCCCGACGTCCTCCGCTGCAGCCTGGGCGGACTGCCTGTCACGGGCAGCCGCACCGTCACCGTGTGGGCGCGCGTGTCACCGGCGGCCACCCCCGGCGCGGAGCCGGTCAACACCGCCACAGCCGCCAGCGCCGCCGCTGACCCCGACCCCGCTGACAACACTGCCACCGCAGCGGTGCGGGTGCAGGGGCAGGCCGACCTGCGGCTGGCTCTCTTCGGCAACCCTGCCGGAACGGTGCGCGCCGGGGAGCGGCTCACCTACACCGCCATCGTGGACAACCTGGGGCCGGGCTTTGCGCACGCCGTCGTCCTGCACGACCTGGTGCAGTCGGACGGCTCCTTCGACCTCCTGGCCGTCTCCTCAGACCGCCCGGCTGTCTGCGCGCCGACCGGCGGCTCCTTCACCGGACGGCTCGACCTGCGCTGTACGTTGAGCGCCCCGTTGGAGGTGCGTACCCCCTCGACCGCTGGTCGCTGGGTAGTGACCGTCACCGTCGCCGCCGCCCAGGCTCAGGCGCTCACCAGCCTGGCCGACGTCCTGGGGACGGACCCCGACGCCGATCTCACCAACAACCAGGCTGTCGCGCAGCACCAGGTCTCCCAGGCGGCCGACCTGCGGGTGGGACAGGTCGTCTTTGGGCAGGTGCAGGTGGACGGCCAACCGGGCGGCACTTTCGCCCTGCAGGCCGACCGGGTCACGGCGGGCGGTGCGCTCACCTATACGCTCCTCGTCACGAACGACGGGCCATCGGCTGCCGAGAGGGTGGCGCTGCAGGACCGTCTGCCCTCCTGGATCACTCAGGTCGCCGCAACGCCTGAGCAGGGGTACTGCACCCGTGGCACGCCGGGCGACCCCGACCGCCCACTAGCCTGCAATCTAGGCTCGTTGGCCCCCGGTCACACCGTCGTCGTCACCGTCACTGCCCGCGTGCCGCCGTGGGTTGCGGCAGGAGGGGAACTGTACAACGAGGCGCTGGCCTACAGCGACACCTTCGATCCTGACAACACGAATGACTTCGCTGCCCACACGACCGTTGTGGACGCCTGGGCTGACCTGGCGGTGACGAAAACGGCGTTGCCGCCCCAGGCTCTGCCGGGGCAGGTGATCACCTACACCATCACCGTGCGCAACACCGGCCCCAGCGACGCCCCGAGCGCGCTGGTCTCCGACCCTCCACCGCCAGGGTTGTACGCCCCATCCTGGACGTGCGCACCGTCGGGCGGGGCCAGTTGTACTGCCAGCGGCAGCGGCGGCATTGCCGACACGGTCAACCTGCCCGCTGGTGCATCAGTGGTCTACACCCTGCGGGCAACGTTGACCACCATCCATCCCGTGACCAACACCGCCACTGCTACCCCGCTGGCCCCTGTGCAGGACCCGTACACCGACAACAACACCGCTGAAGCCTCCAACCTGATCCCAGGGGGGGTCTACCTGCCGCTGGTCATGGTCGGCAGCGCAGGCGGCACACCCGCCCCCGACCTGGTGATCGAACAACTCCTGGTCACCTCCAATGACATCCGCCTGGTGATCCGCAACCGCGGCAGCATGCCGGTCACCCGCGCGTTCTGGGTGGACGTCTACCTGAACCCCATTTCCGCGCCGCGAGAGGTCAACCAGGTCTGGTACATGTTGGGGAATCAGGGGCTGGTCTGGGGAGTGACGGCGGCGGCGCTGCCGCTGGAGTCAGGGGAGATGCTCAGCCTCTCGGTGGGGGATGACTACTACTCGCCGGGCCTCAGCCAGGTGATCTGGCCGCTGCTGCCGGGGACGAGGGTGTACGCCCAGGTTGACTCCTACTGCGCGACGACCTCTTACGGGACGGTGTTGGAGAGCCACGAGATCACCGGCGAGCCGTACAACAACATCATCGGCCCGGTTCTCTCGCCATAAATCCGCCGGCCCTCCCGTGGGCTTCGTGCCTGCGGGAGGGTCTACCGTCGGGTCAGCAGGCGCAGTTCGTCTGCCCGCAGCAGCGCCGCGGCGCCCAGATAGACAGCCGCGCCCAGCAACACCCCGCCTCCGCCGCCGACGAGCGGGCTCGCCTGGGAAACGAGGGCCTGCCAGCCGAGCAGCACGCCAGCCATGGCGATCACGGCCAGTCCGCTGCGCCCCAGCGAGCGGGCCAGCGTTCTACCCTCCAGGCCACCCAGCCGTGGGCGGAGCAACCCCAGTAACGCCACCATCTCCAGAAGCGTGGCTGCGGAATTGGCCAGCGCCAGGCCGGCGTGAGGCGGCGCCCCTACACTGGCGAAGGCTGTCGGGAGGGCCAGGCTGAGGAGGATGTTGAGCACCATCGCCAGGCCACCCACCCACACCGGGGTCCAGGTGTCGTGCAGGGCGTAGAAGGCGCGGGCGACGATCTCCACCCCGGCGTGCCCCACCAGTCCCAGCGCGTAGAAGGCCAGCGCCCAGGCTACCGCCTGGGTGGAGGCGGCGGCGAAGGCGCCGCGTTCGAATAACAGCGCCACCAACGGCCGGCCCACCAGCATCAGGCCGATGGCCGCAGGAAGGGTGAGGAAGAAGACGGCGCGCAAGGTGGCCGCCAGCGTGTGGCGCATGGCCGCCTGCTCGCCTCGCGCCGCCTGCTCGGCGAAGGTGGGGAAAGCGGCGGTCGCGACCGCCTGCGCAAAGACCCCCTGGGGTAGAAGCATCAGCAGCCAGGCGTAGTTGAGCGCCGAGACTGCCCCTTCCCCCATCCACGAGGCGATATTCTTGTTGACCAGGAAGTTGAGCTGTACGGCGGCCAGTCCCAGCACGCGCGGGGCCATCAGCCGCAACACCTCGCGCACGCCAGGGTCGCGCAGGGTCAGCAGGGGGCGGTAGCGCGCGCCCACCCAGGACAGTCCCGGCAGTTGTACCGCCAGGTGCAACACCGCTCCGACGACGTACCCCAGGGCCAGCGCGCGCACGCCCATCCGCGGCGCCAGAAGCAGCGCGGCGACGATCAGCGCCAGGTTGAGGAAACTGGGAGCCAGGGCCGGCAAGAGGAAATGCTGTCGAGCATTGAGGATGCCCATCACCACGCCGCTGACGCCGAAGAAGAGCGGCGCGAGGAGCATGATGCGCATCAGCGCGACGGTGAGCGCCTGTTGGGCTGGCGGAAAGCCGGGCACCAGCACCGTCGCCACCAGCAGCGGCGCGCCCAGCCAGGCCAACACCGCTGCCCCGGTCAGGGCCACCAGCAGCAGGTTGATGACCGCGCTGGCCAACCGCCAGCCGCCTGCGGCGTCCCCACGGGCGAAGTAGCCGGTGAAGGTGGGGATGAAGGCCGACCCCAGCGCCCCACCGGCGATGAGGGTGAAGAGGATGTCGGGGATGGTGAAGGCGGCCAGGTAGGCGTCGTAGTCGGCGCTGGTGCCGAACCTGGCGCCGATGACCATCTCCCGTGCCAACCCCAGCAGCCGGCTGAGCACGAAGAGGGCCATCACCAGCGCCGCGGCCCGTGCGATCCTCTGGCCCGCCGTCGGCCCGCCGCCCGTGGTCATCCCACCCGTACCCGCCAACCTTCCTGCAGGTAGACGGCGTCACGGGGCAGGCCGTGTTCCTCCCACAGGTGACCGTTCCACTCCCAGAACTGTTCGGGAGGGAGGTTATGCCGCTGGCACAGGCTCCAGACGGTGTCGTTGACCGTCACCACGTGGTAGACCGCGGGGGCGCTGCCGCGCTTTGCCTCCGGCGCGCCTGCGGCCGGCGCGGGCGGTTCGACGGGCACAGCGGGCGGGGGAGCGGAAGGGGCAGACGCACCCACAGGCGGGCGTGCTGGCTTCCGTTCGCCCATCGCAGCCAGGATGGGCCACAGTTCGCGGGGTGTGGTGTCGGCGCGGTGGATGCTGAAGAAGGGCGGCTCGTGTTCGGCCACAGCCTCCGCCCACTCCAGCATCTCCGGTGCCGTCAGCGGCTGGCTGCCGCTCTCGTCCCGACAGGCGGTCAGCACCGGATAGAGCGGCGGCATGTCCCCCCATTCCTGCGACCAGCGGGCGTGTTCACCATAGGCCCAGCGGTGGATCACCGTGCGCGCCGTGCGCTGGAAGGCAGGGAAACACAACGGCATGAAGCCGCCGTGGCAGAAACGGTTCATCTCGCGGTAGGGGATGTCCTTTCGTTGCCAGATGTTGGGATAGGAGGCATAGTAAAGCCGCTGGGGGTCCAGTCCCTCTTCCAACAGCCGGTGGCCCAGCGCGCCCGCGGCGACGCCCCTGCCGCCGGCCTGCTCCGTCATCACGAAGACGAGGCCTTCGTAACCCAGCCGTGCGGACTTGACCGCAACCGATGCCTGCGCCAGCGGGTCATCGCTGGAGAAGGCGAGCCAGGCCAGCGGGATCAGGCCGGCCTTGCGCAGCCGGTCGTTGACCTGCCGGGCGGACTCGACGAAGAACATCCCCCCCTGGCCGGTCTTGTAGAGGACGTGGGTCGCGCCTATGGCCACCGCCATCTCGATGGCCAGGTTCACGTCCCCAGAGTATTGCAACCACACCCCTTTGCCGTGCAGTTCGTTCATCGCTTATCGCGTCTCCGCGTCACCCACCAACTGCCGTACCTGCTCCTCCCTCACTCCTGTCACGCGGACGACCTTGTGGCGGGAGGTGTGGCCGGCGACGATCTCCACTGCCGTCTCCTCCAGGCCCAGCCGGGCGGCCAGGAAACGGCGCAGGGCCTGATTGGCCTGCCCCTCGGCCGGCGGGGCCTTCAGGCGCACCTTGAGTGCCTCGCCGTAGAGTCCCACCACCGCGTCGCGCTGGCTGCGCGGCAGGACGTGCACGGCGAAGGTGCATCCCCGCTCATTCTCCGTGACCTGAAACCCTTTCATCATCGGGGCTCACAGCAGCCGCCGCAGCGCCCACAGTAACACCTGTTCCGCCACCCAGAGGATGAGGAGCAGCACCAGCGGGCTGAGGTCCAGCGCGCCGGTGGGTGGCAGACGGCGGCGAATGGGGGCCAGCAGCGGCTCGGTGATGCGGTACAGGAAGCCCATCACCGGCTGCGACGGGCTTACCCCCAGCCACGGCAGGAGCGCCCGGGCGAAGATGGCCAGGGTGTAAAGGACAAAGAGCGCGTCAATCACACGGTACAGGACATAGTAGATCATCTTCTTCCCTCACGTGCTCTATCCGCTTAATCTGCTTAATCCGCTGACACTTTCGTCTCGCGGGCCAAAGATGGCGCGTCCGATGCGCACCATCGTTGCCCCCTCCTCCACCGCTATCTCGAAGTCGTCGCTCATGCCCATCGAAAGCGCGTTCCAGGAGGCACCAGGGAACCGCTCTGCCAGCGCGTCACGCAGGCCGCGCAGGCTGGCGAAGACCGGGCGCACGGCCTGGGGATCGTCGGTCAGCGGCGCGACGGTCATCAGCCCCTCCACTCGCAGTCCTGGCAGAGCCAGCACCTCGGCGCAGGCGGCGAAGAAGGCCTCGCGTTGGGTTGCGTCCTCCTGCCAGCGCTCGACGGCGAAGCCGAACTTGCTCTGCTCCCCGCTCACGTTGCACTCCAGGAGCACCGGCAACTCGCGCCCGGCTTCCACCGCCAGCCGACTGAGGTGATGGGCGATCTTCAGTCGGTCCAGCGAGTGGAGCACGTCGAAGTGAGCCAGGGCCAGTCCGGCCTTGCGGCTCTGCACATGGCCAACCATGTGCCAGATCGGGCGGGTGTCCACCGTGCGGTTCACTTCGGGCACCTTCACTGCGCCTTCTTCCGGTCGGTTCTCGCCGAACTGACGCAGCCCCGCCGCGTAGCCCGCCAGGATGGTCTCCACGCCGAACCCCTTGGTCACCGCCACCAACGTCACCGCCGACGGGTCGCGCCCGACGCGCAGGGCCGCCTCGGCGATCCGTTCCTGCACCCGCTGCAGGTTCCGGCCGATGAACTCGCTTCGTTCCATGCTACCGTTCCAGCATGATGAACACGCCGAACCGTCCGGTGCGTCCCTGGTCGGCGCGATGGGAGAACCACTCGTCGTTGTGACACGAGGTGCACAGGCCGCTCATCTCCACCTGGCCCACGCCGGCGGCGATCAGTTGCGCCCGCACCGCGCCGGGCAGGTCCAGGTAGAGCGCATCTGCTTCCTGGCGTACCACCGGTGTCTCCGGCGGACAGGCGTTGGCGACTGCCGTAGCCACCTCGGCGCCGACGCGGTAGCAGCACGGACCGATAGCCGGGCCGATGCCGGCCCACAGGTCGCCGGGCCGGCTACCGGCGTGGTGGGTGAAGGCAGCAACCGCCGCGGCGACCACGCCCTTCGCCGCCCCGCGCCAGCCCGCGTGCGCCAGCCCCACCACCCGCCGCAGCGGGTCGAACAGCAGCACCGGCACGCAGTCGGCAAAACGGAAGAAGAGGGCAATTCCCGGCGTGGCGGTGACCAGACCGTCGGTGGCCTCCTGGACGCTGCCCGCGTCTGCCTTTCCCGCCCACCGCACCGCCGTGCCGTGGACCTGATAGGGGCTGACGATCTGCTCGCGGCGTATCTGCAGAGCAGCGAGGACCCGTCGGTGGTTTTCCTCCACCGCTGCGGGGTCATCCCCCACCGTGTGCCCCAGGTTGAGCGTGGCGAAGGGACCCTGGCTCACGCCGCCCAGGCGGGTGAGGGCTCCGTGGGCCACACCGACTCCTTCCAGACCGGCGAAGCCATAGCGGACGATGCCGTCGAGGACATTTCTGTGCATACCGTCCCCCCATTATGCCGCGGGATGGGCTTCTGCGCAAGTACCGTCGCGCCCAGTGCGGGGGACAAGACAACTCGCTGGCAACTCAGGCTTGACAGCGCACGCGGTTGCGGTAGAATCAGTCTGCATTCCCACCCCAGCGGCGGATCAGCAGGCTTCTATGAGCGGTGATGAGAGGCAGAGCGAGGCGGCGGTATTCCATCGCGCGGCGGAGTACCAACCGCCTCGCTCGTGGCGTACCTGGCTGATCGGCCGTCCCCTGCCCACCGCCGACGCTCCCCACCAGACCATCGGCAAGGCGGTGGGCCTGGCGGTCTTCGCTGCCGATGCGCTTTCGTCTGTGGCCTACGCTCCGCAGGAGACGCTGGTCATCCTGGCGGCGGCCGGCGTGGCTGGCTTCGGCTACGCGATGCCCATCGCCATCGCCGTCAGCGTGCTGGTGGTGATCGTCACCATCTCCTACCGCCAGATCGTCTTTGCCTACCCGAACGGCGGCGGCGCCTACGTGGTCGCTCGCGACAACCTGGGCGATGTGGCTGCCCAAATCGCCGGAGCGGCAGAGATGATTGACTACACCCTCCTGGCGGCAGTGGCGACCTGCTCGGGCGTGGCCCAGATCGTCTCCGCTTTTCCTGCTCTTTTTCCATACCGGGTGGCCCTGTCCGTTGGCCTGTTGATGCTGATCATGCTCGCCAACCTGCGCGGGGTGAGGGAATCGGGCACGATCTTCGCCATCCCCAACTATTTCTTCATCGTGATGATGTCCCTGACCGTGGGGGTAGGGCTGTTCCGCGCGCTGGCCGGGACGCTGGGCACGCTGCCCGACCCCCCGCCGATGCAGTTCACCGGGACCTTGCAGCCCGTGACGCTGTTCCTGATCCTGCGCGCCTTCTCCAACGGTACCACGGCGCTGACCGGCGTGGAATGCATCGCCACCGGTGTGACCGCCTTCAGGGAGCCGCGCAGCCGCAACGCGGCAACCACGATGGTCTGGATGTCGGCCATCCTGGCAGCACTTTACCTGGGCATCACGTTCCTGCTCCACCGCATCGGTGCTGTTCCATCGGAAGAGGAGACCGTCATCTCGCAGTTGGCGCGGACGGCCTTCAGCGGGCGGGGCGTCCTCTACCTGGGTACCATCACCGCGACGACGATCATCCTCATTCTCGCGACCAACACGTCGTTTGCCGGCTTCCCCCGGCTGGGGGCGATCATCGCTACAGATGGCTTCCTGCCGCGCCAGCTGGCCTTCCGCGGCAGCCGGTTGGCCTACTCGCAGGGCATCGTCGCGCTGGCGACGATCGCCGCGCTGCTGATCGTGCTCTTCCGCGCCAGCGTGACCGCGCTGGTGCCGCTGTGGGCTGTCGGTGTTTTCCTTGCCTTTACCCTTTCTCAGTCGGGCCTGGTGTTACGTTGGTGGAAGATCGGCCACCTCAAGCCTGGTCAGGAAATCCATGAACGCCGATCCACGCTGCGTCACGAGGCCGGATGGTTGCCCAAGATGCTCATCAACGGCTTCGGCGCGCTGTGCACGGCGGTGGTGACGGTGGTCTTCGCCGTGACCAAGTTCCGTGACGGAGCCTGGGTGGTCGTCTTTCTCATCCCGCTTCTCGTGATGGCCTTCTTCGCCATCCACCGCCACTATCGCCGACTGGCGGCGGCCCTTTCGCTGGAGCATTCCGGCACGCCGCCGTACATTGCCCGCCACCGCGTGTTGCTATTGATCAGCGGGGTGCATCGCGGCACGCTCGCGGCGCTGCACTATGCCCGCTTGCTCTCCGATGACGTCACTGCCGTACACGTTTCCACTGACCCCACGGAAGCGGAGGGCATTCGGAGGAAGTGGGAGACGTGGGGTGAAGGCACCCGCCTGGTCATCCTGGAGTCCCCTTACCGGCTGCTGGTGGAGCCGCTGCTGGAGTACATCGAGGAGATCCTGGCCTGTCGCCAGCCCAACGAGGCCATCACCATTGTCGTGCCGCAGTTCGTACCCCGCCGCTGGTGGCACAACCTGCTCCACGCCCAGGCGGCTACATGGTTGCGCATGGCGCTGCTGTTCAAGCCGGGCATCATGATCACCGATGTGCCCTATCAGGTTGAGTGAGGCGAAGTGAACATCATCGTCGTCGGCTGCGGACGGGTAGGAGCAGAACTGGCTTACCGGCTCTCTCAGCAAGGCCATCAGGTGACGGTCGTTGACCAGGAGGCGGAGTCCTTCGAGAACCTGCCGTCGGATTTTCAGGGCCGCATGGTTGAGGGGGAAGCGCTGGCTCAGGGAGTGCTACTGCGCGCCGGGGTCGAGCAGGCGGATGGGCTGGCCGCAGTGACCGATTCGGATACCCTCAACGCCGCTGTCGGCCACATCGCGCGCACGGTGTACGGGGTGCCGAACGTCGTGGCGCGCAACTACAACTGGCGGCGTCGCGCGCTCTACGAGGCCTTCGGCCTGCAGGTGATCAGCCCCACCAGTTGGGGAGCGCGACGTATCGAGGAACTGCTCTGCAGCCGGGGGATGCGGACGATCTTCTCCGTCGGAAATGGCGAGGTGGGCATCTACGAACTCGTCGCCCCGGAAGCCTGGCGGGGTCGTCTCCTGCGCGATGTCGTCCCGGAGGGGGACTGCCGGGTCGTCGCGCTGAGCCACGCAGGTCAGGCGTCACTTCCTGCGGCTCACAGTCGCGTCGAGGCTGGTGATCTCCTCTACCTGAGCGCCACGCCGGAGGGGATCGAACGGCTGCTCTGGGCACAGCGGGAAGATACCCCGCAGGCTGAGGAAGGTTGAGATGTTCGTGCTGATCGTCGGCGGCGAACCGACCGGAACCCAGCTGGCCTCGTTGCTCCTGGCACAGGAGCATCGCGTGGTGCTCATCGAGCACCGACGGGATGTCCTTTCACGTATCCATCACGAACTGCCTACCGAGGCGATTTACGAAGGCAACGCCATTCTCCCGCAGGTGCTCGAACAGGCCGGCGTCCGCGAGGCGGATGCGCTGGCCGCCTGCACCCCCAACGATGCCGACAACCTGGTGCTGTGCTTCCTGGCACGCGCGCGCTACGGAGTGCCGCGCACCATCGCCTGGGTGAACAACCCGCGCAATGCCTGGCTGTTCGACCAGAAGTTCCACGTGGACGTGGCACTCAATCAGGCGCAGATTCTGGCCAGCCTGATCGAGGAGGAGATGTCGCTGGGCGAACTGATGCCGCTGCTCAAGATCCGCCGCGGTCAGTACTCCATCGTCGAAGAGCGTATCCCGCCCGGCGCCCGGGCGATAGGTGTGCCGATCAAGGACCTCAACCTGCCCGAACAGTGCGTCATCGCTGCCATCATCCGCCAGGGAGAGATCGTGGTGCCGCGCGGCGGCACGACGATGCAGGCGGGGGATGAGGTGTTGGCGGTGACTGACCGGGAGGGGGCAGAGCGGTTGGCCGCTCTCTTTGCCCCGCCAGAGGAGGGGGAGAGATAGCGGGCGCAAGGGACAACTTTTCAGGAGGAACGGAATGGCCCGACTGTACGAGTATCAAGGTAAAGCGCTGCTCCAACAATTCAAGGTCGCTGTGCCACGCGGACGGGTGGCCCGCTCCCCAGAAGAGGCACGGGCGATCGCCGAGGAGATCGGCAAGCCGGTGATGGTCAAGGCGCAGGCCTGGGTGACCGGGCGGGCGCAGATGGGTGGCATCAAGCGGGCAACGACGCCGGACGAGGCCGCCGAGGCCGCGCGGGGCATGCTCGGCCTCAAGGTCAAGGGCTTCACCGTAGAACAGGTGCTGGTGGAGGAGCAGTTGGACATCGCCAGCGAGTACTATGCCGGGGTGATCATAGATGACCAGGCCCAGGCGCCGCTGGTGATGTTCTCCAGCGTCGGCGGCACCGGCATCGAGGAGATCGCCGCTGCCCACCCCGACAAGGTGGCCCGCACGCACGTGGACATCGAGACGGGGTTGCAGGAGTACCAGGCGCGCAACCTGGTGCGTCGCACCGGCATCGGCGGCAAACTCCAGAGCGACCTGGCTGCGCTGCTGGTCTCGCTCTACGACCTGGCGCGCACCACCGAAGCCCGCGCGGCGGAGATCAACCCGCTGGTGCAGACCACCGACGGCAAACTCTACGCCGCTGACTGCCGGGTCACGGTAGATGACTACGCCGTTTTTCGCCACCCCGACCTGGGCATCGAGATCGCCCGCGAGTATGACCGGCCTCCTACGCCGCTGGAGAAGATCGCTTATGCGGTGGAGGCGAAGGATTACCGCGGCACCTTCTATTTCATCCAGATGGCCAGCGACTTCAAGAAGGGCGAGGGGTACATCGGCTTCCACGGCGCGGGCGGCGGCGGCTCGATGATGAGCATGGACGCGCTGCTGCGTCACGGCTACAAACTGGCCACCTTCGTGGATACCAGCGGTAACCCGCCGGCCAGCAAGGTCTACCGCGCAGCGCGCATCGTCCTGGCCACCGGCCCGATTGACGGCTACTTCGGCTCCGGCTCCGGTGTCGCCAGTCAGGAGCAGTTCCACTCCGCGCGCGGCTTCGTCAAGGCCTTCCTGGAGGCCCATCTGGATGTCCCGGTGGTCATCCGCCTGGGCGGCAACGCCGAGGACAAGGCAGTGGAGATCCTGGAGCAGCTCAACGGGCGCATCCCGGCGCCGGTGGAGGGGTACAAGAAGGATGACTCGCCCGAGTTCTGCGTCCAGCGGCTCGACGCGCTGATCAAGTCGGGCGAGTTGCGGGATGTGCCCCCACCGTCCCCCCGTCCTGAGCCACAGAGGCCCTACCGCTTCGAGACGGTCACCGGCGGCACGGTTACCTATGACCACGCCGTCTGCGCCACCTGTGAGAGCAAGGTCTGCGTGAGCGAGTGTGTCCCGAAGATCCTCACGTTGAACGAAGAAGGGCTGCCGGTGCTCGCCATCACCCCTGAGGAGGCGAAGAAGGGCCGCTGCAGCGAGTGCCTGGCTTGCGAGGTGGAGTGCCTCTTCAGAGGTGCCGGCGGAGGGTACGTCCATTTGCCGATACCGGGGTTGGATGAAACGTGATGCACGCCACACGTGAAATGCCACGGAGATAAACCATGTCCATTCTAATTGACCAAACCAAACGTGTCCTCGTGCAAGGCATCACCGGGCGCGAGGGGATGGCACGGACCAAACTGATGGTCGGCTACGGCACTCAGGTCGTCGCTGGCGTGACCCCCGGACGGGGCGGCGAGCAGGTGGAGGGCATCCCGGTCTTCGACACCGTCGAGGAGGCGTGGGAGAAGGCCGGGCCGATTGATGTCAGTGTGCTTTTCATCCCCGCTCCGTTGGTCAAGAACGCCGCGCTGGAGGCGATAGACGCGGGGGTGAAACTGCTGGTCATTGTGCCCGACCGCGTGCCGATCTATGACGTGCTGGTCATCGCCAGGCGGGCAAAGGAGGCCGGCGCGCGCTTCGTCGGCCCCAATACCCTGGGCGTGCTCAGTCCGGGCAAGGCGGTGCTGGGGATGATGGGCGGCGCGGCAGCCTCGGCGCGCGCCTGGTTCCAGCCCGGACCGGTGGGCATCACCTCGCGCAGCGGCGGCATTACCTCCTCGATGGCCTACTACCTCTCCCGCGAGGGGATTGGCGCCACGACGCTGGTGCACGTGGGTGGCGATGCGGTGGTGGGCCTGCCTCACCCGGAGGTGGTGCGACTGTTCGAACAGGACCCCGAGACCAAGGCGGTGGTCATGTTCGGCGAGATCGGCACCAGCCAGGAGGAGCAGGTCGCCGACCTGATCGCCCAGGGGGCTTTCACCAAGCCGCTGATCGCCTACATCGGCGGCAAAGCGGCCAAGAGCGGCACCCGCTTCTCCCACGCCGGGGCGATCATCGAGGGCGGGCGCGGCACCTACGAGGGCAAGGTCGAGCGGCTGCGCGCCGTCGG
>DAOTYX010000118.1:0-57996 GCA_034434635.1 Anaerolineae bacterium | reverse complement strand
CTGGGTGGGATCGGTCTATCCGCCCGATCTGCCGAAGGAGGACTGGCTGCACTTCTACGCCCAGGAGTTCCCCACCTGCGAACTGAACTTCTCCTTTTACCGCATCCCTGACGCCCGCACCCTGGCAAAGATGGCGGCCAAAGTGCCGGGCGGCTTCCTGTTCTCGCTGAAGGCCTTTCAGGGCATCACTCACGAACGTGAGAACCCCGAGCCGCTCATCGAGGCCTTCATCCAAGCGCTGCTCCCGCTGCGCCAGGCGGAGAAGTTCGCCTGCGTCCTCCTGCAGTTCCCGCACTCCTTCCACGCCACCGTCGAGAACATGGCCTACCTGCAGCGGTTACGGGACGGCTTCGCCGACCTGCCGGTGGTGGTGGAGTTCCGCAGCCAGGAGTGGACCTCCCCGGAGATGTTCGACCGGCTGCGGGCGCTGAACCTGGGCTTCTGCTGCGTGGATGAGCCTCGCCTGCACGGGCTGATGCCGCCCATCCACGTCGCCACCGGCCCGGTGGCCTACGTCCGTTTCCACGGCCGCAACGCCGCAAAGTGGTGGCAGCACGAGCAGGCCTGGGAGCGGTACAACTACGCCTACAGCGACGATGAGTTGCTGGAGTGGGTGCCCAAAATCCGCCAGTTAGACACCGAGGCGCCGCTCACGCTGGTCTATATGAACAACCACTGGCAGGGTCAGGCCGTGGGCAGCGCGCGGCAGTTGCGGGCACTCCTGGAGGGAGCATGAGCACAACGGTACGGGTAGAATGGCTGAACCGGCTGCAGTTCGTGGGTTTCGACGCCCACAAACACAGTGTGGTCATGTCCAGCCAGGACGATGAAAACGGCACTGGCATCAGCCCCGGACAACTGATGCTGATCGCCCTGGGCGGCTGCACCGCCTACGACGTGGTCAACATCCTGAGCAAGAAGCGTCAGCATCTCACTCACCTGGAGGTCGTCGTCACCGGCGAGAGCGCCAGCGAGCCGCCCTGGGCGCTTCAGCGCGCCCATCTCACCTATCGCCTGCGGGGTCGGAACCTGAGCGAGAAGGCGGTCAAGGATGCCATCACCCTCTCCAAGACCAGGTACTGCTCGGTAGGGGCCACCATCGGCGCCGGGGCCGAGATCACCACCGAGTTTGTGATAGAGGAGGAAGTATGAGCCTGCGCATGGTAGCCGAACTGATGGCCATCTCCGCCCGCACCGCGCCCAAGTCGGCGGGACAGGATTTCGTGGTGGTGGAGATCGTCGAAGGGGAGGCGCTGCGGCGGCTGGGCGAGGGGATGATCGCCTTCGGCCAGCGCACCGGCAAGCCCAACTTCGACCGCGACGGGAAGAACGTGCTGAACTCGGCGGCGGTGGTACTCATCGGCATCAAGGACGCGAAGGCGCTGGGCCTGAACTGCGCGGCCTGTGGCAGCCCCACCTGCATCGAGCCCAACACGGTTGACGGCGAGTTCCGCGGCCCCAACTGCGCCCTCCGCCTGCTCGACATGGGCATCGCCATCGGCTCGGCGGTCAAGACCGCCGGGCTGCTCAATGTGGACAACCGCATCATGTATCGCGCTGGGGTGGTGGCGCGCGAACTGGGGCTGATTGACGCCGATTTCGTCATGGGCATCCCCCTCTCCGCCACCGGCAAGTCCATCTACTTCGACCGCGCGTAGACAGCCGCCGATCCGGGAGGTGGGGCGTGCGTATCGGGCTGCTGACCGACGGTTACAGGCCGGGTGTCAACGGCGTCATCCGCCTCATCATCCAGCACAAACGAGCGTTGGAGGAGTTGGGCCACCAGGTCTTCGTTTTCACCTGCGGCCGGCCTGACCCCGAAGACGAGCCGGAGGTGATCCGCAGCCCCGGCATGCCGTTCCTGAAGCCCGGCTACACCATCGGCCTGCGCTACACGCGGGCGGCGCAGGCGGTGTTGCGCACGCTCGACCTGCTCCACGCCCACCAGCCGGCGCTCAGCGGCTGGCTGGCCCTGCGGTACGGTCGCCGCTACGACCTGCCCGTCGTTTGCACCGCCCACACCCGTTACGACCTGCTGGCAGCTACCCGCCTGTCCTTCCTGCCGCCCTCTTTCCTCCGCGCTGTCCTGCGCCTCTATATGGGCTGGTTTACGCGGCGGTGCGATCTGTTGACCGCGCCCACGCCGCAGGCGGCCCAGGTCATGTACGACCTGGGGGCAGCGCGCCCGATAGCGGTCGTCCCCACGGGCATCGAGACCGCCGCCTATCGCCACCCCCGGCGTCGCCTGACTCGCCAGGACCTGGGGCTGTCGGAAGACGCCCCTCTGTCCGTCTTCATCGGCCGGTTGGAGCCGGAGAAGAACCTCCCCTTCCTGCTGGAGGCCCTGGCCCGGCCGGAGGCGGGGCGCAGCAACCTGCTGCTGGTGGGCGAGGGACCCGAACGCCAGCCGCTGGAGACGCTGGCAGCCCGACTGGGGCTGAACGGTCGGGTGCACTTCGCCGGTCAGGTGGAGGCAGCGGACCTTCCCGACTACATCGCCCTGGCCGACCTCTTCGTCACCGCCTCGCGGATCGAGGTCATGCCCCTCACGGTCCTGGAAGCGCTGGCCGGTGGCCTGCCCATCGTCGGGCCTGACCTGCCATGGATATGGAGCGCGGTCCAGCCGCAGGTCAACGGCCTGCTGGCCCCGGTCGAGGCAGAGCCCTTCGCCCGCGTCTGGGGGACCGTCGCGAGCGACCCACATCTGCGGGCGCGTCTGGCCGCCGGGGCGCGCGCCAGCAGCGAGCGGTACGACGTGCGGAACACCACCGCCCTGATGGTAGAACACTACCAGCAGGTCATCGAGAAGCATCGGCGCCGGCGGTAAACCACCCACCCCTATGAGACGAGCACGTGTCGGCCTGGGGCGACAGGGAGAGAGACTGGCCGCGCAGGAGTTGACACGGCGTGGTTATGAGATCGTCGCCCGTAACTGGCGCTGCGCCGCTGGCGAGGTGGACATCATCGCCCGCCGTGGCGTCACCTGGGGTTTCTTCGAAGTACGCACCCGTCGTGGCTCCGAGTGCGGCTCTCCTGAGGAGTCGCTGACCCCGGTCAAACAGGCCCGCATGGCCGCCGTGGCCGAGTCCTACCTGGCGGAGCAGGAAGCGGCCGAGGTGGATTGGCGGCTGGGCCTGGTCGCTGTGGAGATGGATGCCGCTGGTCGCCTGCTGCGGGTGGACGTGTATGAAGACCTCTGAGTCGCTCCCCCTGCTGGTCATCGTCGGCCCCACGGCGGTGGGCAAGACCGCGCTTTCCCTCGTCCTGGCCCGCTGGCTGGACGGGGAGATCGTCTCTGCCGATTCCCGTCTTTTCTACCGTGGGATGGACATCGGCACGGCCAAGCCCACGCCTGCCGAGCGGGCCAGCGTTCCCCATCACCTGATTGACATCGCCGACCCCGATCAGACGGTGGGGCTGGCGCGGTTTCGGCGGCTGGCCCAGGCGGCCATCGCCGACATCCACGCCCGCCGACGGCTGCCCATCCTGGTCGGCGGCACCGGCCAGTACGTCCGGGCGGTGGTGGAAGGATGGTCCCCGCCCGCCGTCCCGCCCGACCCGGCGTTGCGGGCGGAACTGGAGGAGCAGGCCCGTCGTGAGGGGACAGCGGCCCTGGTGGCCCGCCTAGCGGCGCTCGACCCGCAGGCGGCAACGCAGATTGACCCGCGCAACCTGCGCCGTCTGGTGCGCGCGTTGGAGGTCTGCCTGAGCACTGGCCGGCCCTTCTCCGCTCAGCGGGAACGGGTGCCCCCGCCCTACCGCACGCTGCAGGTGGGCCTGACGATGGAGCGCGGCGCGCTCTATGCCCGCGCCGACGCGCGGATCGCGCAGATGATGGCGGCGGGGCTGGAGGAAGAGGTGCGGCGGCTGCTGTCCGCCGGCTACGGCTGGCACCTGCCGGCGATGTCGGGCCTGGGTTACGGGCAATTCCGGCCCTACTTCGAGGGGCAGGCCACGCTGGAAGAGGTGGTCGCGGAGATTCAGCGCGCCACCCGCCGCTTCATCCGCCACCAGTACAACTGGTTCCGCCTGAGCGACCCGACCATCCACTGGTTCACGGTCACCGAACACGTGGCGGAGGAGGTGAGCGCGTTCGTGGAGGGGTGGATCGTGCGGTGACTGGAAGTCACCCTCCTGAAAACGCCGACTGAAACCGCCCTCCGTGGGCCTGCGGTCAGCGGTCGGCCTGCGCCGACCGGCAAGTGAAGGCGTCGGCGCAGGGCGACGCCAGGCGCAGGAGGCGGGGAACGCCAGGCGCTCAGAAAGGCCGATTTCCAATCGGCACACGGCGGCGGGCAGCCGGGCAGGTCATTACGAGGTAAGGAAAAATGCCCCATCTGTTGATCATCGGCGGAAGTGACGCTGGCATCAGCGCGGCGCTGCGCGCGCGGGAGGTGAGCCCTGCCTGGGAGGTCACCGTCGTCGTCGCCGACCGCTACCCCAACTACTCCATCTGCGGCCTCCCCTTCTGGCTCGGCGGCGAGGTCGCCGACCCGCAAGACCTGGCCCACCGCAAGGCGGAGGACATCGAAGCCCATTCCATCCGCCTGCTGTTGGAACACACCGCCCAGGTCATAGACCCTCACGGTCGGCGGGTGACGGTCATGGACGGGGCTGGCAGGTCGCAGGACATACCCTACGACAGCCTGGTCATCGCCACCGGCGCCGTCCCGGCCCGTCCACCCATCCAGGGGCTGGAACTTCCGGGCGTCTTCTTCCTGCGCACGATGGCCGATGGCTTCGCCCTGCGCGACCATCTGGTAGCGCGCTCGCCCGCCTCCGCGCTGGTGGTCGGTGGCGGCTACATCGGCCTGGAGATGGCCGAGGCCCTCGCCCGCCGCGGGCTGCAGGTCACGCTGGTGGAGTACCTGCCCTCCGTGCTCACCACGCTCGACCCGCCGCTGGGATCGCTGGTAGGCGAGGAACTGAACCGGCATGGCATCGCCTTCGCCACCGGCGTGGCGGTGCAGGCCATTGACCGCCAGGGGCAGCGGCTGGTCGTGAGCGGCTCCGGGGGATTCCAGGTCCAGACCGACCTGGTGCTGGTGGCCACCGGCGTGCGTCCGGATGCCCGCCTCGCGGCTGCCGCTGGCATCGAGACGGGCCGCTGGGGGGCGATCCGCGTCAACCGCGCGATGGAGACGAACGTCCCGCACATCACCGCCGCCGGGGACTGCGTCGAGACCTACCATCGGCTGCTGGAGCGGTACGTCTATCTCCCCCTGGGTTCCACGGCGCACAAGCAGGGGCGCGTGGCCGGGGAGAACGCGGTCGGTGGACAGGCCACCTTCGCCGGGACGCTGGGCACGCAGGTGGTCAAGGTGTTCGATCGGGTCGCCGCCCGCACGGGACTGCGCGACGCCGAAGCGCGCGAGGCCGGCTTCGACCCGCTCACCGTGCAGGTCGAGACCTGGGATCACAAGGTCTACTACCCTGGCGCGCACACCCTCCACCTCCGGGTCACCGGTGACCGCCGGACGGGCCGCCTGCTGGGAGCACAGATCGTCGGTCACCGGGCGGCAGAGGTCTCCAAACGGGTGGACCTTTTCGCCGCGGCGCTGTTCAACGGGATGACGGTGGAGGCGTTGAGCGACATAGACCTCAGTTACACACCGCCGCTCAGCACGCCGTGGGACGCGGTGCAGATGGCGGCACAGGAATGGGCGCGCGTCAGATAACCCCGTCTTGACACCTGCCCAAAGTAACCTATAATCCACGGCTGGCGATGAGGCTCGCCAGCAGGCCTGGCCTGCCAATTGTCTGGGATGACTGATAGCCTCTACCTTTTCAGGTAGAGGCTTTTCGTTTCAGGACAAGTCCATGGAGACGACGAAAAAAGACCGGCTGTACTCCGACCTGCTCGAGGCGTGCACAAAACCGGGCTGTCCTCTCTGCCGCCTGTCGTTGGCATTCGTGCGCAGTTATCTGGACGACACGATGTACGAGCGCGTCAATGACTTCGGCGTGCGGACAGCGTTGCGCGACGCCCGGGGCTTCTGCAACACTCATGCCTGGATGTTCACCGCGGGGCACGGAGTCGTGCTGGGCACGGCGATCATTCAACACGACGTGCTGGGCACCGTGCTGGAGGCCATCAGCGTCACGCCATCCGGCCAGAACGCCCGGCAGTGTGCCCAGAACGTCCTTCAGCGGCTGCGCCCCACCGCCGAGTGCCCGGCCTGCGCTCACCAGCGGGCTATGGAGGAAATCGCCATCCACACACTGCTCAAGTACCTGAGCGACGCCCCGTTGATCGCCGCGCTGTCGCAGACGTCCGGCCTCTGCGTGCCCCACTTCTCCCGCGCCCTGGAACTGGTCGAGAACACCGACCAACTCCAGGAGTTGCTGCGCCTCCAGCGCTCAGTACTGGAAAGATTGCGAGGCGAACTGGAGGAACTGATCCGCAAATACGACTATTGCTTCATCGGCAAGGGCTTCGGTCAGGAAGGAGACAGCTGGCTACGGGCGACCGGCATCGTGGCAGGAGAACGCCGAACGGGATGAACGATCACGAGATCCCGATGCTGACCTGGATCGAACTCAGGGAGGCGTTTCGCCAGCCGGGGTGCCCGATTTGCCATCTCAAGCGCAGGGTGGCCGATCGCTACATCTTCCGCCTGCTCTGGGAAAACGTGAACGACGTGACCACGCGTGTGCACCTGCTGCGAAGCCTGGGATTCTGTCCGGAGCACACCTGGCAACTCTATCACACCGAAATCAGCCAGTTCGGCAGCGGGTTGGGCGTCAGCATCATCTATGAGAACCTGGTTCACCGCGTGATGGGTGGCCTGCGCCATTTCGAAGCACACCTGCGTGCCCCCCAGCAACCGTGCACCCACTGGTGGCAGCGAGGGTGGACCCGCCTGAAGGCTGCCTTTGGATGGGCCGGGCCGGCCCGGCGACCTACCAGCATCAGCCCATCTGAACCATGCCGCGTGTGTGTCCACTGCACCGACGCCGAAGAACGGTACATGCACTGGCTGGTCATGGGCTGCGCCGACCCCGATTTCCGCGAATCTTACGGCGCGTCGGATGGCCTCTGCCTGCCCCACCTGCGCCAGGCGCTCGAACGGGCAACGGCGGACCATCCCGACGAGGCGCGCTTTCTGGTTGGCGCGACCGAAGCCAGGCTGGAGCGGCTCTCGGTGGCGCTGAGCGAATATGCTCGCAAGCAGACCTGGCAGTACCGCCACGAGGAAATGACAGATGACGAGCGAGACGCACCACGGCGCGCCTCCCTCTTCTTCGGCGGACCGGACGGTACGGCCTTTACCTGAGGAGAACAGAACACCCGATGGATGAAAGTCACCGCGAAAACCTGCTGGATGAGATCAGCGCCCAGATACCGGCGGCGGATTTCGAGGCAGAATACTTCCCTGGCGGCCTGGTACGTGTCTCCATAGATCTGACCGCCGAGATGGTGGAGCAGATTCAGGCTGTGGCCAGAGAGCAGGAATGGCCCCGGGGAGAGGCATTCGTGGCTTTGCTGTCCCTGGGGTTGGGGGCCTTTCTGGAAGAGAAGGCGCGCGCCCTGATCCAGCAGGATGATGCGCCAGCGCGGGACGAACTGGACCTTCTGGTGCGCCGCATGCGTCAGATGGAGATGCAGTATGCGGTGATGAAACGCCGGGTCTGGGACTTCCTGAAGGCCTATCAGTCCGCCTGTCTGACCGACGGCGCCCTCCGCACCCAGGTGGCAGGGCTAACAGCGCTGGTCACCTCTTTGCGCGCCGAGCGGGACGCGCTGCAGCAGCGGCTCGCGGCGCTGGAGAAGACGACGAAACATCGGCCGTCGCCCTTCCCTGCTTCCGAGATCGAACCATCCGCTGTGCCTTCGCCGCGTGAGCCGTGGTGGCGCCGCTGGACCCACCGGCGATAGCAGCGGCGCTGCCGCCGACTGAAGTCGCCCGCTTCAGGCCTTCGGCCTGCGGTCGGCCTGCGCCGACCGCTGTTTCCGCGTCGGCGCAGGCCGACGCCTGGCGCCGCAGGCACCCAGAAAGGCCGATTTCCAATCGGCACACGGTGGCGGGCAGCCGGGCAGGTAATTACCGCCAAACTGCAATAGCCGCCAACCTCAGCAGTTACCACGGGTGTGTCCCAACTCGGACTGGCCGCTTTGTAGGACAACTGCTCGCAGTTGTCCTACCACCCTTCGATTGACAAGCCCACGCTCTCGGGTATAATACGTTCCTTGTGGGCTCATGTTTGCCCAGAGAGCCTCGCCGTGCCGAGGCCGTGTGAGACGCGATGTCTGAATCATCCAGAGAAACTAACGAGACAAAGCAGGACGCCGCAGACCCGTCAAAACGTTGCACGTCCCAAAAGGAGTCCGGCGGAGCGGCCTGACGGCCTTTCCTCCTGAGGTGTGGTGAGCCGCCAGGGGCCGCACTCCGTTCCGCGGCCCCTTTTCCGTGCCTGGCCGGTGGCGTCTCGGGGATACAGCCCACCTTAGGAGGAGCCCATGTTGTACCTGAGCCAGGTCCGAGGTCGCAAGGTTTGGGATGCCTGGAGCCGCCCCGTTGGGCGGTGCGCCGACATCCTGGTGGGAAACCTGGAACAGCCGTTCCCCCCCGTTGTGGCGCTGGTGCTGAAGGACCACGGCGCGCCAGCCCATCTGATCCCCGCCGAGCAGATCAGCGAACTGTTCCCCGAAGTCGTGCTCAGAGTCCCCAGGGAGGAGATCACCCCCTACACGCCGCACGGCGAGGTCCTGCCGCTTGGCGAGCGGGTGTTGGACCGCCAGGTCGTGGACACCGAGGGGCGGCGCGTGGTGCGGGTCAATGACCTGCAGATCGCGCGGGTGAATGACCACTTCTGCCTGACCGGCGTGGACGTGGGCGGCCGGGGGTTGCTGCGGCGCCTGGGAGTCGAGCGGCCCGCCGTCGCGCTGGCCCGCCGCCTGCGCCGCCGCCTGCCCGAGAGCGTGATCCCCTGGGAGGACGTCGCCCCCCTGCAGCACGGCGACCCGCTGCGGTTGCGCATCTCGCGCGAGAGGATCAGCCGCCTGCCGCCCGCCGACATCGCCGCGATCCTCAACGACCTGGACCGCAGGACCGGTCAGGCCCTCCTCTCCCGGCTGGACAATGAGACCCTGGCCGACACCCTCGAGGAAAGCCCTCCCGAGGTCCAGGTGGCCGCCCTCTCCCAACTGGCCCCCGAACGGGCTGCCGACATCCTGGAGGAGATGGGACCGGACGAGGCGGCCGACCTGCTGGCCGATCTGCCGACGGAGACCAGCGCCCGCCTCCTAGACCTGATGGAGGACGAGGACGCCGAGGACGTCCAGGCACTGCTGGGCTACCCCGAGGACTCCGCTGGCGGCATCATGACCACCGAGTTCGCCTGGGTGCCGGTGGGCCTGCGCGCCGCCGAAGCGCTGGACTACCTGCGGAGGTCGCCCGATGCCCAGGACGACGAGGCGATGTACTACGTGTACATCCTCGACCCCGAGCGGCGCCTGCGCGGCGTGGTCAGTCTGCGCGACCTGGTCATGGCCCAACCCGACCGCCCACTTGATGAGGAGGCCGAAGAATCGCCGGTCACCGTCGACCCCTACGCCTCGCAGAAGGATGTGGCCTACCTGATGGCCAAGTACGACCTGCTGGCCGTCCCGGTAGTGGACAGCCGGACGGGCGAGATGCTGGGCATTGTCACTGTGGACGATGCCGTGGACACGATCCTGCCCACGGCGTGGAAGAAGCGTCTGCCGCGCCTGTATTGACCGGCGAAGGAGGCCTCCGATGACCCTGAAATCCCGTGCCGGTTCCGTGCTGCGGCGGATATGGTTCTTCCTGGCCATCTTGGGACCTGGCCTGATCACTGCCAACGCGGGCAACGATGCGCCCGGCATCGCTACCTACTCGATGGCCGGCTCGACCTACGGCTACCACTTACTCTGGCTGCTGGCGGTAATGGCTGTGGGCCTGGTGATCGTGCAAGAGATGGCAGCCCGCATGGGGGCCGTGACCGGCAAAGGGACCGCCGACCTGATCCGCGAGCGCTTCGGTGTGCGGGTGACGGCCTTCGCTATGCTCTGCCTGCTGCTGGCCAACCTGGGCACGACGGTGGCCCAGTTTGCCGGCATCGCCGCTGGCGCCGAGATGTTCGGCCTCAGCCGCTATGTCGCCGTCCCGCTGGCGGCGTTGCTGGTGGGCTTCATCGTGCTGCGCGGTTCCTACACCCACGTCGAGAAAGTCCTGCTGGCGCTGTGCCTCTCGGCGCTGAGCTATGTGGTCTCGGCCTTCATCCTGCACCCCCCGTGGGAGGAGATCCTGCGCCAGGCGGTCATTCCTACCTTCCAGAGCAATCCCCAGTACATCCTGGCTGTCCTGGCCACCATCGGCACGACCGTCACACCCTGGGGAATCGTCTACATACAGGCCTCTGTGGCCGACAAAGGGGTGGACTTGAAGGAATATCGCTACACCCGGCTCGACGTGGCCGTCGGAGCCGCCTGGGGCAATATCGTCTCTGCCTGCATCGTCATCTGCACCGCGGCGACGCTCTATGTGCACGGCATCTCCGTGGAGACGGCAGAGCAGGCGGCGGTGGCGTTGGAGCCATTGGCCGGAGCCGGGGCGCGTTATCTCTTCTCCGTGGGGTTGCTGGGGGCGTCGCTGCTGGCTGCCTCGGTGCTGCCTCTCTCCACCACCTACGCCGTGTGCGAGGCCTTCGGCTGGGAGCGCGGGTTGGACCAAAGGCTGCGTGACGCGCCGATCTTCTACGGCCTCTACACCGCCATCATCGCCTTCAGCGCCCTGGTGGTGCTGATTCCGGGGATCCCACTCTTCCCCATTATGTGGCTGTCGCAGTCGCTGAACGCCATCCTGCTGCCGGTGCTGCTGGTGCTGGCACTGGTGCTGGCGAACGACCGGCGGGTGATGGGGGAGTGGGCTAACCGGCGTGTGCAGAACTGGCTGGTCGGGGGGCTGACGGTGATGATCGCCGTCATCACCGTGGCCCTTTTCGTCCTGCCCCTCACGGTAGCGAGATGACCCCGGCTCTCCGCCGGGGGGACGGCCTCCTGACAGGTGCGGTCGGCAGCCAGCACCGCATTTTGACTTCTCGCCCAGCCTGTGCTATACTGTCCTCATCCGCCCGTCGCTCCCGCGCCCTGGCTGAGTCCCTCAACCGACAAGCGCCGTAGGGCGCAGGAGGCCTGAGAGGAGGTCAGGATATGGCGACATGCCCCAATTGCGGTGCCGTGCTGGAACATGAGGAAGATCGCTTCTGCGGCGTCTGTGGCGCGGCTATCCCTCCACCCTCCGGCGAGCCTGCGCCATTCGCTCCGGTGGACCTCTCGCCCGCTCCGCCGCGCCAGGGCCGCTCGAAGGTGTGGATTTATGTCGCTGTGGCTGCCGTGGTCCTGATCGGGTTAGGAGTGGTCGCCTGTATCGCCATTGTCGGCGGTTTTACGATTTGCTCCGACTTCCAGCCGCCCATCGTTCAGCCCCAACCGCAACCTCAACCGCAACCCCAGCCCGGCGTGTCCGGAGCCACCCTCACCCTCCAGAACGCCAGCGGCCAGACGATCTGCTACGTCTACATCTCGCCCTCCACTGAGTCCACCTGGGGAAGCGACCAACTGGGCTCCTCTGAGACCATCCCCCCCGGCGGCAGCCGCACATTCACCGCCATTCCACCTGGCTCCTATGACCTCAGGGCAGACGACTGCAACCATAATCAGATCAGCGTGCAGATGGGTGTGAGTATCAGCGGATCGGTGGTCTGGACAGTGCAGTGAAGTGTCCCTCTTGTGGAACCGAGAACCGGGAGGGTAACCGGTTCTGTCGCCGTTGCGGCGCGCGGCTGACCGCCGCAGCGGCGCCGGGCGGGCTGAACTGTCCCCGCTGCGCCACTGCCAATCCGCCAGGACGCCGCTTCTGCCGCCACTGCGGCGCGCCGTTGACCGCCGAGACGGCCGCCGCAGACGAGGTGCAACAGGCCGTCGCGCTCCTTGCAGGGGCGGTGCAGGCGGCGGAACAGGCGCTGCGTCAGGCGGGCCAGCCAGCCCCCGCCGCCCTCGGCAACTGCCTGCAGGCCGTGCGCGCCCGCCTCGACGCCGGCCGTCGCGCCCTGGCCGCGAAGGACCTCAACCGTGCCCGCACCCTCCTCACCGGCCCTGCCCCACAGCAAGAAGTCTCCGCCCTCCAGCAGCACCTCGCCGCCTTCCAGGCCGACCGTCAACAGCGGGCGCAGATCCTCCAGCAGGGAGAGGCTCCCCTGGTCGCCGTCCTCCAGGAAGCCGAAAAGGCACTCCGCCAGGCACCCCTGGCGGACCCCACCGCGGTGACCGCCGCCCGGCACAGCGTACAGGCCCGCCTGGAAGCCGGACGGCGCGCCCTGGCTGCCGGTGACCTGGAGCGGGCCCGTTCCCTGCTCACCAGCCGCTTCGCCCAGGAGGACGCGGAAGCGCTCCGCCAACACGTGGCGGAACTCCTGGAAGAGCAACAGCGCAAGGAACAGCAGCGCGATGACCTCGACCGACAGCGCCGCGAACTCGAGGCGCGGGTCAAAGCCGTGGACGAGAGCCTGACCGGTCTGGCTGTGGACCTCTCGTCGGTCCGCAGGGAGATCAGCGACCTCCGCGCTCGACTGAAGGCCGGGGAGGGCGCACGCAAGCGCGGCAACCTGGAGGCGGCGCAACAGACCTTCGCCGCGGTTCAGGCGGCTCTGGACCGGCTGGAAGGGGTGGATATCCCCCGGCTGCGCCAGGACGCTGTGGAACGGCAACGGTTGGGACAGGAGATTGTCCAGCGCGGCGCGGGCCTCTCCGCCGCCTTGAAGCAGATCGCCAGCGAGACCTCCGCCCTGACCCACGTCGAACTGAAGGGGGTGCGGGCCAGCCAGCAGGCCGTCGAGGCGACGATCCGCGCCGGCCTGGCTGCCTATCGCTCCGGCGACTACACCCAGGCCGGCCAGCGATTCGACGAGGCGGAACAGGCGCTGACCGCCCTGCGCCGTCAGGTCGCTGCCCTGCAGGAGACCGACCATCGTATTGACGAACTGTTCACCGTGCTCCAGCGCTACCGCCAGGAGTACCTTACCCTCCAGGCCCGCCTGGCTCTGCTCAACGACCCGGCCCTGGCCGCCGAACAGGAGGCGACGACGCAGGTTCTGGCCCGCCTTGCTGGCGTGGATCCGCTGCGCCGGCTCACGGACGCCGCGCCGCTCGAGGCGCTTCTGGCAGAGGTCGAACCGCCGGAGCGGCTGCAGGCGCGTGTGGCCGCCAGACTGGGCGCCCGCGCCCCCGCCGCGCCGTCCGCAGGAGAAGAGGAAATCACTGCCCGCCTGGCCGACGCACAGGTGGACGTGGAGACGCTGGAAGAGGCGCTGCAGAACGCCGAACGGCACGGTCTGCTGGTGCAGGCCGAGCGCCGCACTTTGGAAGAGTGGCGCACAGCGCTCCAACGGGCCCAGGAGGCTGCTCAGCGCCAGGCCTGGGAGGAAGCCTGGACCTGCCTCTCGCCGCTCGATCGCCGACAACTCACCGAACTGCGTGAAGGGCTGGAGCGACGCATCGCCCTGGCCGCCGCGCTCCAACTGAAGACCACCCTCTCCCTGGCCCGCGTGCCGGAGAAAGGGGACGTCACCCGCTACAACGTCATCCTCAACATCTCCGGCAGCGGCTGGGGGGACGCCGGCTCCATCAAGGGCGACATCAAGGTGGGGTACAAGGATCGGGTGGACCTGCGCCAGGCCATTGACGACCTGACTACGGTGATCAACCTGCTCTTCGGCACGCAAGGCGGCATGCGCGGGCCGCGCACCCAACTCAGGATGCGCAGCGCCATCGAATCCCTGGCCTCCCTGGGCGACATGATGTACGGCCTGTTCCTTCCCGTCCCCATCCAGGAGCATCTGCGCGAAGCCCAGACCTCGGTCCTGCTGGCCACCGATGACCTGGAACTGCCGTGGGAATTGCTGCACACCGGAGAGGATTTCCTGTGCATGCGCAACCCTGTTGCCCGCATGCCGATTATGAACCGTTTCCCGCGCCGGAACGAGTACCGGCGCGCTGAGAGGCTCCGCTTCCTGTTCATCGCCAACCCTGCTGGCGACCTGCCGGCCAGCGAACGGGAGGTGGACCTCATCATGAGCCGCCTGCAGGGGGTGGAGGCGACCGTCTGGAAGGGCGCAGAGGTGACCAACCTCCGCCTCCATCAGGCGTTCCGCAGCGGCGAGTATGACGTCATCCACTACAGCGGTCACGCCTTCTACAACCGCGAGACGCCGAACGAGAGCGGGTTGGTGCTGGCCGACGGCAGCGTCTTCATCGCCGACACCATCCAGCGCATGCTGCGCGGCCGCCCGCTGGTCTTCCTCAACGCCTGTGAGTCGGGCCGGGAGGCAGCAGAGGAGGAGATCACCTACACCGGCTCCGAAGGGGAGGGGTTAGCCCTTTCCTTCATCCTCGGCGGCGCGCTGGGTTTCATCGGCACGCTCTGGCCCATTTTCGACGAGGGAGCCGCCGAATTCGCCGTCACCTTCTACGAGCACCTGCTGGGCGGCGAGATGATCGGCGAGGCCATGCGTCAGGCCCGCCTTCACACTCGCCAGACCCGCCCCAACGACGTGACGTGGGCATCGTTCATCCTCTACGGCGATCCCACGCTGCGCATCCGCGATGAGGAGCCGTCACGGGAGACCGCAGGCCAGCCGCCAGCCGGCTGCTGATAGACAGGGATTGGAGGGTACAGCAATGGACAACATCGAACGGTTTACCGCCTTGATCGCCTACGTCGAGCAGAATCCTGAGACGATGGCTCGCTACGGCGCTGACGGGGTGGCCGTGCTGAATCACATCGCCGCCGCCTGCGCGGCGCTGGACGCGGCGGCGCTGGACGCGGGCATCGAGGATTTCCTGGCACTGGTCGCCAGCGGCAAACCCACCCGCGGCATCACCCCGGGCAAGACGGTGACCTCCGTCGAGCAGTTCAACCGCATCGAGAAGGTCACCAAAGCGGTGCTGGAGAAGATGCCACGTGGCTGAGGACCAGCCGCCGCTCTCCCCCACCTGCGTGCGCATCACCGGCTACATCTACGAAGGGTTGGACCAGGCGCAAGCGCAGGCAGGATTCGCTGCCTTCGTCGAACAGATCAGCGGAGAGATTCTCGACCAGACGCCAGAGATGGCACTGGCCCATGCCCCCGCCGCCGACACCGCTTACGAGATCTACCCCAAGCTGCTCCTGGGACACGATTATTGCCTGCTCCAGGTCTGGGTCACCCCCGTCGCCGACGACTTGCGCGCTCCGTTCGACACGGTTCTCGCGCTGGCGCAAGGCCTGCCGGACATGCTGCCCACCCCACCGCTGTTCCAGATGGTCCTTCTGACCTGCCAGGACCGCCTCCCTGAGGAGGCAGTGCGCGCCTTCTTCGATGATGGCGTATTCACCCGCAGCCTGATCTACGTCCGGCGCCTCATGCTCAACCTGGAGGGGCCACGCGGCCTGCTCTTCCCTGTCGAACCGGTGCCCGACGCGCTCATCTCCCGCGCGGTGGACGATGTCGCCCAGGCCTACCTCTTCTATCACAAGGTGCTCTCCTTCTACGAAGCCTACCCGCGTGTCTACGCGCAGGTCAACGAGATCGAGGAGCGCGTCTGCCAGCGGATGGAAGAGGCCACGATCCGGCCAATGGGTGAATGGCTGAACGAGGTCGCTGACCGGTACGTGGACCTGGCCAACATTACCCGTGGACTGCGCCAGGACCTCTACTCCATGAACGCCAACGTCAACAACCTGAGCGGGGTGGCACGCCGCTGGTGGGAACAGCGGGTTGGCGATTACCCAATGTGCTCCAGTCCGCTGCTGGACCAGGCCCGCGCGGTTATCCGTGCCCACGATGCGCTCTCGGAGCGAGTAGACGCAGTGCGCACGCGGCTGGACGACGTCGTGACGATGGTGCGCACCCGCAGCGAGGTCAACCGGCTGAAGATGACCAACTTCATCCAGTTCGTCACCGCCGCTTTCGGCATGAGCGGCGTGGCGAACCAGTTGTTTGGCGGCCTGCGGGACCTGGGGGTGCTTCCGGCTGCCCTTTCCCCCACCCTGCTCACCGTCCTGTTCATCCCGGTCGCCATCCTCCTGGCCTGGCTGCTGACCCGCTGGATGAGCCGGCGGCGCTGAGCCGCGACATCCTCCAGCCCACTTGTGACCTGACGATGGCGTGGTACAATCTCATAGAACCTGATCCGGGCGACCCCGCAGCCGACGCACCCTCTGCGCTGGCAAGCGGCATCGGGATACCGCCCTACGGCCGTTCGGACAGGCGGTGAGCCAGGCCGCGCAGGCGGCCTTCGCCACCGTAGCCTGTGGCTTCAGCCGCCGGACACCCGGCGGCTGTTCGGACAGGCCCTCAGGAGGTGATGACTGTGGAGTTGTTTCAATACGTGCGCATCTTGCAGAAGCGCTGGTGGATCATCCTGGTGGCGATGGTGGCGACCGCTCTGAGTGCCCTGGTCTTCAGCCGCCTCCAGGTCCCCGTCTACCAGTCGGTGGTGGAAGTGGTCATCCAACCCGCCCGCGCCGACCTGGGCCTCACCCAGTCCACCAAGACGCTGATGCGCTCCTACATGACCGTGGCCGACTCCAACTCCTGGGCGCAGGAGGTGATCAACCGGCTGCGGCTGGATATGGAGCCGCAGACACTCCGTTCCAACGCCCGCTTCGCTGCGGAGGACGACCGGATGGTCATCCGCATCGAGATCGAGGACACCGACGGGGAACAGGCCAACCGCATCGCCCGGGAGTGGGCCAACCTGATGCTGGAGTGGCGCGACAGCGAGAACCAGCGGCAACGCAAGGAGGACCGTGTCTATGCCCTGCTGCGCGACGCGCCCACCTACAGCCAGTCCTGGCCGCCGAGCACCCCGATCGTCCTGATCGCAGGAGCCGTCCTCGGACTGCTCATCGCCCTCATCATCATCTTCCTGCTGGAATGGGTAGAATCCGGCATCGTGCGTACCCCCGGCGACATCGCCCGATGGCTGAACGTCACCGTCTTAGGCGCCATCCCACCCACCGATTCCCGGGATTCGTAGGGGCGTAACTTACGGAGGCATATGCATGAGCAAAGTACCCAACCTGATCACCGTGGCCGACCCCCGTTCCCCTGCCGCTGAGGCCTATCGCACCCTGCGGGCCAACCTGACTTTCGCCGGCCTGGACAAGCCCATCGAGACGCTGGTGGTCACTTCCGCCGCCCCTGGAGAGGGAAAATCCCTCACCCTGGCCAACCTGGCCGTGACCATCGCCCAGGGAGAGCGACGCACCCTGCTGGTGGACGCCGACCTGCGCCGGCCGGGCCTCCATGAGATCTTCGGCCTTCCCAACGAGCGCGGGCTGACCACGATGTTCGTCGAGCCGGAGGCGCTGGCGGACCCGCCCCTCCAGGCCAGCGGCGTGGACAACCTGTGGCTGCTGCCCAGTGGCCCGCTGCCGCCCAACCCCGCCGACCTGTTGGGCTCACAGCGCATGGACAAGGTCATCGCCGCCCTGCGCGCTCGCGCCGATATCATCCTCTTCGATGCCCCGCCGCTGATCTCGGTTGCCGACGGCGTGGTTCTCGGCAGCAAGGTGGATGGGGTGCTGCTGGTGATCCGCTCCGGCCACACCCGACGCGATCATGCCCAGCAGGCACGTGAACTGCTGGAACGAGCCCACGTCCGTGTGGTGGGAGCCGTGCTGACCCACGCCCCACGGGGGACCGTGCTGGGCGGATATTAGCCAGACAAGACTCGGAGGCTTGCTGTGAAAGGACTGATCCTCAGTGGCGGGAAAGGCACCCGCCTCTATCCACTGACGTACACCCGCGCCAAGCAACTCATTCCCGTCGCCAACAAACCGATCCTCTTCCGCGTCATCGAGTCCATTCGCGCTGCCGGCATTGACGACATCGGCATCGTCGTCGGCGAGACCGCCGAGGAGATCAAGGCCGCCGTCGGACAGGGGGAGCGCTGGGCCGCGCGCATCACCTACATCCACCAGGCACAACCCCTCGGCCTGGCCCACGCCGTCAAGGTCAGCCGCGACTTCCTGGGGGATGAGCCCTTCGTGATGTTCCTGGGCGACAACGTCATCCAGGGTGGCATCAACGAACTGGTCCAGCAGTTCCGCCAGTCCGACTGGAACGCGCAGATCGTCCTCACCCGCGTCGAGCACCCCGAGCAATACGGCGTGGCGCTGCTCAACGGCGAGGGGCGCATCGTGCGGCTGGTGGAGAAGCCCAAAGAGCCTCCGTCCGACCTGGCCCTGGTGGGCATCTACATGTTCGACGCGCACATCCACCAGGCGACGGAGGAGATTCGGCCCTCCTGGCGCGGCGAACTGGAGATCACCGACGCCATCCAGTGGCTGGTGGAGCACGACTACAAGGTCTTCCCCTACGTCCACCGCGGCTGGTGGATCGACACCGGACGTCCCGACGAGATGCTCGAGGCCAACAGCATGGTGCTGGAGGAACTGACGCCGCGGATCGAGGGCTTCGTGGACCGGGACTCCGATGTGGACTGTCGGGTGACGGTGGAGAAGGGGGCGGAGATCATCAACAGCGTCGTGCGCGGCCCGACGATCATCGGCGAGCGGGCGCGCATCATCAACTCCTACATCGGCCCCTTCACCTCGATCTACACCGATGTGACGGTGGAGAACAGCGAGATCGAGCGCTCCATCGTCCTGGAGAACAGCGTCATCCGCGACATCCCTGCCCGCATCCAGGACAGCCTGATCGGGCGCAACGTCCTGCTCAACCGCTCCCCCATCAAGCCCAAGGCGTTCAAGATGAACCTGGGCGACTACAGCCAGGTCGGCATCCTGTAAATCGGGGGCAGAAAGCCGCGCCACCTGTGGGGGGACAGCCTGAACGTTGAAGGCCCTTTCGACCTGGGCGTGGAGGAAGAGTACCAGGTCGTTGACCCGCGCACCTGGGAACTGCGCTCCACCATTCACTCGCTGCTGGAGATAGACCGTCGGGACGGCGTGCAGGATTTCCGCGCCGAGTTCCTGCAATCGCAACTGGAGACCGGCACGCGCATCTGCGCCACGGCGGGGGAACTGCGCAGCGAAGTCCGGCGCATGCGCCGCGCGGCGCGTGACCTGGCGCAGAGCCTGGGGCTGGCGGTGGTGGCCGCCGGCACCCACCCCTTTTCCGCCTGGAGCCAGCAGCAAGTCACCCAGGGAGAGCGGTACATTGCCCTGGCCGATGAGTTGCAGGTGGTGGGCCGGCGGCTGGTGACCTGCGGCCTGCACGTCCACATCGGCATCGCCGACCCCGATCAGCGCATCCAGGTGATGAACCGCCTGCGCCCCTTCCTGCCGCTTCTCCTGGCCCTCTCCACCAGTTCCCCCTTCTTCGAGCACTGGCGCACCGGCCTGCACTCCTACCGCACCGTGCTCTTCTCCGCCCTGCCACGCACCGGCATCCCGCCCTACTTCGCCTCGTGGGCCGACTACCAGGCGGCGGTAGAGATGCTGACCGGAGCAGGTCTGGTAGCCGACCCCAGTTTCCTGTGGTGGGACGCTCGCCCCAACCCCCGGGTGCCCACGCTGGAGGTGCGCATCCCCGACATGCCCACGCGGATCGAGGAGACGGTCTGCCTGGCGGCGTGGACGCAGGCGCTGGTAGTCAAACTGGCCCAGGAGTCGGAGCCTCCGCCGTTGCGCCGCTTCGCCGTCGAGGTCAGCAAGTGGCAGGCGGCCCGCTACGGCCTGCGAGCGCGTCTGCTGCTCTTTGCCGGACGCTCACCGCAGAGCGTGGCCGAATGGGTGGACGAACTGCTGGATTGGCTGGGCGACGTGGCTGAGCGGCTGGGCAGTCAGGTGGAACTGGCCTACGCGCGGGTCATCCTGCGTGAGGGGACCAGCGCCGACCGTCAACTGCGGGTGTGGGAGGAAGAACAGGACCTGCGCGCGGTGGTCGCCCACCTGGCGAGGGAGACGCTAGGGGAGGGGTGAGCCTGCCTCCAACAGCGCCCCGAAGGCGCGAGCGGTGAGCACGGGGCGCAGGCGACAATCCGGCGGCAACTCCTCCGCCAGGTCGAAGGCGAGGCCGGGGTGGGCCAGCGCCTCCGCCAGCGGCCACTCTGGGCGTCCCAGGAACTCCCGCACGGCCGACGGGGCCACGGTCAGCAGGCCGAACAGGTCGCCGCGGCGCGGCTGGCCTTTGGGCCGTCCCAGCAGGGTGACGATGGCCAGCGCGTCGGGCATCTCCGCGCCCCCCAACTGCGGCGGGAAGAGGCTGACACAGTAGGGCGTTGGCTGGTCACGCCCGGCGGAGAGTTCCAGCCAGCCCGCCACCCGCCAGTCTTCGAGCAGCGCCGTGCGCGCGGGAGCCTCCAGCCGGAAGCCGGTGCCCACCTCCTCCTGTACCTCACGACGCAGACAGGCCAGCACTCCCTCCCCCTCGCGGACGCCTCCGCCGATGCCGCCGATGCCCACCGAGCGCGTGCCATCCTGACGGCGGCCCCAGTAGGCGGGCTTGTTCACCTCGAAGTAGTACCCCGTCTCGTCCCGCAGGATGGCCGAGACGCCGATCAGGCTCAAGCGCCGTCCGGCCAACAGCGGATGCCCGCAGGCGCGCAGCGCAGGCAGCGCAGCGAAGAGGTCGCTCATCGGATCAGGTTCCCAGGCGGGTGATAAAACGGAGCGTCCTCTCGGCCACCATCTCCCACTCGCTGTCCACCGTCAGCGCGTGGCCGGAGTTGCGCAGCACCAGCATCTCCTTGTCCGACGAAGCCACATGCTCGTAGGTGAAGGGGCCGCTCTGCGGGTGGATGGACAGGTCGCGCGTGCTGTAGACCAGGAGCAGCGGACAGGTCACCTGGCGCAGGTGACGGCGCACCCACAGGCTCAGTTGGAGCAGTTCCGCCGCGGCGGGGACGGGGTACTCCTCGTAACTCCACAGCCGCTGCTCCGCCTCGGGGTCGGTCAGGTCGCTCTCCTCGCTCTTGGGCAGTGTGTGTACAAAGAAGCGCGCCAGCGGGGTGAGGAGGATGCGCCAGTCGGCCACACGGGTCGCCGGGGAGTAGAGCACGACTCCGGGCAGGTCGGGGTGGCGCGCCGCCAGGTAGAGGGTGAGCAACGCGCCCATCGAAAGCCCGGCGACGAAGACCCGGTCGCAGCGGCTGCGCAGGTCGGCCAGCGCCGTTTCCACGCAGCCAGTCCAGTCCCGCCAGCGGCAGCGGTTCATGTCCTCCACCGTTGTGCCGTGGCCGGGCAGGAGCGGCGCGGCGACGGTGAGGCCGTTCCGGTTGAGGTACTCGCCGATCCAGCGCATCTCCGGCGGGGAACCGGTGAAGCCGTGGATCAGCAGGATGCCAGTGGGACCCCCCTCCAGGTAGAAGGGGGCAGGATTGAGATGGGTATGTCGGGTCATGCCACTCACCAATAGGGCGTTTTACGTTTTACGTTTTACGTGTTACGTGTTACGTTTTACGTGTTACGTGTTGCGTGGTCCGTCGTCCGTCGTCACTCCAGCAACCGATCCGGCAGCAGGATGTGGTAGTAGAAGCCGTTCATGCAGATGTGCTCCACGGGCCGGTAGTTCTGGCCGATCGCCTCCAGCACCGGTTGGGGGTAGAACTGGGCGCGGAAGATGACCAGGCCGAACTCCTGACGGTTGATGCGCGCCACCAGGTCGGAAGTGTCGAGCAGGCCATTGTGGTACAGGTTGAGCAGTTGCGTGGGATTGGTCACCACCGGCTTGCCCGCAAGCAGGGTAAAGGCCGCCTCCTCGCTGAAGACCGGGCCGTCGGCGGCGCGGACGTACTGCATGATGCGCTCCCCGGCGGCGTAGTCCTCCGGGGTCAGGAGATGGCCCAGTTGCGTGTAGCCGCCGCTGTCGGTGTAGGCGAAGGTCGTGCAGTCCCCCTGCACCGTCCGGTCGGCCACGCCCAGGATGCGGGCCAGCGGGCCGAAGACCGGCCCGGCGGTTGGCATGTGCAGGTTGAAGACGGCCTGCGCCAGGAAGGCCAGCGCGGCCAGCAGCGAGGCGACGGTCGCGCCGACCTGCGGCCAGCGGCGGGCCAGGAGCGTCTCCAGGTGAGCCAGCGCTCGCCCGCTCATGATGCAGGCGGCGGCGATGGAGGTGCTGAAGTAGCCCGGCCCGGCCCCCCACTTGCCGCTCAACAGCCCCATCCCCACCGCCGCGACGAACCACAATGCGTAGACCGAGAGGCGGCCCCAGAATAACTCGTAGGCCAGTAGCCCGGTCGAGAGGAGAATCAACACCGGATGCAGGACGAACCACTGGCGTAGCAGGGCCAGGGTCTGAAGGTAACCGAACTCGTTGACGTTGGCGTGAATGACGTTGAGCATCCATTGGCCGGCAGTGGCGCGGTCAATGAGGAGGAACAACACCCCGGCCACCAGCGCCAGTCCCAGGCCGGCCAGCAGACCCTTCCTGACATCCCGCAGGAAGACGAAGCCGAGGGCCGCAGCGACGGTGAAGACAGCGAGTTGTTTGGTGTAACCGGCGCAGAGGAGGAAGAACAGCCCCAGCAGCAGGTTCCGTCGGCCATGGCGGGGGTGCTGGAAGCCGGCAATGGTGGTCACCGCCAGCGTCTCGAACATCACCATCGTCGGATGGAGCCGGCAGAGCGGGCCGATCTGGTAGATGATGTTCGCCGCCAGGTAGGCCAGCCCGCACAGCGCTGGCGTCACCCACGCCCTGCGGAGGCGTGATTCCATCGCGTCCCTCTTCACCGCCAACCCGATCGCCGCGGCAGTGACCAGCGTGGCGACGAAGGAGAGCACCCGTCCGGCAACCAGCCGCTCCCCGAAGAGCGGGAGCAGCGGGACGATCAGCAGGTGGAACAGCGGCGGGTAGTTGGAGGCGTAGTAGGGGAAAATGTCGTTGTCGCGGTAGGGCCACTCCCCCTGGCGGTAGAGGATGGCGTCGTACAGTTCGAACCCCTCTCCCTGGTCGTAGTCGTACGGCCAGCGGAACAACGCTGCGGCGTAGGTGGTATAAATGGCCAGATAGCCGATGAAGGCGATGAGCGCCAACACGATGAGGGTTGCCGCCACTCCCTTCAGGAGTCGGGGGCCCGACTTCGGCGGCGCGGGGGTCTCGCTCACAGAGCACACGGTCATGCCGGACGGTTCCCTACAGCGATGAGGGCGATACCTACGGCGATCAGTCCAACCCCTGCCCCCACTCCCAGTCGCTGCAGCGGCCCGAAGCCGCTCCATTCGCCTGCGCCCAGCAGGTCCACCGCGACCACGCCGATCGCGCCGAGCAGGCCCACCAACGCCAGGAAGATCCCCAGTTGTCGTTTGGTGATCACGCCGGTGGATTATAGCACGGGGCGGCGACGCCGCAACCTGTCTGCGTACCGGTCATGGTCACGGGGGGTGTGTCCCAATTTCGTCGGGCTGGTCATTTTGTGGGACAACTGCTCGCAGTTGTCCCACAAATTTACGGCCTGGCCCACCCGACAGTTTTGGGAAACACCCGCCACGGGTCTGCAGTTGCCACCTGGCGCAGTTCGGCTATAATGGAGTCGTCCCATTCCGCGACGGAGGGTAAGATATGCAGGTCGTACAGGCGTTCCTGAGCCTTTCCATGGCCTTTGGCCTATCCACGTCGGCCGGGCTGAACGCCTACATCCCGCTGCTGGTCATCGCCCTGGTGGACCGGCTGACGAACGGTCTGATTGACCTGCAGGGGCCGTGGACCTGGCTGAGCAGTTGGTGGACGATCGGCGTGTTGGCGGTGCTGTTGATTGTCGAGATCCTGGTGGACAAGGTGCCCGCAGCCGACACGGTGAACAATATCATCCACACCGTCATCCGCCCGGCGGCGGGGGCGATCCTCTTCGCCGCCAGCACGCGGGCCATCGGCCTGCACCCGGTGTTGGCCGCCATCTGCGGCGTCATCCTGGCCGGCGGGGTGCACGTGGCGAAGTCGGGCGGACGGCCGGTGCTGGCCGCGGCCACTGGCGGCGCCGGCACACCTGTCGTCAGTGCCATTGAGGACATCATCTCCACGATTCTCTCTTTTCTCTCGGTGATTGCTCCCTATCTGGTGCTGGCGCTGCTTCTGCTCATCGCTGCGTTCATCACCTGGTGGGTGCTCTACCGGCGACATCGGCGGCGAGCCTCATGATCGCTGACGATTGATGGCGGACGATCGCCGAGGCGTGACCAGCGGTCTGTCGTCAGTGGTCAGGTTTGGGTGAAGTCTGACGGAGTGTCTGTGCCGAAGGAGACTGCCTTATGGACATCGGTCGAGCGATCAGTTTCGTGTTCGAGGATGAGAATTGGATCAGCAAGATACTCCTGGGGGCGCTGATCTTGCTGATTCCGTTCTTTGGCCCGCTGGCCATCTCGGGCTACGTCATCGCCACCGTCCGCAACGTGATGGCTGGCCAGCCGAGGCCGCTGCCGGAATGGAGCGACCTGGGGCGGAACTTCGTGGACGGGCTGATGGTGTGGCTCGCTGGCGTGATCTACGCCCTGCCAGCCATTATCCTGGCCTGCCCCGTCGGTCTGGTCTGGCTGCTGCCTGTGTTGGGTGGGCAGAACCAGGACGTGCAGGGGATGCTGACCGGCCTGGCGGGGCTGCTCAGCGCCGGTGGGGTCTGCCTGTTGGTGTTATACGCACTCCTGCTGTCGCTGGTGACGCCGGCGTTGCTCCTGCAGTACGCCGCCCATGGCAGCCTCGGCGCCTGCCTGCGCGTGGGGGACGTGCTTCGACTCCTGATTCGCAATATCGGGCAGATCATCCTCATCCTGCTCATCATCTTCGGCCTCAGCCTCGCCGCTGGTCTGGTCGTGAGCGCGGTGGGCGGGATGATCGGCTGGATTCCCTTCATCGGCTGGCTGATCGGCGCGGGACTGAGCCTGGCGTCGCTGCCGATTTCGGTGTGGACGATGCTGGTACAGGGTCACCTGCTGGGGCAGGTTGGCCGGCAGGATAGCGAGTTGGGTGCACATCTACTGTAAAGGAGCCCATCATGTCACAAACGCCGTATGCATACCCACCGGCCCGCCCGACTAGCGGGATGGCGATCGCCTCGCTGGTGCTCAGCCTGCTGGGGCTGGTACAGGTTGTCCCGGTGTTGGGGCCAATCCTGGGACTTATCTTCGGTTACAAGGCTATGAATGACATTCGCCAGAGCCAGGGGATGCTCGGCGGCGAAGGGATGGCCAAGGCCGGGATCATCATCGGCTGGATCACCCTGGGCCTGTTGCTCCTGAGCGGCTGCATTGCCCTGCTGGTTGGCGTGATCCTGCCAGTGCTGGGTTTCGGCGGGTTGACAGCCTGCAGCCTCTGCTCGGTTCCGTTCCTGCAGGGGAGTGGCAACTATTAGGCTTCGCCAGCCCAACCCGGCCCTCTTCGCTCTGGGACTGGCTCTGACCAGCCTGGGGTTGATGCCCTGCGTCCCGCTGCTGCCGGGGCTGGGCAGCCTGGCGGCCTTGGGGCTGTCCTGGCTGGTGGTTCGACGGACGGGCCGTTGGGGCTGGCAGATCATCGCCGCACTGGCCGTGGCCGGGGTGGGGCTGATCCTGGCGCTGACACAACTGCTGTCGGGCCTGATGGCAGTGTGGGGGCGGTGAGGAGAGACGGAGACGCGGAGAAATCCGCGCCTGGGAGTCCGCCGGGTTGCGTCCGCCAAGGTCTATGACTCCCGGCCAGGTCTCTGTATCAGGACCCTTGACACCGCTTCGCGGTGCGGGTAAAACCCAGACCAAACAGGAGAACAGGAAAATGGGAGAGGCATACACACCACCTTCTTACGGTTCAGAGGGGCAGCCGATTGAAGCGCTGCCCGCCCAGGAGAAGAAGAGCAAAACCGGCCTGATCATCGGCATCGTCATCGGCGTGCTCATCTTATGCTGTTGCTGCGCGACCGTGATTGCCGTTGCCGGCTATTACATCTCACAGTCCGGCGGTTTTCAGTTCTGACGTCTCACCTTGTGTCGTTTCCCCGCCTGTCCTGAGCCAACCTCGCCTCGACGCGGGGACGGCGGAATCTCCGCGTCTCGCCGTCCCCGCGCCTCCCCGTCTCTGGGGTGAGCGCTGATGATCCCTGAGCCGATCGAAGCCACGCTGCAGTCCCTTCCCGCCCTCCCCGGCGTCTACCTGATGCGCGACGCCCAGGGGCGGGTCATCTACGTGGGCAAAGCGATCAGCCTGCGCCACCGTGTCCGCTCCTACTTCACGCCGTCTGCCCAGGAGGACTCCAAGGTGCGGCGGTTGGTGGGCGAGATCGCCGACCTGGAGTTCATCGTCACCGACAGCGAACTGGAGGCGCTGATCCTCGAGGCCAACCTCATCAAGACCCATCGCCCCCGCTTCAACGTCCGCCTGCGCGACGATAAGCGCTACCCCTACATCAAAGTCACCTGGGCCGAGCCCTTCCCGCGTGTCCTGGTGACGCGGCGCGTGGAGCGGGATGGCAACCGCTACTTCGGGCCGTACACCTCCGCCGGCGCGGTCCACCAGACGCTCAGCCTGTTGCGCCGCTCCTTCCCCTACCTGACCTGTGACCGGGAGATCAGCGGGAAGGACCGGCGGGCCTGTCTCTATTACGACCTCAAACTCTGCCTGGGCCCATGCATCGGCGCAGTGACGCAGGAGGAGTACCGGGAGATGATCGCCAGCCTGGTGCGCTTCCTGGAGGGACGCAGCGAAGAGGTGATCGCCGACCTGGAGAGGCGCATGCGCGTGGCGGCGGACGGGCTGGACTTCGAGCGCGCGGCGCTCCTGCGCGACCAACTCCAGTCGGTGCGGCGGGTGGTGGAGCGACAGAAGATCGTCGCCGCCGCCGGCAGCGACCAGGACGTGATCGCCTTCGCCCGCGACGACGGCAACGCCTGCGTCCAGGTCTTCTTCATCCGCGGCGGCCGGCTGCTGGGCCGGGAGTACTTCCTGCTGGAAGGGGCCGAAGAGGAAGAAGACCGGGCGGTGGTCGCCGCCTTCGTCAAGCAGTTCTACGAGGAGGCCGCCTACGTGCCGCCGGAGGTGATCCTCCCCGACGCCGTGGACGAGGCGCTGGTGATCGAGGAGTGGCTGCGCCGCAAGCGCGGGGCCAGGGTAACCCTGCAGGTGCCACGCCGTGGACGCAAGCGGGAACTGGTGCGCATGGCCACCGAGAACGCCGTGCAGATGCTGGCCACGGTGCGCGCCCAGTGGGAGAGCGACGCTCACAAGCAGGAACAGGCGCTGGACGAGTTGCAGGCCGCTTTGGGGCTGCCGGCGCGACCGGCGCGCATCGAGTGCTATGACATCTCCAACACCCAGGGCACCGAGCCGACCGGCAGCATGGTCGTCTTCGTCCAGGGCGTGCCGCATAAGTCCGACTACCGGCGCTTCAACGTGCGGACCGTTAGCGGGCCGGATGACACGGCCAGCATGCGCGAGGTGTTGACGCGCCGCTTCGAGCGCTGGCGGACGGCCACCTCCGGGGAGACGAAAGGGGCGCGCGGCATGCAGACCTGGGCCCTGCTGCCCGACCTGCTGATGGTGGACGGCGGGAAGGGGCAGTTGGGGGTCGCGCTGGAGGTGTTGGACACGTTCGGCCTGCGCGAGCGGGTGCCCCTGGCCGCACTGGCCAAACGGGAGGAGGAGATCTACCTCCCAGAACAGGCCGAGCCGGTGCGCCTGCCGGCCGGATCGCAGGGGCTGTTCCTCCTCCAGCGTGTCCGCGACGAGGCCCACCGCTTCGCGGTGAGCCACCACCGCATGCGGCGGGAGCGCGCGAGCATGGCCTCGGAACTGGACAGCATCCCCGGCGTTGGGCCGGTGCGTCGGCGGGCGTTGCTGCGGGCCTTCGGTTCGCTGGAGCGCATCCGCGCCGCCAGCGTGGAGGAGTTGACCACCGTGCCGGGCATCTCCCGCGCCCTGGCCGAGGCGATCAAAGAGCAGCTATAGACCACGAAAGGACGCGAAAGGACGCGAAAGACGCGAAAGGCGCGAAAGGGCACGAAAGACGCGAAAGGGCACGAAAGACGCGAAAGGCGCGAAAGGACGCGAAAGACGCGAAAGGCGCGAAAGGCGCAAAAAGGAGACCCCTGATGAGACTGACTGGCGGAGAGATCGTCCTGGAGTCCCTCATCCGACATCAGGTCCCCTACCTGGTCGGCATCCCAGGGCATGGGTGCCTGGGCCTGGTTGACGCCCTCTTGCGCTACGAAGGCCGGGTTCGGATGTTGCAGGTGCGACACGAACAGAGTGCGGTCCATCTGGCCGACGGCTACTATCGCGTGACCGGCACCCCCCTGGCGGTCTTCACCTCCATCGGCCCCGGCGCGATGAACACCCTCATCGGTGTGGCTTCCTGCTATGTGGATTCCATCCCCGTCCTCGTGCTGACCGGCAACAGCCACACCCACATGGCGGGGCGGGGCGTCCTGCAGGAGATCGAGCGCAAGCGGGATGCGGACAGCCTCAGCCTGTTCGAGCCGGTCACCAGGCGCACCTGGCGGGCGACGCGGGTGGACCAACTGCCGCGCATCCTCCGACGGGCTTTCATCGAGATGCTCGCCGGCCGGCGGGGCCCCGTGGCTATTGACCTGCCCATGGATGTCCAGTGCGACGCTGCCGAGGTGGACGTCGAAAGCCTGGACAGCAGCCAGCCAGTCGCCCGCGTCCTGCCCGACCCGGCCCTCGTCGAGCGGGCCGGACGGCTGCTGGCCGATGCCAGACGTCCGGTGCTGGTCGCTGGTGGTGGGGTGATCGCTGCCCAGGCGTGGGAGGAACTGCGCGCCCTGGCCGAGTTCCTCGGCGCGCCGGTCGTCACCACGATGATGGGCAAGGGAGCCTTCCCGGAGGACCACCCGCTTTCTGGCCTGCACGGCGGGTCCAAGGGCACCACCTGCGGCAACGCCCTCACCTCCCGCGCCGACGTGCTGCTGGCGGTGGGGATGCGCTTCGCCGACGAGTCCACCTCCTCGTATCGCCAGGGTGCGACCTACGCTATCCCGCCCACCCGCCTGATCCACATTGACCTGGACCCTGCCGAGATTGGCAAGAACTACCCGGTGGAGGTGGGCATCGTGGCGGACGCCAGGGCCGCGCTGGCGGCTCTTCTGGAATGGCTACAGGCCCACACCGCCCCGCGCGACGATCGGACGAGTGACTACTTCGCCGAGATACAGCATCTACGGGAAGAATGGCTGGCCCACGTGCGCGGGCTTGCCACATCGGACCATTCCCCTGTCACCATCTCCCGCCTCATCGCCGAGGTGCGCGCTTTCCTCGACCGGGACGCTATCGTGCTGACCTCCTCCGGCAACACCCAGGCCCAGTGGTTCCAGGAAGCGATGGTCTACGAACCGAAGACCAACCTGACGACAGGCGGCTTCAGCACGATGGGTTGGGCGGTTCCGGCTGCGCTGGGTGTGAAACTGGCCGTCCCACACCGGCAGGTGGTGGGGTTGGTGGGGGACGGGGATTTCCTGATGACGGCTCAGGAACTGGCGACGGCGGTACAGTACGATCTCCCCGTCGTCTACGTAGTGGCCAACAACGCAGGCTGGATCGCCATCCGCGACCTGCAAGCGGCGGTCTACGGTCAGGAGCGCGCCATGGGCGCCGAGTTCCTGAAGGACGGCAGACCCATCTCGCCTGATCTCGCCGCGCTGGCCCGCGCTTTTGGCTGTTATGCCGAGCGGATCTCCGCCCCTGATGAAATCCGCCCTGCGCTCGAGCGGGCTTTCGCCTCTGGCCGTCCTGCCGTCGTGGAGGTCATGGTCGAGCGGGATTACCCCCTCTCCGGCAGCCCAGCGGTGGGCTGGTGGGACGTGCCTGTGCCTGCCTACCTTGCGGAGCCTCGGGCGCGGTATGAGCGGGAACGGGCGGAGGAGCAGTAGGCGCTGCCGGCCGCCCCGAGCGGAGCGAGTGCAGTTGAAGGGCGGCGAGGTCATCTCAGGTCTCGGGAGGAGAGAATGGTTCCTGTTCGCGTCGCGATTGTCGGCTGCGGCCGCATCTCTGACCTGCATCAGTTGGGCTACCAGGGGCTGGAGGAGGCGCGTATCATCGCGGTGTGCGACACCAACCGGCGACGCGCCCAGGCAAAAGCCCGCGCCTGGGGCGTGGAGCGGGTCTACACGGACTACCGGCAGGTATTGGAGGATCCCGAGGTCGACCTGGTGGAGTTGCTGGTACCTCACGACCTGCACTGCCCGATGACCGTCGCCGCCTGCCAGGCCGGGAAGCACGTCTCGGTGCAGAAGCCGATGGCGCTCACCGCGGGTGAAGCGGACCAGATGATCGCGGCGGCGCGGCAGGCCGGCGTGGTGCTGCGGGTCTATGAGAACTTCGTCTTCTACCCGCCGCACGTGCGCGCCAAAGAGATGATCGAGGCTGGCGAGATCGGCGAGCCCCAGATGATCCGCCTGCACGTGAACACCGGCAAGAGCGCGACGGGATGGAAAGTCCCCATCAGCGCCTGGGTCTGGCGCTTCGACGAGCAGCGCTGCGGCGGGGGCCCTCTGGTCTTCGACCACGGCTACCACATCTTCTCGCTGGCCTACCACCTGATGGGCCCGGTAGAGCGGGTCACCGCCTGGATCGACCACACGCGCGTGGTGCCCACCAAGTACCTGGACGCCCCGGCGGTGATCATGTTCCAGTTCAAGACCCCCCGCCGTTACGGGGTGATGGACTTTGCCCACACCCCGAACATGGTCATGGACTCGCTCTACTACGCCGACGACGACCGTGTGGAGGTCATTGGGGATCGCGGCATCCTCTTCGTCAACCGCTGCACGGCCCGAACGGTGGACCTTCCGCCGCTGATGCTGTTCCGCGACGGGAAGACGACCCCCATCCCGGTCGAGCGGGTGGAATGGCACGACAGTTTCATTGACTGCACCCGTCATCTGATCCAGGCGCTGACGAGCGGCGGGCAGCCCGTCCTCGATGGGCTGACCGGGAAAGCGGTGCTTCAGTTCACCCTTGCGGCTCACGTCTCGGCCTGCAGCGGCCGGGAGGTGCGGCCGGATGAGGTCGGATGACCTCCGCAGGCCGTTTGGTGCACTGCGGGTCGCCCTTCGACTCCGCTCGCTGTGCTCGCTCCGCTCAGGGCGGCCCGCAACGACGAGAAGGTGAGCAGACGCAAGGAAAGGAGGCTCGAGGCTGATGAACGCTCTCACGGAGAGGCTATCCGCTCGCTCCAAGGTCCTCTACGGCGTGGCCGACAGCGGCATTGCCATGCTGACCGCGTCCCTACAGTTCTTCCTGCTCTTTTTCTACACCGACGTGTTGGGCTTCGATCCGGCGCTGACGGGGTTGGCCCTGATGGTGGGCAAACTCACCTGGGATGCTGTCAATGACCCCCTCTTCGGCTACTACTCCGACCGGACACGCACGCGGCTGGGACGGCGCCGCCCCTACCTGCTGTTCGGCGCCGTGCCGCTGGGCCTGGTCACCTGGCTGCTGTTCTCCATACCCGGCGGCCTTACCGGTGCCACGGCCTTCTTCGCCGTCCTGCTCTCCTTCCTGCTGTTCGACACGCTGCACACCCTCGTGAGCGTCCCCTACTACGCCCTGACGCCGGAACTCACACACGACTACGAGGAGCGCACCAGCCTCACCGCTGTGCGGATGGTGTTCAGCGTCGTCGGCTACATCCTCGGCGCAGCGGCCACGCCGGTCATCGCAGGGCTGTTTCGGGACCTGCTGGGCTGGCCGGAACGGGCAGCCTATAGCGGCATGGGCGGCGTTTTGGGCCTCATCGCCGCCGCTACCGTCCTCACTACGGGGCTGGGTGTCCGTGAGCGGACCGCAGAGGGCGTGCGTTCCTCCCGCTTACCTCCCCTCTCCGCGCTGGTACAGACGCTGCGCAACCGCCCCTTCCTCCGCCTGATGGCAGCCTTCTTCATCAGCAGCTTCAGTTTCACGTTGATGACCAGCCTGGTTCCGTACTACGTGACCTATCACTTGAACATGGAAGCCCAGGTCTCGCTCATCCTCCTGATCATGCTGGGGAGCGTGGGGCTTTTCTTGTTCCCCTGGAAGGTGATCTCCGATCGGATCAACAAGGGGCCCGCCTACGCCCTGGGGCTGTTTGTGGCCTCCGTGGCCGTCATCTGCACCTTCTTCCTGCCGCACCGCCCCACGCCGATCATCTACGTCATCGCCTTTGTTGCCGGCTTCGGCTTCTCCGCCCAGTGGGTCTTCCCCTGGAGCATGCTGCCCGACGTGGTCGAGTACGACCAGAAAGAAACGCGCGAGCGGCGGGAAGGCACGTACTACGGAGTGTGGGCCCTGCTCAGCAAATTCACCAACGCGCTGGGGGTAGCGGTCAGCGGCTGGGCGCTGGCCCTGTTCGGCTACGTGGCCGGGGTTCCGCAGACCGACATAGCCCTGCTGGGGATTCGGCTCTTCTTCGGCCTGATTCCCTCGATCATCCTCATCCTCAGCCTGCCGTTGCTGATCTGGTATCCGGTGACCAAGGCCAGCCACGCCCGGCTGCGGGCCGAACTGGAAGAGATCGAGGGATAGCGCAGGACCCAGGCAGGTGTGTCCCAATTTGTAGGACAACTGCTCGCAGTTGTCCTACAAATTGGGACACATCTACCCGGGCATGCTGCTTTACAAAAAAAGCAGTCTGAGGTATAATAAGACGCCATTCCCTCAATAGGGGGCTTCTTCTTGCTCCATCGTGACGTGTCTTGATCCGCCGCACTCAAGGAGCAGTCACCCTGCAGCGGATCAGCCAAAACCCGCGCTACCGTCACTCCACCCGCCCTGCATGGGCGGGCGGAGTGCGATAGCGGGTTTTCATTGTTATCCAGTGACGGTTCAGAACTGTTGCGTCATCATAAGGGTCACTCATAGGGGGCTATGGGCGAACATCTGGTTTACCTGACCCGCGAGGGATACGAAAAGCTGGAGGCCGAACTGAACTACCTGCGCACGGTGCGCCGGCAGGAGGTGGCTCGCCGCCTGCATGAGGCGTTGGCAGAAGGGGAACTCCTGGAGAACGCCGAACTGGAGGCCGCGCGCAACGAGCAGGCCTTCGTCGAGGGGCGCATCCTGGAACTGGAGGGTCTCCTGCGCAGCTCGCAGATCATCCAGGAAGAAGGGGGGAAAGAGACGGTCCGCCTGGGCAGCCGGGTGACGATAGTGGAAAAGGACGGCGCACCAGAGACCTACCACATCGTCGGCTCGGCGGAGACAGACCCGTCTGTAGGCAAGATCTCCTACGAGTCTCCCCTGGGCAAGGCGCTCATGGGCCACAAAGTGGGAGATGAGGTGCAGGTCCAGGCCCCTGCGGGCATGCTGACCTTCCGCATCGTCGGGATCCACTGAACGAAAGGCGCATCGGGGTGGGCCAATCGCCCCACCGCACGAACGCCCGCCCACCTGGCAGCGCGGGCGTTTTTCATATCGCTTTTGTGACAGGAGGCAGGCTGCTATGGAATTGAATGACCTGGAACGGCAACGCCTGCAAAATCTGGAACGACTACGAGAAAAGGGGTGGGACCCCTACCCGGCGCGCGCCGGGCGCACCCACACCCTGGCCCAGGCCCTGGCCGCCTTCGAGACCGCGGGCGAGGGCGTGGAGGTCACCGTCGCCGGACGACTGCGCAGCCTGCGCGTGATGGGCAAGGCCTCCTTCGCCCATATCGAGGACGAGAGCGGCAAACTGCAACTCATGCTGCGCGTGAACGAACTGGGCGAGGAGACCTACCAGACGCTCAAGCAGGACTTCGATCTGGGGGACTTCATCGAGGCGCAGGGGAGGATGTTCCGCACCCGCACTGGCGAGATCACCGTCCACGTGCAGCGGCTGCGCATGCTGGCCAAGAGCATCACCCCCCTGCCGTGGGGCAAGGAGCAGCGGGTCGGCGAGCAGATCGTCCGCTACTCCGCCCTGAGCGACGTCGAAGAGCGCTACCGCCAGCGGTACGCCGACCTGGCGGTCCACCCGGAGGTGCGCGAACTCTTCCGCGTCCGCACCCGCACCGTCGCTGCGCTGCGCCGCTTCCTGGATGGACGCGGCTTTATGGAAGTGGAGACACCGATTCTGCATCCCATCTACGGCGGCGCGGCAGCCCGTCCCTTCACCACCCACCACAACCAACTCAACCAGGACCTCTACCTGCGTATCTCCTTCGAACTCTACCTCAAGCGTCTGTTGGTCGGCGGCTTCGACCGCGTCTACGAGATCGGCCGCGACTTCCGCAACGAGGGCGTCTCCTTCAAGCACAACCCCGAGTTCACCCAGCTGGAGTTCTACGCCGCCTACCTCGATTACCGGGACGTTATGGAACTGGCGGAGCAGATGATCTCCACCGTGGCCCAGGAGGTGCTGGGAACGATGAAGATCACCTACCAGGGTCACACCGTGGACCTGACGCCTCCCTGGCGGCGCGTGACGTTGCGTCAGGCGATCCTGGAGGCCTGTGGCATTGACTACCTGGCCTATCCCACCGCCGAAGCGCTGCGCCAGGCGTTGCGGGCGGCCGGCCGTCAGCCCGACCCCGGCGCAACCTGGGGGAAGATGATTGACAAGAGCCTGTTGGGCAGCATCGTCGAGCCGCGCCTGATCCAGCCTACTATCGTCTACGACTACCCGCGGGACATCTCCCCGCTGGCCAAGGCCAAGCCGGACGACCCCACCCACGTCGAGCGGTTCGAGTTCTTCATCGGCGGGATCGAGATGGGCAATGCCTTCAGCGAACTGAACGACCCCTTCGACCAGGAGCAGCGCTTCCTGGAGATGGGGCGGCTGTATGGGGCTGACGACGAGGAGGCCCATCCGTTGGATGAGGACTACATCCGGGCGATGATGTACGGCATGCCCCCTAACGGCGGCTTCGGCCTGGGCGTGGACCGGCTGGTCATGCTCTTCACCGACCGCGCTTCCATCCGCGAGGTGATCCTCTTCCCGCACCTGCGGTCGCGGGAGGCGGAAGGACAGCCACACCAGGAGGCGCAAGATGCTTGACATCGGTCTGATCCGCAAAGAGCCAGAAACCGTCCGCGCGGCGCTGGCTGCCCGCAACGAGTCTCCCGAGATCGTGGACCGCGTCCTGGCGGCCGATGAACGGTGGCGCAACCTGTTGGCCCAGGTGGAGGAGCAGCGCGCCGAGCGCAACCGCGTCTCCAAAGAGATCGGCCGCATGAAAGACCCTGCCGGGCGCGAGCCGCTCATCGAGCGCATGCGCGCCGTGGGCGACCGCATCGCCGCGTTGGAAGAAGAGGTGCGTCAGGCGGAGCAGGAGCGGGAACAGATGCTGCTGAGCCTGCCCAACATCCCCCAGCCGTCGGTGCCTGTGGGACCCGACGAGTCCCACAACGTTATCCTGCGCAGTTGGGGGACGCCGCCGGAGTTCGACTTCGAACCGCTGCCCCACTGGGACCTGGGGCCCGAACTGGGCATCCTCGACTTCGAGCGCGGGGTGAAACTGGCGGGGAGCCGCTTCTACGTCCTGCAGGGAGCGGGAGCGCGGCTGCAGCGGGCGCTGATCGCCTGGATGCTCGACGTGCACACCCGCGAGCACGGCTACCGCGAGGTCTACCTGCCCTTCGTGGTCAAAGAACAGTGCATGTGGGGGGCCGGGCAACTGCCCAAACTGCGCGACAACATCTACCACGACGCCGAGGATGACATCTGGCTGGTGGGCACGGCGGAGATTCCCATCACCAACCTCCACCGCGACGAGATCCTCCCCGCCGAGGCCCTGCCGCTGCGCTACGTCGCCTACACCCCGTGCTTCCGCCGCGAGCGGATGAGCGCCGGACGGGACGTGCGCGGCATCAAACGGGGCCATCAGTTCGACAAAGTGGAGATGTACCAGTTCACCACCCCCGAAACGAGTGATGACACCCTGGATCAGATGATCGAGCACGCCCTCGACATCTGCCGCCGGCTGGAAATCCCCCACCGGCTGGTGCAGATCTGCACGGGCGACCTGAGCTTCGCCGCCGCCCGCTCGTACGACATCGAGATGTGGGCGCCGGGCTGCGCGGAGTGGCTGGAGGTGAGTAGCCTGAGCAATTGCGGGGACTTCCAGGCGCGCCGGGCCAATATCCGCTACCGCCCTGAGCCCGGAGAACGTCCGCGCCTGGTACACACCCTCAACGGCTCCGGCCTGGCCCTGCCGCGGGTGATGATCGCCGTGCTGGAAAACTACCAGCGCGCCGACGGGTCGGTGGTCGTGCCAGAGGTGCTGCGCCCATGGATGGGGGGGATCACCGTCATCGGCGCAGATTGACAGCCGCCGCATAGCGTGGTAGAATGTGGGCGTCGCAGGGGGGAGCCCTCCTCCCTCCTCCGGGAGGGATGGCCGAGTGGACGATGGCGGCGGTCTTGAAAACCGTTGTGGCCGTGAGGTCACCGGGGGTTCGAATCCCTCTGCCTCCGCTCAACAAAAGCATAGCCGTAAGGGGGAGGTGCCGGAGTGGACGATCGGGGCCGCCTGCTAAGCGGTTGTCGGGGTAAAACTCGACCCAGGGTTCGAATCCCTGCCTCCCCGCCAGCGTAGCGTGACCGTGCCCCCGTGGCTCAGGCTGGATAGAGCGTTTGGTTGCGGACCAAAAGGTCGCAGGTTCGAATCCTGCCGGGGGTACTTCCAGAGGGGCGTGACTGTGTCGCGCCCCTCCTCCGTTTACCGGGCACCCCTTTCCACCTCTGGCGTCGCCCGCTGCTTGCGTTGAGGACGGGTCGGCTGACGGTTCGCCGTCACCGTTGAGCGCTGCCAACCCGGTCAGGAGGGCCTATGGAGGAACTGAAGCGCCGTATCCTGGAAGAGGGCAAGGACCTGGGGCACGGCATTCTCAAAGTGGATGGTTTCATCAACCACCAGATTGACCCGCTCCTCCTCCGCCACGCTGGCGAGGAACTGGCACGCCGCTTTGCCGGGGCAGGCGTGACCAAGGTGCTCACCGCCGAGATCTCCGGCATTGCCCCGGCGCTGGCCACCGGCGAAGTCCTCGGCGTCCCTGTCCTCTACGCCCGCAAGACCAAACCGATCACGATGGCTGAGCCGGTCTACGTGGAAAGCGCCCCCTCCCATACCAAAGGCGTCGAGGTGCTGTTGATGGTCTCGCCGGAATACCTGTATGCGGGCGACCGCGTGCTGGTGATTGACGACTTCCTGGCCACCGGCTACACCATCGCCGCACTCGTCCGCCTGGTGCAGAAGGCTGGCGCGGAACTGGCCGGCATCGGCGTGCTGATCGAAAAGCGCTTCGAGGGAGGACGAGAGGTGCTGGCCTCCCTGGGCGTGCCCATCGAGGCGCTGGTGACGATCGCCGAGATGCGCGACGGCCGGATCATCCTGGCCGACTGAGATGCACGACGCGCTGGCCGTCCTGGACTTCGGCTCGCAGACCAGCCAGTTGATCGCCCGGCGGGTGCGCGAAGCGCACGTCTACTGCGAACTCTTCCCCTGGGACGCGCCCGCCGGGAAGGTACTGGCTTTGCGCCCGCGCGGCTTCATCCTCTCCGGGGGGCCGGCCAGCGTCTACGACCCCGACGCGCCGACCCTGCCCCCCTATGTCCTGGAAACCGGCCTCCCGGTCCTGGGCATCTGCTACGGGATGCAACTCCTGGCCCACCGGTTGGGCGGAAAGGTCACGCCAGCCGCCCGGCGAGAGTACGGCCCGGTGCAGGTCAGACTGGTCGGTGCAGACACCCCTCTCCTGGCCCCGCTGCGGGGCGCGCCGCAGGTCTGGATGAGCCACGGCGACCGCGTCGAGCGGCTGCCGCCCGGTTTTCAGGTTCTGGCCTGTAGTGACAACTCCCCCATCGCCGCGATGGGCGACCCAACGCGCCAGTACTACGGGGTGCAGTTCCACCCCGAGGTGGTCCACACCCCCGCCGGCGCGGACATCCTGCGACGTTTCGCCATCGAGGTCTGCGTCTGCGCGCCCACCTGGACCCCCACCACGTTCATTGACGAGGCCGTGGCGGCCATTCGCGACCGGGTGGGCGATGGAAAGGTCGTCTGCGGACTCAGCGGGGGGGTGGACTCAGCCGTCACCGCCACGCTCGTGCATCGGGCGGTCGGCGAGCGGCTGACCTGCATCTTCGTCAACACCGGCCTGCTCCGTCGTGACGAGCCGGAGCAGGTCGTGCACACCTTCCGCGACAGGTTGGGGATGCCCCTGGTGGCAGTGGACGCGACGGAGGAGTTCCTGGCTGTCCTGGAGGGGGTCACCGACCCTGAGCAGAAGCGCAAGCGCATCGGCGAGCGATTCATCCGCGTCTTCGAGCGCCAGGCGGAGCGGTTGGGGCAGGTGGACTTCCTGGCGCAGGGGACGCTCTACCCAGACGTGATCGAGTCAGCGGCGCCCGACCGGCCCACTGCCCGGCGGATCAAGACCCACCACAACGTCGGCGGCCTGCCGGAGCACATGCGCCTCCAGTTGATTGAGCCGCTGCGTTACCTGTTCAAGGACGAGGTACGGGCAGTGGGGGAGGTGTTGGGCCTGCCGGACGAGATCGTCTGGCGGCAGCCCTTCCCCGGGCCGGGGTTGGCCGTGCGCGTGCTGGGCGAGGTGACGTGGGAACGGCTGGAGACCCTGCGCGCCGCCGACGCCATCCTGCTGGAAGAACTCCGACTTGCGGGATTACTGCGCGCCGCCACCCAGCAGGCCTTCGCCGTGCTCCTGCCGGTGCGTAGCGTGGGCGTGATGGGGGACGGTCGCAGTTACGACCAGGTGATCGCCCTGCGCGTGGTCACTACCGATGACTTCATGACCGCTGATTGGGCGCGGTTGGATCTCGACCTGCTGGCGCGCATCAGCAACCGCATCGTCAACGAGGTTCCGGGGATCAACCGCGTGGTCTATGATGTCACCCCCAAACCCCCGGCGACCATCGAGTGGGAGTAATTGTGTCCTGAATAACCTTAGGACTTGCACAGTTGGCGGATAAACCTTTGAAATTCGCCACGAATTTCACGAATGGACACGATTTTTTTCGTTTCTCTCCATCCGTGAAATTCGTGCAATTCGTGGCAATAAAGATCAACTGCGTAACTTCTAAACCTATTGCAAAAATAGAGAGATTGTTGTAAAATGTACTACTGGGTGCTTGTCCGACTAACCGCAGGGCAGCATCCCAATGCCGCCTGCCGACGCGGGGTACGTCGGCCAGGGGGTTGTTCGGAGGGTTGTGGGTCGATTTTGTCGAGTTTCGACCTGGCTTGAGAGGAGTCACAAAATGCGCGCCCGCTGGATGGTATGGTTCATCGTGCTCTTGCTCGCCGGGTTGTCCGTCTCGCCGCTCCTGGCTGCTCAGCAGTCCCAGCAGACCTTCCCGCAGGACGAGTGCCAATACTTCAGTTCTGGTCATTACATCTGCGGCCCTTTCCTCGAGTTCTTCAATGCCCACGGAGGCCTGGCTACCTTCGGCTACCCGGAGACCGAGGTTTTCCAGGAAATACGCCTCGGCGGACGTTGGGTGCAGTATTTCGACAATGCACGAATGGAATGGCATCCAGAGAACCCTCCACCCTATGAGGTGCAGTTGGGGTTGCTGGGTGAGGAGATGGGTTACCACCAACCTCCCGTGCCGCGCGAACAATGGCCAGCCAATGGCCGCCTGCACCGGGTCTTCCCGGAGACGGGCCACATCGTTTCCTACGCTTTTCTTGACCTCTTTAACCGGCGTGGGGGGCTGGATGTCTTCGGCTACCCCATCTCCGAGCCGCTGTCGGAAGGGCCGTACCTGGTGCAGTACTTCCAGCGCATGCGTATGGAATGGCGCCCTGAACGCCCCCCTGACGACCGGGTCACGGTGGGTTCGCTGGGCCTGGAAGCGATCTATCGCTTCAACATCCCCCCTGAGGTGCGCATGCGGCAACCGGCCCCTCCGATCATCTCGCCAGGACGAACGGTGGCGACGCCTGTGGCGCGCTCTCTCCGCCTCTCCGCAGCGGTGCGCTATGCCCTCGCCAGCCCCGGAAATCCACAGACAGTCTACGTCTACGTAACCGATGAGCAGAGGCAACCGGTGAGCGGAGCGCATCCGACCATCGTGGTGCACTACGCCAATCAGGATGTCGCCTATGCCCTGCCAGAAACTGACGCGCGAGGCACCTCTCAGGTCAGCTTCCCCCTCCAACCCTCCCCGATGGGGCGGAGGGTCATCGTCGAAGTGCAGGTTGAACATCAGGGCATAACAGCAACGACAAGCACCTCCTTCCGACCCTGGTGGTAGCGCCTGCCGGTGCTCCTGGCCGTCGCTCCGGCATCGGAGATGTATCGTCGGTGACACTCCCTCTACATAGCCGACATCGCTTCGCTGGCTCGCGTCACACGATTGAACCCGATTGATACCAGAACCTGTCTGTCCAACTCACATCGAAAAGGAGCCGCCGGGTGAAGTGCCCTCGTTGTGGGTTCGAGAACCCTGACCTGTTCTCCTTCTGCGGCCAGTGCGGCCAGCGAATCTCCCGAGATGGCGTCTCCACTCCCATCTACCCCGTGACCGGCGAGCGCCGTCTGGTGACGGTCCTGTTCGCCTGTCTTCCTGGCCTCCCGGCCCTCTCCGAGCATCTTCCCCTGGAAGACGCACGGCGACTGATCAACTCCTGCCTGGAGAGTCTGGCTGCCCCTATCTACAAATACGGCGGCACGCTGGACAAGTTTGTCGGGCAGGAGATCATGGTCGTTTTCGGCGCTCCGGAGACCCATGAAGACGACACCGTGCGGGCGCTGCGCACAACCCTGGAGATGGCCAGTGCCCTGAAGCGTTTCAACGAGACCGAAGGGCGTCACCTGCCGCAACCGCTGACCTTCGGCTGCGGCGTGAACACCGGCCACGTCTTTGCCGGCGAGGTCGGCCTGGCGGCCTATTCGGTGATGGGCGATGCGGTCAATCTGGCCAACCGCCTGGCGCACCTGGCCGAACCGGGGCAGATTCTTGTGGGCGAGAGCACCTACCGCCAGGCCCATCCGCGGTTCGATTTCCTCCCGCTCCCCCCATTGCGTGTGCGCGGGCGGATGGATGCGATGCCGATCTACCTGCTGGTGGGAGGACGGGAAGAGCACGTCAGCGGCTGGCCGATGGCCACGCTTACCTCGCCGCTGGTGGGCCGCGTGGAAGAACTGCACACTCTGGAAAGCGGCCTGGCCCGCCTGCGTGCAGGACGCGGCGGGGTCATCGCCATCACCGGTGAGGCCGGCCTGGGCAAGTCCCGCCTGGTGGAGGAAGTGCGCTCTCGTTATCCCGACCTGCAGTGGCTGGAAGGACACGCTTTCTCTTACAACAACCACCAGCCACTCCTGCCCTTTCAGGACCTGCTGTGGCGTTGGGCTGGCGTGAAGGAACAGACCGAGGAGGAAATACGACGTCAGGTCCTGGAGGTACTGAAACTGCTGCTGCCCGACTCCGCCCGGGAGATCTATCCCTTCATCCTGAACCTCCTTCAGGTGCGACCAGACCCTGAATCGGCAGAGGTGCTGGACGCCCTCTCCGCGGAAGGGGTACGCGGACATACCCTGACGACCCTGCGCCTCTTCTTCGCCGGGTTGGCCCGTCAGCGCCCCACCGTCGTCGTCCTGGAGGACCTCCAGTGGGCCGACCCCAGCACGATGGAGATGTTGCGCCGCCTCCTGCCGCTCACCACGGAAGTCCCCTGCTTCTTCATCCTGCTCTCCCGTCAGCCGATCCGCGAAGCGCTGGGGCAGGAGCCTCTGGAGCCGGGCGAAGTGGACTGGAGCGACATCTCCCTGATACCGCTCTCCCCAGACGAGACGATCACATTGACCCGGAACCTGCTGCAAGGCGGCGTGGTCCCCCACGATATCCAGAGGCAGATCCTGGAACACGCTGAAGGGAATCCGCTCTTCGTCGAGGAGACTCTGCGTTCCCTGATCCAGAAGGGGATCCTGATCGAACAGAACGGTCAGTGGAGAGCAACACACCCCTTGCAGCAGATCGAGATCCCCGACACCCTGCGCATCCTCCTGACCAGCCGCGTGGACCATCTTCCCCCGTTAGTGAAGGAGACGCTCTACCAGGCTGCGGTCATCGGCCGGATATTCACCCGCCGACTGCTGGCCAGAGTCACCCTGGATGAAAGCCTGCTGGACCAACACCTGCGGACGCTCCTGGAGAATAACCTCATCCGCTACTACGCTCTGGAAGGGGAAGAAGGACGCGCCTATACCTTCAGCCACTCCCTGATCCGTGAAGTGGCTTACGAGGCGATCCTGATGACCCGCCGGCTGAACATCCACCGGCGTGTGTTGGCAGCGATGGAGGAGATCTATAGTGGGCGCCTGGAGGAGCACAGCAGCGCACTGGCCTACCACGCCTGCGGCGGCGAGATGTGGGAAAAAGCAGTTCATTACCTCCACCGGGCCGGCGACCGGGCCAAAGGTTCCTGGGCGCTGCGTGAGGCGGTGCACTACTACGAACAGGCGATGGAGATCATCCAGCAACATAACATCCGTCTCGAGCGACAACGCCTGGCCGACCTCTATCACGAGTGTGCGACCGCTCACACCATGCTCGGCAACTTCGACGCCGCCAACACGGTCTGGCAGCGGCTGATGGAGATGGGTAATCGGACGCAGGACCCGCTCCTGCGCGGTCACGCGCTCCAGAGCGCTGCGGTGGTCTCCGCCCACCGCGGCGACATCTCCGCGATGATTGAGAACTCTCTGGCCGCCTGCCGCGAACTCGAGGCCGCCGGGGCCGACTGGAGCCGTGGCGTGGCGTTGCTCGCTCTGGCGCAGGGGCAGGCCAAAGCCGGGCAACTGGACGCCGCGCAGGCGAGTATCGCCGAAGGGCTGCGCCTGGTGGGAGACACCCGCCACTGGCCGGGCTATGACCCGCGCGGTGAGGCCTTCCACAACGCCGGCCTGGTCGCGATGCTCAAGGGCAACCTGGAAGAAGCCCTGCGGTACTTCGCCCAGGCCCGGGAAATGGCCGCCCGCGCTGGCGAACAGGTCTACGTCGGCGCAAGCCAGGGCTTCACCGGCCTGGTGCTGGGCTACCGGGGCCGGTATGACGCTGCGATCACCCACGCGGAACAGGGCTTCCAAACAGCCCAGCAGGCCGAATCACCGCTGATCGCCTACGTCTGCAAGGCCTGCTCCGCCTGGGTTCACGCGATGATGGGCCACTATGGCACGGTGCTGCGCCTGACCGATTTCGCCACCCTCAACCAGGAGGGCTTTCGGGACGCGCGCGTCATCGCTCTGGTGGCTCAGGGGGATGCCTACGCCAGCCTGCAACTGGCCGCGTCCGCATTGACGGCCTACCAGCAGGCGCTGGAGGTGGCCGGACTGACCCACGTCGTCACCATTTCCGCCATACGCGGCATCGGTATGGCCCACCTGGGCCTGGGCCAGACGGAGGCAGCGCTCAACTCGCTGGAGAGCGCGGTCTCCCTGGCCGCCTACGGCGGCCTGCAGTGGTTCCACGCACAGGCACTGCGGGACCTTGCGCGGGCCTGTCTTCTCCTCGGCCAACCCAACCAGGCAGGCCAACGGGCAGATGAACTGTTATCCCTGGCTATCCCGGGTGGGTATGCCGAACTTGCCGGTTGGGGATACCTGTGGCGCGGTCTGGCCCGTGGCGTGCGGGAGGACATCAAGCGCGCACTGGAGACCGGTGTAGAACTGGGATGCCTGCCCCTGACCTGGGAGGCGGGTGAAGCGCTGGCAGACGAGCCGCAGGCCCATCAGGCGGCCTGCGCCGCCGTGCAGGCCATTGCCGACGACCTCCCCGAGGGCCTCCGCGCCTCCTTCCTGAACTGCCCGCGCGTCCACGCGCTGCTGGCCCGCTAAATGGAGCCGCAGCCGATGCGCGTGGGACTGGTCACCGGCGAGTACCCGCCTGACCAGGGCGGCGTAGGGGACTTCACCCAGCAGTTGGGGCGTGCGCTGGTCCGCCTGGGCCATCAGGTGCACGTCGTGACCACCGCGGGCGAGGGCGCGCCAGACACCGACCTCGTCGTGCACCGTGTGGTGAGCGGCTGGCGCTGGGGCTGCTGGCGCGAGGTGCTCGACGTGGCCCGGCAGGAACGCCTGGACGTGCTGGACATCCAGTACCAGGCCGCTGCTTACCGCATGCACCCGGCGATCCACTTCGCGCCACATCGCGCCGAACGACCGCCAGCCATGGTCACCTTCCACGACCTGCGGGTGCCCTACCTGTTCCCCAAGGCTGGCCCGTTGCGCTGGCAGGCGTTGCGCCTGCTGATGCGCCGCTGTGACGGCGTCATCACCACCAACCAGGAGGACTACCTGCGGCTCGAGGGGGCTGTGCCCTCTAGCCGCCTTAGCCTCATCCCCATCGGCAGCAACATTCCCCTCGCCCTCCCGCCGGACTATGACCGGGATGGCGCGCGCGCCCGCTGGGGCCTCTCCCCCGATGATCTGTTGCTGGGCTACTTCGGTTTCCTGAACGAGAGCAAAGGGGTCGTAGAACTGATCCGCGCGCTCGCCTTGCTGGTCGCCCGCGGCCTCCCGGCCCACCTGCTGATGGTCGGCGGGCGGGTGGGCAGTTCCGACCCCACCAACCGTGCCGACGCCGCCCGCGTCGAAGGCCTGATCGCCCAACTGGGGCTGCAGGAGCGCGTGCACTGGACCGGCTACACGAGCCCCCAGGAGGTCTCCGCCGGCCTCGTTGCCACGGACGTGTGCGTACTCCCTTACCGGGATGGGGTCTCCTTCCGCCGGGGGACCCTGCACGCCTGCCTGACCCACGGCCGGGCGGTCGTCACCACCCACCCGACGGTGCCCCTGCCGGAGGTTCGCGACGGGGAGAACATGTTGCTGGTCCCCCCGCGCGACCCCGAGGCGCTGGCAGAGACGGTGGCGGGCCTGGCCGCCAATCCGGCGCTGCGCGCACGGCTGGAGGCGGGCGCGACGGCGCTGGCGGCGCAGTTCACCTGGGAGCGCATTGCCCGACAGACCGCGTCCTTCCTGGGACGGAGCCTCCCGCAGGCCGCCGGCGCGGGAGGCTGAGCGGTTGATGCACGCTCAGACCTCGTCGCAACCCTTTGCCCCCTACCGGCGACTGGGTTTCCTCGTCCTCATCCTGCTGCTCCTGACCTGGGCGCTGCGTCTGTATCGGCTGGACGGCCAGAGTTTCTGGTACGACGAGGGGTACGCCGTCTATACCGCCGGGCTGGGGCCGGCGCAGGCGTTCTTCTGGTCCTCCCGCGACCTGGTCCCCCCGCTGCACGGCGAACTGCTCGCGGTGTGGCTGCCCGTCGCCGGGCAGACGGAGTTCGCCGCGCGTTTCCTGTCCGTCTGGGCCGGCACGCTGCTGGTGGCTGGCTTCGTCCGCCTGGGCGCCGACCTGCGCTCCTGGCGGGCAGGGTTGCTGGCGGGGTTGCTGGCGGCGCTCTCTCCGCTGTACATCTGGCACAGCCAGAACGTGCGGATGTACATCCTCCAGGCACTCCTCGGCCTGCTGGCGACGATGCTCCTCCTCCGCGCGCTCCGCCACCCGCGCTGCTGGCAGTACTGGGTGGGCCTCACGCTCCTGGACGGGTTGATGCTGTACACGCAGACCACCAGCCTGTTCCTGTTTGCCTTCCACGCCGCGCTCCTTCTTTTCAGACTTCGGAAGTCCGCGGAATCCCAGAGGCTTCTGCGCGGTGGGCTGGCACTGGGCGCGGCGCTGCTCCTCTGGCTGCCGTGGGCTGTCTATGCCCTGCGCTTCTGGGGAGAGAACGCAGGCTATTGGCCAGGCCTGCTCGACTGGCGCTTCGTGCTCGCCGGGGCCGTGCGCGGCTTCGTCACCGGGGAGATGATGACCGCCGCCGAGGAGACAGCAGCGCTGGTAGTGTGGGGCGCGGGTTGCCTGGCTGGCCTGATAACGCTGCTGTTCTCGTGGCGGAAGGGAGGCTGGTGGACATCGCTGCTGCTCCTGGCCCACTTCGTCGTGCCGGTGGCGCTGATGGCCTGGCTCTTCCGCCACGTCCCCAAGTTCTCCCCACGCTACCTGATCCTGGCCGCCCCGCCGCTCTTCCTCCTGCCGGCGATGGCCGTGGACGGCCTGCTGAAGCGGGCAGGCCGCTGGCGCGCCGTCTGCGCGGCGACGGCGGTGCTCCTGCTGGCCGCCCTGGTCGCCACCGCCGGCCTGGGGTTACGTCACCTCTACTTCGACCCCGCCTTCGCCCGCAGCGACTTCCGCACCGCCGCCCGCCTGGTCCAGACACAGATGGCCGATGACGAGATCGTGTTGCTCGTCCCCGGGCCGATCTTCCCCGCCTGGCAGTACTACGCCGGGCCAGACGGCTGGGCAGCCCTGCCTGATGACCCCATCCTCAACGTCAACCACGTGCTCCATTACCGCAACACCGCCGCGCTGCTCAACGACCTGCTCGCCGGGCGTTCCGGGGCGTGGCTCGTGGAGTGGGAGCCGCAGATGGTGGACCCCACCGGCGTGGTCGCGGCGCTGTTGGAGCAGGTGGGCGAGGAGGTGCCGTTGACGGAGCAGCCGACCGGCCTGCGGCTCCGTCATTACCGACTCTTCCCGGAGTGTCTGCCGTTGCCGGACGATGGACCACGGACCACGGACCACGGACCGCTGCCGTCCGCTGTCTGTGGTCCGGATCTCACTCCATCCCTCGAGACCAACCTGGACCTGCCGTTGGACCCGTTGGGCTGTGTTCTGCCGCTGACTCCAGGCGACGAGGCGGTGCTGGCCGCATGCTACTGGCAGGCGCGTGCGTCGCTGCCCCTCCATCTGGCTGTCTCGGCTCGCCTGGAGGACACAGACGGCGTGGAGTGGGGCCGCGCTGACGGCATGATCAGCGGCCCCTATCTGGTAGCGGGCCGCTGGCCCCTGGACGAGCCGGTGCTGGGCCGCTACGCTCTCTTCCCCTTCCCCGGAACGCCGCCTGGCGACTTCTACCGCCTGCGGCTGGTGGTGTACGAGCCCGGCGGGCCCCCTCACGGCGCGGCAACGGTCGGACCGTTGACCATCTCCCCGCCGGCTCATCCCTTCACCGCTACCCTGGCCGCCGGGCAGGTGGTCTCCGCCAGCCTGGGCGGGCTGGTGCTGGAGGCCGCCGCCATCCGTCCCACGGTGGTCCCGCCGGGCGAGGAGGTGCAGGTTGAGGCGATCTGGCGGGTGACTGGCCCCTTTGAGGAGCCGCGTCTGAGCGTGGGCGACGGGGAGGCGGTGTCGCTGCTCCCTGAGCCCGGCGCGACATCTGCCTGGGCCGCCGGCGACCGCTATCGCACCATCCGCCGTGTGCCGGTCTCCCCCTACGCTGCCGGCGGGCCGACGACGGTCTGGGCTGCCTCGGCGGACGGCCGGCTCTCGGTCGGCTCGGTGCAGGTGGACGTGACGCGCACCTTCACCCTGCCGACCGGCGTTTCCCCACTCGGCTGCCGGTTGGGGGAGAGCCTGGCCCTGGCCGGCGCCGAGGTCTCACCCGAAGAGGGTGCCATCGAGGTGACGCTCTACTGGCAGGCGCTGGCGTTCACCGACCGCGCCTACACCGTCTTTCTCCACCTGGTAGGGCCAGACGGGCAGGTCTACGACCAGGCCGATGCGCAGCCGCAGGCGGGGCGCCACCCCACCAACCACTGGCTGCCGGGCGAAGTGGTCCCCGACCGCTACCGGCTCTCCCTGCCCGAGGGCGCGCCCCCTGGCGAGTACCGCCTCCTGGCCGGCCTGTATGACCTGACGAGCATGGCCCGTCTGCCCGTCCGCGGGGCCGACTGTCCGCTGGCCGGAGAGGATGCTATAATACTGGGCGGAATGACCAATAACCAATGACCAATGTACCAATGACCAATGAACCAATGTACCAATGAACCAATGACCAATGTACCAATGTACCAACGTACCAATGTACCAATGTACCAACGTACCAATGTACCAACATACCAATGACCACCACTTATGAGACCCCCTGACACCTATCTCCTGCTGATCCTGGCCCTCTTCGTGCTCCTGGGGGCGGCCTACAGCGTCGTCGTGCCCCCCTTCGAGGCTTCCGACGAACTGTGGCACTATCCGATGGTGCAGTTCATCGCCACCCACTGGGCGCTGCCCGTGCAGGACCCGGCCAACGTGGGACCGTGGCGACAGGAGGGCAGCCAGCCGCCGCTCTACTATGCGCTGGCCGCGGCGATCACGTCCTGGATCGACACGTCGGATATGCCGCAGGTGCGCTACCTCAACCCCCAGGCGGACCTCGGCGTCGCCACTCCTGACGGGAACGTCAACCTGGTGGTCCACGACCCGGCGCGGGAGGCCTTCCCCTGGCGCGGGACGGTGTTGGCCGTGCATCTCATTCGTCTGCTCTCCGTCGGGATGGGCGCGGCGGCGGTCTACCTGACCTACCGGCTGGTCCGCACGCTCTTTCCCCACCACCCAACGCTGGCGCTGGGTGCCGCGGCGATCCACGCCTTCACGCCGATGTTCATCTTCATCAGCGGCTCGGTGAACAACGACAACCTGGTGGTGCCGCTGTGCAGCATGGCGCTGCTGGGGATGATGCGCCCGTCCTTCCGCATTCGCGACGCCCTCTTCCTGGGCCTGCTCGTCGGCCTGGCCGCGCTGACGAAGGAGAGCGCGCTGGGACTGCTCCCGCTGGCGCTGCTGGCCGTCGCCGTGCGTGGCTGGGCGCAGGCGCCGGGCGCCCGAATGTCCCAGCGCATCCTGGCTGTCCTTCGCCTCTCCCTCGGCGTGCTCCTTCCCGTCCTGGCCGTCGCTGGCTGGTGGTACCTGCGCAACCTGCACCTGTACGGTGACCTGCTGGGCTGGAGCGCGTTCATCGAGATTCTCGGCCAGCGGGATGTGCCGGCAGACCTGGCGCAGTTGTGGCGGGAGCGGTACAGTTTCCTGGCCGGCTACTGGGGCAACTTCGGCGGCCTGAACGTGCCGATGCCCCCTTGGGCTTACACCCTCCTCAACGGGCTGCTGGTCGTCGCCGTGGCCGGCCTGGCCATCGGGCTGCTCAGAAAGAGGATGCCGAAGCCTGCGGGAGGGGTTCAGGGGGCCTTTTCACTCTTGATTCTCCTGCTGTGGGCGGGAGCGGTGGTCTTTGGCTGGTTCAGATGGGCGCAGGTGACCTGGTCATCGCAGGGGCGGCTGGTCTTCCCCGCCATCCCGGTCTGGTCACTGGGGCTGGCGCTGGGGCTGGCGGGATGGCTGCCGCGCCGCTGGGAAGGGTGGCCGCTGGCAACCTGCGCGCTCCTCCTGCTGGGCCTCTCGACGGCGGCGCTGCCAGCCTGGATCGCCCCGGCCTACGCCCCTCCCGCGCCGCTGTCCGACGAGGAGGTCGCTGCCATCCCTCATCCCCTGCAGGCCGATTTCGGCGGGGTGATGCGGCTGCTGGGATATGACCTGGAAACCGGGGCCGCCGGGCCGGGCAGCGAGGTGGCGGTGACGCTGTACTGGGAGGCGCTGGCCCCTGCCGGTCAGGAGACGGCGGTCTTCGTCCACCTGCTGGGCCTGGAGGAGCGTCTGGTGGCGCAGCGCGATACCCTCCCTGGCCTGGGGCGGCTCTCCGCCACTCGCCTGACGCCGGGCTTCCGTTGGGCCGACCGCACGGTGCTGCGGCTGCCCGCCACCGCCTACGCCCCGGATGTGACCCAGGTAGAGGTGGGGTTGTACGACCCCGTCAGCGGCGTGCGCCTGCCCCTGGCGGACGGCGGGGACAGCCTGCGCTTCGGGCGGGTGGAATTGCGCCCCCGCCCCGATGACGTGCCTAACCCCATCACCCTTGACTTCGGCGGGCAGATGGCGCTGGTGGGGTACGACCTGAGCGCGCTGGCCGTGCGCCCGGGCGAGACGGTCACGCTGACCCTCTACTGGCGTGGAGAGCGGCCGATGGACACCAACTACACCGTCTCCGCACAGTTGGTGGACGACGCCCAGCGCAAGGCAGCGCAACACGACTCCTGGCCACTGGAGGGGGCCGCGCCGACCGCCTCCTGGCAAACCGGCCAGCAGGTGGTGGAACAGCGCGCGCTCACCGTCTATCCCGACGCCCCGCCCGGCTCCTATGACCTCCGGGTGACGGTCTACGTCCTGCGCGGTGAGGAGATCGTCCGCCTGCCCCTCATCTCGGCGACAGGGGCGCAGTTAGAGGATCACGTGGTCCTGACCCGCGTGCGGGTGCGCTGAGAAGACATGAAGACCGCTCGCATCAGCCGTGGATGCCGACTCTGCCTCCTCGCCTGGACAGCCCTCCTGCTGGCTGCCTGGGGTCTGTGGCTCTATCAACTGGACGCCAGCGATCTGACCTTCGACGAGTCCGCCACCGATTTCGTCGCCCGCCGGCCGCTGGGTGAGATGCTGTCCTACCTGACGCAGGCCTCCCGCGAGCACCCGCCCCTCTATTACGTGCTGATCCACGGCTGGATGGCGGTTGCCGGCCGCAGCGAGTTCAGCCTGCGGTTCTTCTCCGTGGGCTGCGGACTGGTCGTTCTGGTGCTGATCGGTTGGGTGGCGCGGTGTGGCCTCTGGCAGGCTCAGGGCGCAGTCGTAGGCCGCCGTCCGTTGAGCGGCCTGATCCCGGCGCTGCTGCTGGCCGCCACGCCGGGGATGGCCTATTTCGCCCGCGACGCGCGCATGTACCCGCTGACCATGGCCTGGGTGTTGCTCTCGGCGGGTCTGTTCCTGCGCGACTGGCTGCCGGCCAATCGCTGGCCAGGCCGCGCGGCCCTTGTCGCCCTGCCCGCCGTCCACCTGCTGGCCCTCCTGACCCATTACTACCTCCTCCTGCCCATCCTGGTGCAGCCGCTGGCGCTGCTGGTGTGCCGCCGCTGGCGGCCACTGGCGGCCTGGCTGGCGGTCCATCTGGTGCCGGCGTTGGGCGGCCTGGTCTGGTTCTACCTGGCCAGCGGCCTGCAGGCGACGACCGCCGGTCTGTGGCGGGACATCGCCCTCACCCTGCCAACGCGCTTTCAGGCTTTTCACCTGCTGGGCAAGGTGCTCTTCGGACCGGCGATGCGGGTCTGGTTCCGCCTGCTCTACGTCCTGCTGACCCTGGCCGGCCTCGGTCTCCTCATCGGTCTGCTGCGCCGACAGGTGGCGGCCCTCTGGCTGTTGCTGGCCCTGCTGGTGCCATTCCTCCTCGCCTTCCAGTTGCCCCAGCCGCCGGCGGAACGGTACCTGCTCTTCATGGCCCCGCTCATCGTCCTGGCTCTGGGAGGGCTGGTCACGTTCCCGCTGCGATGGGGGTGCGGCAGGATTGTGTCCCTGCTCCTCGCCGTGGGCATGGCCGGGTTGCTTGCTGCGGGGGGACTGTGGCCCACGGTGACCTTCGACCGCTCCCACTACGGGCGGACGCTGGAGACGGTACGGGCATACTCTCGCCCCGGTGACGCCATCCTCTTCTACGGCCCGTGGCAGTGGATCCCCTTCCAGTACTACGACCCCGGCGGCTTGCCGCCGATCACCCTCCTGCCGCCGCAGGCTCCGCCGCTCCTTTCGCCCGACGAGGCCCGCCCGGTGCTGGAAGGCCTGTTGGCCCGCTACGGGCGGCTCTGGGTGCTGCCCGCCGCGGTGGACAGCGTGGACCCCGCGCACTTCGCCGAAGGCTGGCTGCGCACCCACGCTCACGCGGTGTGGGACACGGTGGATTTCTCGCTCTACCTGCCGCCACTGCCCGCTGACGCCCCCGCCCGCGCCGTGGGGATCACGTTCGGCGAGCGGCTGCGGCTGGAGCGGGTGGCCTGGGAGCCGCAGCCCACGGCGGGCGAGCCGTTGCGCGTGACCCTCTACTGGCGCCCGCTGCGCCCCCTCGAGGGCGATGTCCGCCTGGCCCTGCAGTGGGTGGATGCCAGGGGATACGTCTGGCTGCAGGCGGAGCCGCTGCCCGGTGCGTGGGCCTACCCCCCCTCCCACTGGCAACCGGACGAGACGGTTACCGACTACGAGGGGCTGATGGTCCCGCCCGGCGCGCCCCCAGGGGAGTACACCCTGCGCCTGGCCGTGACGGACGTCGCCACCGGGGAAGCGCTGCCCGTGGGCGACGGCACGGCGGCGGACCTGTTCTCGGTCTCGCTGTCCGATCCCCTGCCCGGCGCTCCCTCTGCAGGCATGGCCAACCTGCTCTACCTGCCCCTGGTGGCGGTTGAGACGGCGGGGGATGGCCAGACGGCCGCAGCCCCCGCCCCCGGCATGACGGCCTTCTGCGCGCCGAGCGGCGCGCCCTGCGTCACCCTGGCCGCGGTCGAGCCAGGGGGTCGGCGCTTCCAGCCGGGCTACCCCATCCCCCTGCGCCTGCACTGGCGGTCGCCGACCACGCCACTGCCAGAACTCTCGCTTCGACTGAGGGTCGAACATCGCCCGTGGCTCGCCCTGCCCGGCCTGCAGGCCACCCTCATCGTCAGCAAGACCCAGTCCATCATACCCGGCTACCCGGCTCCGCAGTGGTTCCCTGGGCGGCTGGTCACGCTCGTCACCTCGATCAGCCTGCCGCCCGACGCGCGCACCGGCCCGGCCCGCGTCACGCTGGAGGTGCTGGGGTCCGACGGTGTGTCCTGGGCGACGACGGACGGCCTGACGCGCCTTCCGCTATTCGACCTGACCGTCGAGCCGCGACCGGTGCTGCGGCGGATGCCACGGGGGTACACCCCGACGCAGGTGGACTTCGGCGCGGAGATCAGCCTGCGCGGCTATCGTGTGGAAGGGGAGGCACGGCCTGGCGGCACGCTGCGCCTGGACTACGTCTGGCACGCCCGCTCCCGGCCCGCCGCCATCTATGCGGTCTTCAACCACCTGCTCACCGCCGATGGTCAGCCGGTGACCCAGGCCGACGGCTGGCCGCAGGGCGGGCGCATGCTCACCACCCAGTGGCAGCCTGGGGAGTATATCGAGGACACCTACACGATGGTCATTCCCGCCGACGCGCCGCCCGGCCCCTACCTGCTGGTCACCGGCCTCTACGACGCGCTGAGCGGCGACCGCCTGCCGGCTTTCCGGGATGGGCAACGGCTGCCCGAGGACCGCTGGCCCGTCCCGCTGGAGGAGAGGCCATGACCGGTCGCCCCACGCCGTCTCGGCCGCCTGTCGCATGGCTGTGGGCCTGGGCCCCTATCCTCCTGTTGCTCGTGGCCGCCGCGCTACGCCTGGTCGCCTGCGGGCAGGTTCCGCCGGGCCTCTACCACGACGAGGCGTTCAACGGGCTGGACGCGCTCGGCCTGCTGCAGGGGCGGCTCGCCCTTTACTTTCCGGCCAACAACGGACGGGAGCCGCTGTTCATCTACCTGGTTGCCGCGACCCTGGCGATGGTGGGCCGGAGTCCCCTGGCGGTGCGGCTGGCTGCCTTCCCGGTGGGGGTGCTCACCATCGCGGCGACAGCGGCGGCAGGGCGCGCGCTCTTCTCGCGGCGGGTGGGGCTGCTGGCCGCGGCGGTGCTGGCGGTGACGCTGTGGCACGTCCACCTCAGCCGGGTCGGTTTTCGCGCCGTTATGCTTCCCCTGTTCATCGCCCTGACGGTGTGGCAGGCGGCCCTGGCGTGGCGCAAGAAGGAGAGGGGACGATGGCACTGGGTGGCCACGGGGGTGTTCTACGGCCTGTCCTTCTATACCTACACCGCCGCGCGCTTCACCCCGGTGGCGCTGCTGGCCTTTGCTGTCTACCTGTTGGTGATGAGCCGGAAAGAGCGCTCATACCTCCCCCATTGGCACTCTCTGCTCCTGGCTCTCCTTGCCGTGCTGTTGACCCTTGTCCCGCTGGGTGTCTACACCCTCATACACCCCGACGTCGTGCTGGGCCGGCCCGGGCAGGTGTGGGTGTTCAACCCCCAGATCAGCGGCGGCGACCCGTGGGGCCTTCTGGGCCGGCAGGTCCTGCGCGCGCTGGAGATGTTCTTCGTGCGCGGGGACCGCATCTGGCGGCATAACGTCCCCTGGCGGCCCGTTTTCGACCCGCTGCTGGGAGCCGCCTTTGTCCTGGGTCTGGTGATCGCCCTGCGCCGCGCCCGCCAGGAGCCGGCGGCCGGACTCCTGATCATCTGGACGGGAGTGATGCTCCTGCCGACGATCCTGGCTGAGGACACACCCCACTTCCTGCGCGCCGTCGGCGTGCTGCCGATGGCCGCTCTCCTGCCAGCGTTGGGGTTGGACGCGCTGATCGGGCAAAGAGCGGAGCAGAAGAGTCTGTGGCCTGGTCGGGCAGCGGCCGCCGTCGTGCTGCTGTACGGTCTGGGCAGCACCGCCTGGGCCTACTTCGGGGAGTACGCCCGCGCGCCGTTGGCCGGCTACTGGTTCGAGCGCGGCGCGACGGCGCTGGCCGGGCGGGTCAACGGTTTCCTGGGCACGGGTTGGGACGGCGCGCGGATGGTTCGAGAGCCGCAGAGCGCAGCAAGGCAGGTCTACCTCGACCCGGTGCTGTGGGAGGGATGGCCCCAGGTGCGCTTCCTCGTCCCCCCCTCCCCCGCCATCACCATCGGCCTGCCTCCAACCTCCAACTTCCAACCTCCAACCTCCACCCTCCAAACCGCCTTCTTCCTCTGGCCCTACGACGACTGGCAGCGCGTCTGGGCGCTGCTGCCGGCCCCGGCGGAGATCACCGTTGAGGAAGGTGCGCTATCGCAGGGGGACCGCGACCCCGCTCCCTACACCACCTACCTGGCCTTCTTTGCCAGCCCACCCGACCCGACGGAGCCGGCGCTGGCCCGCTTCTCCGGCGGCGTCGAACTGCTCGGCGCGACGGTCACCTCGCTGGATACGGACCGGTTGCGCGTCCGGCTACGCTGGCGGGCCACCGCGCCGCTGGATCAGGAGTACACCGTCTTCCTGCACTACCTGCGGGACGGGGAACGCATCGCTCAGGGGGATAGCCTGCCAGCAGGCGGGCGCTTCCCCACCAGCCGGTGGCGTCCTGGCGATGTGGTCAACGACGACCACATCATCACCGGTGTGGGCGCGCCACAGCCGGGCCGGGACGCGTTGCGCTTTGGCCTGTGGAACCCCGCCAGCGGCGCGACGCTCTACCTGCTGGACGCGGCAGGCAATCCGGCGGGAGACTGGATCGTGGTGGACGTGGAGGAGGTCGCTCCGTGACGCGCCACCTTCGCCCGGCGCTTCTCGTCGCGTTGGTCTCGCTGGTCGCCTTCCTCGCCGCCATGCCGCTATGGGGGCCGGGGATGGTCAACACGCGCGGCGGCGGCGACAGTCCCTTCCTGCTCCTGCGCACGCAGCAGATGGCGGAAAGCCTGCGGGCGGGGGTCTTCCCCGTGCGCTGGATGCCCGACGCCGCCTACGGCCTGGGCTACCCGTTCTTCAGTTACTACGCCGCCCTGCCCTATTACCTGGCCGCCTCGCTCGTCCTGCTGGGCTTCGACATCCTCACCGCGCTCAAGGTGACCCAGACCCTGGGCTTCGTCGTGGCGGCGCTGGGGATGTTCGGCTGGATGCGCCGGATGACCGGCGACGACCGCGCCGCGTGGCTGGCCGCTGCCGCCTACACCTTCGCCCCGTTCCATCTGGTCAACGTCTACGTGCGCGGCGACTCGCTCTCGGAGTTCACCGCGTTCGCCATCTACCCGCTCCTGCTCTGGTCGCTGGACCGGCTACGGGAGCCGCGTCGGATAACGCTCGACCGCATCCTGCCGATCGTCCTCTGCACCGCTGCGCTGCTGCTCACCCACAACCTCTCTGCCTTCATCTTCGCCCCCTTCGCGCTGCTGTACCTGGTGGCCTTGTGCTGGCGGACGGAGCGCCGCTGGCGGACGGTACGGGATGGACTGGTGGGCTTCGCCTTGGGGGCGCTCCTCTCCGCCTGGTTCTGGCTGCCGGCGATCGCGGAGACCGGACTGGTGCAATTGGGCCCCTCCACCGAGGGGTATTTCCACTATAGCCGCCACTTCCGCACGCTGAACCTGGTGCAGTGGCAGCCGCTGTTCGATTACGCCGTCGCCGCGAGCCTGGGGGACCGCTCGCCCTTTGCGATGGGGTTGGCGCAGGCGTTCTTCGCCGTGCTGGGGATGATCGTGCTGCTGGTCCGCGCAGCGCGCCAGCGCCCTCCGACAGCCCCCCGCGCTTCGCCCGGTCCGCCCGCTGAACGGCTGGATGCGCGTTGGGGGTTCATCGGGGTGGGGTTGCTGCTGGCCACAGGGATGATCACGCCGCTCTCCCGGCCGTTGTGGGATCATCTGCCGCTCCTGCCGCTGGTGCAGTTCCCCTGGCGCTTCCTCTCCGTGCAGGCGCTTCTGGCCGCCGCGGTCACCGGGGCATTGGTTCCCCGTCGTCTGCCCCGTGTCGCCCTGCTGACCGCCGCGCTCATCGCCGCGCTGCTGGCCCTCTCCGTCCTGTTGCCGCTGCACCCCGAACGCCTGCCTGTCTCTGCTGCCGACGTGACCGTCGAGCGGCTGCAACTCTACGAACTGTTCAGCGGCAATATCGGCACCACCATCCGCTACGAGTGGCTCTACCGGGAGGTGGTGCCTCGTCCCTTCACCTCCGACGCGCTGGTCGAGCCCGACGCGCCGCCGCGTGCCATCCCGCTGGACGGGGCCGCGCTGGAGGCGACGCTTCTGGAACGGCAGCCTGCCCGTCAGGTCTGGCGCGTGACGGGCGCCGGCGGCAGCATCGCCTTTCCGCTCCTGTACTGGCCCGGCTGGGCGGCGCAGGTGGACGGCGCGCCGGTGACGGTGCAGCCAGTGACGGGCTCCGGCTACCTGGCCCTGACCGTGCCGCCGGGCGAACACACGGTCCTCCTGTGGCTGGGGCGCACGCCCGTGCGCGCTGTCGCCGAGACGACCTCGTTGTTGGCTGCTGTGGGGTTGCTTGCCGGGTTGCTCTGGCGCTGGCGCAGGCCGCGGCCGATCCCTCTCCTTCCCATTCTCGTCTGCTCCCTGCCCGTCATCCTGGGACTTTCGCTCATGCTGCTTCTCCCCCGCTCCGTCCCCGCGGACCCATCAGACCTGACGATGGACTTCGAGCACATGCCCTATCTGCACCACAACCCCGGCGGGGTGGATTTCGGGCCTGGCGGGCGGGTGTGCGGCTACACCCTCTCGGCGGAGGTGCTCGCCCCTGGCGACCCGCTCACCGTCACGCTGGATTGGGAGGAGCGCGGCAGCGGGACACATGCCACTCTCGACCTGGTCTCTCCTGCGGCGATCCGTTACGACGTGTTGCCGCTCGCCAGCGCGACCTGTGATCCGCACGGCGGCTCCTGCGCCCTCGTCTTTCCCCCCGACACCCCGCGCGGCCTCTACCTGCTGCAACTGCGCCTCTGGGGGCCGGAAGGGGAACTGCCCGCGCTCACCCCCCAGGGCCGCACCTACAGCACGCTCTACCTCCGTCCTGTGCGCGTGGTACAGGGTCCACCGGTGCCAGCGGACCTGACCGTACTGGCCGCGTTCGGAGCGGACATCCGCCTGCACGCCGCCGTGGTGAGCCAGCCGGTACCCGACCGTCTGGCCGTGCGCCTGGACTGGTCGGCCGTGCGCCCGCTGGCGGCCAACTACGCCATCTCCCTGCGTCTGCTCGACGGGGCGGGCCAGTTGCGCGTCTCCCTGGACACGCAGCCGGGATACGGCTTCCTGCCGACGGGGATGTGGCGGCCCGGTGAACTCGTCACCGACCGCTACCTGCTGGCGCTGCCGGACGACCTGTCGCCTGGCGACGGCTACCGCCTGCAGGTGGTGCTCTATCAGGCCGCCACACTGGAGCCGCTGGGGCAGACGGTGCTGGGGGAGTTCACACTGCCCATGACCGGCCCGTTCGAGGCACAACCGCAGCCCCGCCACTTCGTGCTGCCGCCGTTGGAGCATCCCTCAGGGGTCGAGTTTGGGGACGAGATTCGGCTTGCCGGGTACGAAGTGGAGCAGAGCGCCGAGGCGTTGCGGCTGACGCTGTGGTGGCAGGCCCTGCGCGCGCCGCGGGGAGACTACACCGTCTTCGTCCACCTGTTCGACCCGGCCAGCGAGGCGGTGGTGGCGCAGAGTGACGCGATGCCGCGCGGCGGCGCCTATCCGACCTCCTGGTGGGCGGAAGGGGAAGTGGTCAGCGAGACCGTGACGCTCTCCCTGGCCGATGTCCCGCCGGGAAGGTATCGTCTGGCAGTGGGACTTTACACCTGGCCTGCGCCGCGCCTCCCGGCCCGCGACGCGGCCGGCGTGCCCATCCCGGATGACCGGC
>DAOTYX010000117.1:0-2224 GCA_034434635.1 Anaerolineae bacterium | reverse complement strand
GCAGACGTAGACGGCGCAGCCCGGCGTCATCGTCACGAGCCGATAGTCCGTGCCGTCGCAGAGCGGACAGGGGCTGTCTGGCCGGGTATTCATGGTCCACCTCGAACCCGGCTGGTCCCGGCCCCCCCCACCGCCAGGCCGGCCAGGAGCAAGGAGAGCACCAGCATCAGGATGTGCATGGCGAAGCCGACAGCGATGGCCGGCGAACGTTCCACGCCAGGCAGCAAGGGTTGCCAAATGGTCGGCATATCTCCGCTCATACGTTACTTTTAGTTCGTGATCGGGCAACAATGATCAAATGCAAACCCCATCGCCGAAATCCAGGTATGTAGGCTACCAGGCGATCAAATTGGATCATGAGTTTCGTGAGCGCTGATGCGAATGGGACATAATGGAGCAAAGGCAGAACATCTGGGAAGCCTGCCAGCGTATATGCCAGATAGCCAAACCGTCGAGTCTTGACTACTTGGAATCCCGCGCGTGTAATCAGATCGGATAGCTCTTCGGTGCGAAACGCGACATCTTCATCGCTGAAATGTTCTGATCGGCGATACATGAACTTTTGTAGTGTAACCTAACATGGTGAACACTAGACATAACGTAGGTTCCTGGTCTGGACCAAGCCGCTGATGACAGCGGTGGTATAATACTATCTGGGGATAGCCCCACTGACACTTAACCCAGGAGGTTAGCTAATGGAAACCACCGCGCCGGTGGCCCATCCTCCCCGCCCCTACTTTCGTCCGACTACCGTCAGCCAGCGGCAGCACCTGTTTCGCCAGGTGCAAGAGATGGGCAATGTGAGCGCAGCGGCTCGCCAGGCCCACGTGGGCCGAGGCACGTACTACACCTGGCGGGAACGCTACGCGGCCGAGGGGCTGCCTGGTCTCGCTATGGAACGGAGCCGAGCCCCTCGGCGGACGCGCATCCCGCCCGTCAGCCCCGAGATCCGGGCGGAGGTGTTGGCGTATGACCAGGCCCATCCAGGCCTGGGCTGCCGCACGGTGGCCCACCGCATCCGGCAGGCGCACGACTGGGCGCCCGTGATCAGCCACAGCAAGGTGTGGGAGATCCGCCAGGCGGCCGCGGCCCAGCGAGAGACCCAGACGCCAGCGGGACCCACGCTGGGGACTCCCGCCTACACCCCAGTCCCGGCCGTCCATGCCCCACAACCAGACCAGACCTACAACCTGGACCTGTGTGTGGTGCCGGTGACCCATCAGGCGGCGCAGGAATTGCCCGCCGTCAGCTTGCACGCTGCGGCTGCGGGGGCCACCCCGCCAGACCCAGTGGCCCCCCCCGCTCCGGTGGCGTTCCCTGGGCAGGCTTTCGCCGACCCGACCGTGCCCTACACGGCGCAGATGCAGGCGTATGCCACCCAGCGCACCGCCAAGCGGGCCGCCAAAGGTCAGCGCAAGCACCAGCGACGCCGCAAGCAGGCAGAACGGGCGGCGTGGAACGCTCAGCGGGACGAGTTGCGCTTGCAACGCCGGCGGGTGCGCCTGGCCCGCCAGACAGAAGATGCGGCCTGGCGCCAGGTGCGGCAGGCCCATCGCCTGGCCGAACAGACCTGGCGCAGCTTGCCCAAAGCCGAACGCCAGGCCCGTAAGGCCGCACGCCTGGCAGAACAGACCCGCTGGCGGGCTGAGAAAGCCGCCCGGCGGGAGCAACAAGCCCGTCGGACCAGCGAAGACGCCGCCTGGCGGCAGGCTCGTCAGGAGCTCCAGGCCCAGCGCACCCGCCTGGACGCGACCATGACCCTGGTGACGGTCTGGGTCGCCATCCTGGTGGTGATTGATAACTGCACCCGGCGTTGCGTGCGCCTGCCCCTGTTCACCGTCGGGGCCCACGTCACGTCCGAGATGGTGGTCGCCGCCTTGCGCGCAGCCTGTCCCCCCGAACTCCAATTCCTGATCACGGACAACGGGGCCCAGTTCATTGCCCAGGCCTTCGCCGACTTTACCCGCACAGCGGGGTTGGTCCATGTGCGGATCGCACCCTATCACGCCTGTACCAACGGCATCGCGGAACGATTCGTGCGGACGCTCAAGGAATGGCTGGAGACCCACACCTGGAACAGCCCTGAGGAACTGGAGGTATTGTTGGCCGAGTTCCTGCTCTACTACAACGATCGGCCACACCAGGGAGCCGAATTGCAGGGCCTGTCGCCCAACGAATACGCCCGCCGCCTCGCCAACTGTTCAGGATGTTAGGTTACACTACA
>DAOTYX010000116.1:0-24878 GCA_034434635.1 Anaerolineae bacterium | reverse complement strand
TCGCCGAAGAAGGGGGCCAGCAACCGCGAGGCGGAGAGTTCGACCCCCAGGGAGACCATGCCGCTGACGAAGGCGGTGAAGTAGAGGTAGCCGTGTTGGGTTTTGGGGTTCATTCGGGGATCACTTCTCCCCCCACAACGGCTTCACCTCCGCCACCCAGGAGGCGAACCCGGCCGGCTCCTCCGGGAAGCGTTGGTAGAGTGCCTTGATCTTCCCGGCCCGCGTGGAGACCTCCAACAGCCTCTGGAGGCTGGCCGAGGAGAACTTCCCTGCCACCACCCCCCACAGCAGCGTGGCGACCAGTCCCACCATCTGGCCCAGGCTCATCTTCGTCTCGTAATCCATATTCATCTGCTGGAAGTCCTTGCTGCTGAAGATGAGGTCATGGTGGAAGAGGAAGTCCACCTCACGGCGGGCGAGTTCGGCCGCGGCGGGCAACTGGACGAACATTGCGGCAAACCTGGCGCCCTGGTCGCGGAAGTAACGCACGTTGTACGGCCACAGGGCAGTGCGGCTCACGTCTCCCCGACGCAGCGCCTCGACCGCGACCTCCGCGGCGATCTGGCAGGCGGTGAAAGAGGAGGTGACCCCCTCGCCGGAGAAGGGCTTCGTCTGGAAGGCCGCGTCCCCCATTACCATGAAGCCGTTGCCGACAAGCGAGTAGGGGGAGCGGCGGTAGGGGGTGCGCCCCTGGCGGCGCTGCACCACCCGTCCGGGATCACCAAAATACTCCTCCCGCCATTCGCGGTGGCGCTGCCAGGCGTAGTCGTAGGAGCCCGGCTGGCCGATGCCCAGGATGGCCCCGTCGTGGCGGCTGGGGTTCCAGAAGGCCTTGTGGAACGGGTAGAAGTTCAGGCCGGTGGGACAACCCGCCGGCAGGTCCTCGCGGAACTCCAGGCAGACGTAGAGCGCGTCTTCAGGGCGGATGGGGTCATTCTCCACACCGAAGTCGGCGGGCAGGCGGGTGCGTACCACGCCATCAATGCCCGAGGCGTCCACGACGAGCCGCCCGCGGGCTTCCAGCGGCTTCCCCTCACGCGTGGCGCGCACGCCGACGAGAAAGCCATTCTCTATGATCGGCTCCGTCACCGTCGTCTGCTCCAGCAGTTCCCCGCCGGCCTCACGCACCAGGCGGTGCATGCGACGGCAGAAGGCCGGCTTGTGCATCACGTAGAAGGTGTACTCGACGACGTTCTGTACCTGCCGGTCGGGCGACCAGGCCAGGCCGGTGGGGTAGCGACCGATGAGTTCATCCCCCTCCGGCAGGGACAGACCGAACTGGGCGAAGCGCACCTCGTCCATATGGAAGATGTCAATATCCTGCCCCACCTCTTCCAGACGCTGCCGCTCCAGCACCAGGACGCGGAGCCCGGCCTGGGCCAGCCGCCAGGCGAAGTAGCAGCCGCTGGTGCCTGCACCGACGACCACAACATCGGCCTGAAGGTGATCGGTCATGGGTTTTGCCTCCTCAGTATGCTCGGCCAAAGACCGCTCGCTCGGTGGCCTCCCGGCCGCAGACGACACACGGCCCCCTGCCAGGCTCCTGGTCGAGCGGGATGCAGCGGATGGTGGCTGTGGTATCGTCCTTTACCTTCGCCTCGCAGGTGGGGTCACCGCACCACCAGGCCCAGGCGAAACCCTCGGCCACCGCTTCGCACAGCGCGTCATAGGTCTCAGGATAGCGGGTGTGCGCCTCACGGAAGGCCAGCGCCGCGTTGTAGAGGTCGGTGTGGATGGTGGCGAGGGTATCGCGCACCGCGTCGGCCAGCCCGGCCAGAGGGACGGCGCTCTTCCCGGCGCGGCCGGGCCGGTCGCGGCGGGCCAGCACCGCCTGACCCTGCGCCACATCCTGCGGCCCCACCTCGATGCGTAGCGGCACGCCGCGCATCTCCCAGTCGTTGAACTTCCAGCCAGGGGAAAGGTCAGGCCGGTCGTCCACCTTGAGACGCACCACCGGCTCCAGGGCCGCGCGGACCTGCGCCACCGCCTCCAACACCGCCGACCGTTGCGACTCATCCCGCCAGATCGGGACGACGACCACCTGCAACGGCGCCAGGCGGGGCGGGAGGATCAGTCCCTGATCGTCGCCATGGACCATCACCACTGCGCCGACCATGCGCGTGCTGAGCCCCCAACTGGTGGTCCAGGCGTAGGTCAGTTCGTTCTTCTCGTCCAGGAATTTGATATCGAAGGCGCGGGCGAAGTTCTGCCCCAGGAAGTGAGAAGTGCCGGATTGCAGCGCCCGACAGTCCCCCATCATCGCCTCGATGGTAAAACTGGTCACCGCGCCGGCAAACTTCTCCCGCTCGCTCTTGCGGCCCTTGATCACCGGGATGGCGGCATCTGTGATGGCGAAATCGGCGTAGATGTCCAGCATCCGCAGCGTCTCCTCCATCGCCTCCTCGGCGGTGGCGTGGGCGGTGTGCCCCTCCTGCCACAGGAACTCCGTGGTGCGCAGGAAGAGCCGCGTGCGCATCTCCCACCGCACGACGTTGGCCCATTGGTTGATCAGCAACGGCAGGTCGCGGTAGGACTGGATCCATTTGGCGTACATGTGGCCGATGACCGTCTCCGAGGTCGGGCGGACGACCAGCGGCTCGTCCAGCGTCTTGCCGCCGCCGATGGTGACCACTGCCAGTTCGGGGGAGAAGCCCTCGACGTGCTCGGCCTCTTTCTCGAGGAAGCTCATCGGGATGAAGAGGGGAAAGTAGGCGTTGACGTGCCCGGTGGCCTTGAAACGCCGATCCAACCCGTCCCTGATGTTCTCCCACAGGGCGTAGCCGTAGGGCTTGATGACCATGCAGCCACGGACAGGGGCATAATCGGCCAGGTCAGCCATCTGGACGACGTCGGTGTACCAGCGGGCGTAATCTTCACTGCGTGGTGTGACCTTGGCTGCCATCTTCTTCACTCCTTGACTCGATCATTCTGCGACCCAGAAGGGTACGCAGTCTATGGATGATGCGACGCAAGAGGCGGGCGGAGTAGTGTTCGGCGAAGTGCGCCGCCGCCACCTCCGCCCCCACGTCCACTCCGTACTCCTCTCGGATGTAATGCTGGTGCTCCATGATCCAGAGATACAGGTCCGCTTCAGTGCGGTTGGGAAAATCCTTCAGGATGCGCTTCTTGCGGATGATGCGCACCACCGGCATGTAGACGTTGTCATACCAGTCCATCACCGCCTCATCTTCGGGCACCGGACGCTCCCGCTCGAGGGCCATGAAGTAGCGATGGGCAGCGATGTGCTCCAGAAGGCGGTCATAACCGCCAGCGATGGTGAAGGTGATGCGTTGGTCGGGGCGGAGTTCGTCCAGCCGGGTGCGCTGGAGGAAGTCGGCGTACTCGCCGATGATCTCCAGGTCCTCGGCGTCCACATCCGCGGTCACCGGCACGCGGGTCTGCACCTCGATGACCCGCGCCTCAATGTGCGTGAAGCCCTCCTCGCGGGCCACAGAGACACGATGGTTGCCATCCACGACGAAGTAGGCATCCCCGAGCTTGAACAGCCGCACAGGGGGCAGGTCTTCGGCGCTATGCAAGGCCCGGCTGACCGCCTGCCAGCGGTCGGCGGTGTGGTCCTGCACCGGGAAGAAGGCGCGGTCGAAATCGCGGTACCGGTTGACGCTGCCGATGATCTTCTCCAGCGGGACAGACTGCAGGCCGCGGTCCACCTGCCCCTCCAGCGGCAGATGCTCCCGCACCTCCTCCCACGAGAGAAGACGGTTGGGGCGTCCCTGCACCGCCGCGCGGATGGCGCGCAGGAAGGCACGGCGACGGGCGCGCTCGAAATCGAAGCGTGAGTCCTGATTGCTCATCTCTGCGATCTCACATCCCCGGCGGCGGCACCTCGACCACGACGAAAGGGTAGGCATTGACGACGGTGGTCGCGCCGTAACGCGTACGTGCGGCCTGGGGGCGGTAGACGTGCTTGTGGCCATGCAGCAGGTAACGCGGCCGGAAACGCTCCATCAGCCAGCGGAACGTGGCGAAGCCGCGGTGGGCCAGGTCTTCCCCGTCGTGGATGCCCAGCGGCGGGGCGTGCGTGACCAGCACATCCAGATACCTCCCAAAGCGCAGCCGGTTATACAGCAATCCAGGCACCAGTTGCCAGGCCTTTTGGCGCATCTGCGCCTCACGATACTGGAAGGGGGCGTTGGGCCGATAGAGGGGCGCGCCTTCCAGCCCGGCCAGCAACAGCCACCCCGCCCGCACTATCCGCCCGTCCAGGTTGATCCAGCCCCCCGGCTCGTACAGGGTAGAGCCGTTGGCGGTGTACTCCGGCTGGTCGTGGTTGCCGTGGACGTAGTAGGCCGGCACGCGCAGCATGGTCGCCACGTACTCCATATACGAGTAGGGGAGATCTCCACAGCCGACCAGCAAATCCACGTCGCTGAACCGCTCGCGGCACTGCGGGCTGAAGATGGAGTCCACGACCTGGTCGCTGAGGGCCAGGATCTTCACCTCGACTTCCCCCCGGCCCGACGATCCGGCCAGGTGCGGGTGACGTTGTAGGCCAGTTTGTCCAGCACTGCCTGCTCCAGGTCCACCCCGGTCAGATAGGCCAGTTGCAGAAGATAGAGCGCCACGTCGGCCAGTTCGCCGCCCAGCGCTCTCGGGTCCGCCTCCTCTCCCCACTGGAAATGCTCCAGCACCTCCGCTGCCTCCAGCGCCAGGCTGATGGCGATATTACGCGGCGTCTGGACGTAGGGGGAGTCCTGCCGGTACCAGCCCATCGCTTCGACGAAGTCATTCATGCGGTCGGTCAGTTCACCGATGGTCAGAGACTCTTTCACGGTTCTCTCGATCTCGGATTGCGGCGACTTCGTCGCCGCTTTCAAAGCGCCGAGAGGCCGGCGCAATCCAAAGCCTACTCCTCCAGGAACATGAACGCCAGGGTACTGAAACGAACGTGGTCGCCGCTGCGCAGGCGGACCGGGTGATGAGGAGACAGGCGCTCCTCGTTCAGAAAAGTGCCATTGGTGCTGCCCAGGTCCTCCAGCGACCAGCCTTCCGGCTGACGGGAGAGTCGGGCATGGCGGCGCGACACTCCGGCCGGCGCCCCGCCGTAGGGCTCCAGGTCTATATCGAGCGGATGTTGCTGATGCGGGTCGCTCCGCCCGATGAGCACCTCCTCCTTAGCAGGCAGCATCAGGCTGATGCCAGCGGTGACCAGCAGCAGCCGCGGCCCCTGCAGCGCTGCCGCGTCGGCAGGACGAGCAGCGACCAACGTCGTGCTGAGCCGGTTGGTAGAGGAGGCCAACGGGCGACCGGTCGCACCCGGCAGGCGGGCCAAAGCGTCCACCAACGCCTGCATCGAGGGATACCGCTCCGCCGGATTGCGCGCCAGCGCCCGCATGACCACCTCCTCCAGTTGCGGCGAGACGTGCGGGTTCAGCACGCGCAGCGGTACCGGCGGCTCGCGCAGGCGGCGCAACATCGTCTCCAACGGGGTGCCGCACTGGCAGGGCACCTGACCGGTCAGCAGTTCGTACACCATCACACCCAACGCATAGATATCGGTGCGATGGTCCACCGGCTCGCCAGCGGCCTGCTCCGGCGAGAGATAGGCAGGCGTGCCCAGACTGGCCCCCGGCTGGGTGATACGCACCGAGGCCCCCGCCAGTTTCGCCAGCCCGAAATCGGCCAGGAGGGGCCAATCAGGGCGGGCCAGCAGGATGTTGCCCGGCTTCACGTCCCGGTGGATGATGCCCTGCGAGTGGGCGTACTCCAGCGCCATCCCCACCGGAAGGATCAGCGTGGCGACGTCAGGCCATTCCAGCGGCCGGCCGGTCAGGAGGGACTTGAGCGTGCCGCCAGGGACGTACTCCATCACGATGAAAGCGACGCCCTTCTCTTCGCCGTAGTCGTAGATAGTGAGGATGTTCGGGTGGCGCAACGCCGCCACAGCGCGGGCCTCGCGGCGAAAGCGGGTCAGAAACTCCTCGCTCGCCGTGTCGGCAAAGCGCAGCACCTTGAGCGCCACCCATCGCTCCAGTTGCGGCTGAAAGGCGCGATAGACCGTCGCCGTGCCGCCCTGGCCGATCTCCTCGGCGATCTGATAGCCGCCAAGCGTCTGTCCGATCCAGTTATCCATCCTGTTGACTTCCAATGGCTCAGCCGGCTCCGCCCGACCACTCAATATGGTCTGCCGCTCCGTCGCCCGCAGTTCTCACCGCAGCGGGCGGCGAACGACGATGTTGTCGAAATGGATCTCCGTCGGTGCGTCGGTGTAGGAGGCCGCCACCAGCCGGATATAGCCAGAAGTGAACTGGGTATCTTCCGCCTCGGCCACCTGCTGACCGTTGACGCTCAGCCGCAGGTGAGAGCCATCGCATACCGCCTGCACGTGATTGGTGGCGTTCCCCATGTGGATCAGACTGGAGCGGCTCCAGTTGACCAGCGCCTCGAACGCCCCGTTGGCGACGCGATAGATGGCATAGAAGCCATCACCGCTGATAGCCAGCAGGTAGCCGTCGCCGCTCGACTGTACGCGACACATCACGCCGAAGCCGTTGTTGTTATCAGCAGCAGCGGAGACCTGGATGGTATCCACATCCACCATCACGTCGGTGAATTGCCGGTCAGTGCGCCCCCCGACCCAGCTTCCTCGTCCGACAGAGAAGACGCGGTATTGCCCGGCGTCGTAGGCCACGACATCCCCTTCGCCCGTCTCGCCCTTCTCCCAGCCGGAGTTGGGGTCGCTGAAGTCGTCCACAAACAGCAATTCGCCGGCCAGCGGCTCGTCGCTGGGGGCTGTGGCGACCAGGTTGTCGAAGCGCACCTCTGTCGGCTGCGCCTCGAAAGAGGTAGCCGTGAGGGCGATGTCGCCCGAGGTGTAGGCAGTGTCCTCGGCCTGCGCCAGCACCTGACCATTGACAATGAGCACCAGTTGAGGACCGTGGCAGACAGCACGGATGTGGTTGCTGCTGTTGCCCCGATGGATCACGTCCGAAGCCGTCCACTGGACGAGCGGTTGGAACTGCCCATCCGTGATGCGGTGGATGGCGTAGAAGCCGTCGCCGCTGATACGCAGGAGGTAGCCATCGTAGTCAGGTTGCAGGCGGCAGGCCACGCCATAGGCATTGTTGTTGTTGGTCGGGGCGGAGACCTGCGTTGTGTCCACATCTACCACCACATCGGCGAAATTCTGTCTCGCCCCTCCCCAGACCATACGATCCTCGGTAAGGGTAGCGACGAAGTACGTGCCATCGCGGTACCCCACGCTGCCATCCTCGTACTCCGTAGCGTCCCAGCCGGAGGTCGGGTCGCCGAAGCCATCGATCAGGAGAACATCGCCAGCAGCGGCGGGGGGCGGGGGCACGATGGGCGTTGCCGGGGGCATCGTGGGCTGCGGAGTCGGCAGCACCGGCGGGGCGGTGGGTTGAGGCGTGAAGGCGGGAGTAACCGGAACAGCCGTGGGTTCGGGGGTGGGAGTGCCCCGTCTCGGCAAGGCCCTGAAGACGGCACAGGTGGTCGCCGCGAGGATGCACAGCAGGCCCGCCGCGCCCAGGCCGATCCATAGAGGGGTGCGCTTACGGGGGGTGGGGACAGCCTGCGGCCTGCCCGGCACCACGATCGTGCCGCCGGGGGTGGCCTGAACGGCGGCGGACGGCGCCACGGTCGGCGCGGGCAGGGCGTTCAGCGCAGCGAGCATCTCCGCCGCACTCTGGTAGCGGCGGTCCATCACCACCTCCATCGCCTTGAGGACCAGCGCCTCCATCGCCGGGCTGAGTTCCCCCCGCACGCGCCGTGGGGGGACGAAACTGGTGGGATTGGCGATGCGCTGGGTGGCGGTGGGTGGCGCCTGGCCGGTGAGGGCGTGGTAGAGCGTAGCCCCCAGGCTGTAGATATCGCTGCGGGGGTCGGTATGGCCCAGGCCCAGGTCGTACTGTTCCGGCGGGGCGTACTCCGGCGTGCCGGCCCCACGCATCACCGTGCGCGTCTGCGGGTCGTTGGGGTTCCACAGTTTGACCAGCCCGAAGTCCACCAGCACCGCATCGCCATCACTGTTGATGATGATGTTCTGCGGCTTGATGTCGCGGTGAAGCACGCCACGGCGGTGACAGTAGGCCAGGGTAGCCAGGAGTTGGGCCGTCCAGCGGCGCACGTCGCTCTCGCTCTGCGGTCCCTGCTGTTCGATGCGGTGGGCCAGGCTCTCCCCTTCGACGAAGTCCATCACCAGGTACTCGTTCCCCTCCCAGGAGAAGGAGTCGGTGACGCGCACCAGATGGGGATGGGAGAGATCGGCCAGCACCCTCGCCTCACTCTTGAACTGCTGGCGCAGTTGGGCGAGCAGTTCGGCGTCGAGACCCGGCTGGGGGCTCATCTCCTTCAGGGCGACGACCTTCTCCAGGCGGGAGTCCCAGGCGCGATAGACTGCCCCCATCCCACCCTGCCCCAGCCGGGCGATGATCCGGTAGCGGTTATCCACCATCTGGTTGACCGAGAGTGTCATTTTTTCGCTCTCCTCGGGGGTAGTCATCACATGTTACCGCGAGTGGCGACGGAAAGCAAGCCACACGGGGCGACACTGGTGGGCTGCCGCTGCGCGGTCTACAGCCTGGTCAGGCGGAACCGCCATGGGCGGGCGCGGGTCTCGGCGTCGCCGCGCACCCCCACCCGCGGCCCGACGATGACAGCAGCCTCCTCCGCCGGCCAGCCCTCCTCCACAAACAGGAGCGCATCTTCGGCGCACAGGTCGGTGTGGTCGAAGCGTCGGTCAATGGCCAGCGCCTGGCACAGTCGGCCCGGCCCGCCGGTCAGGTCACGGCCTGGGCCGCGCAGAGCGCGCATCCGCGCCACCCCTTCCAGCGGCTCCAGCGCCCGCACCAACACCGCCGCCGGGAAGCCCTCCGCTTCGGTGACCAGGTTGAGGCAGTGGTGCATGCCGTAGATCAGGTAGACGTAGGCATGGCCAGGCGGACCGTACATCGCCGCGTTGCGCGGCGTGCGGCCGCAGTGGGCGTGACTGGCCTGGTCTTCCTCACCGATGTAGGCTTCCACCTCGATAATGCGGCCGGAAAGGCGCTGGCCGTCGAGACAACGCACCAGCAACCGTCCCAACAGGTCACGCGCAACCTGAAGTGTAGGGCGGTCGAAAAAGTCGCGGCCCAGACGTTTCATTGCCCGGCAAAGCGGGGGTCGAGTTTGAGCGTCAGGCGCAGCCCCTCGCGCAGGTCCACACGCGGCTCGTATCCCAGAAGCCGCCGGACCGCGGTCAGGTCGGCGCAGAGGCGGGAGACGCCGCCGCTCTCGGCAGGGCTGAGCAACACTTCGACCTCGCGGCCCACGGCCTCGGCCACCTGGCTCACCAGTTCGTTGATGCTTGTCTCCACGCCGGAACCCACATTCAAGGTACAGCGATTCACATCAGCGGTAGCGGCCGCCACCAGCGCGCGTACCACGTCGTCCACGTAGACGAAATCGCGGGTCTGCGCACCGCTGCCGAAGACGACCAGGGATGCGCCACGCAGAGCCTGCTGCAGCAGACGAGGCACCACGGGAGGATGGGAAGGGGGGAGGTTCTGACCCGGCCCGTAGGCGTTGAAGATGCGCATGATGACCGTCTCGATGCCCCACAACGCGCCGATGGTGCGCACGTAGTACTCCGCAGCCAGTTTGCTCACCGCGTAAGGAGACTGCGGGTTAGGGGGCTGGTCCTCACGCACCGGCTGGTGGGCCTGTTCGCCGTAGACCGCGCCGGAGGAGGTGAAGATGACCCGCCGCACGCCCGCGTCGCGCATGGCCTCCATCACGCTCACCGTCCCCCCGACATTGACCTCGTTGTACTCGCGGGGGTAGAGGATGGACTCAGAGACCAGGACGCGCGCCGCCAGATGGTAGACGCAGTCCACGTCCTGCAGCAGGGTCCACATCTTGGGGCGATCCAGGACACTACCGCGAGTGAAAAGGACCGCACGGTCCAGCCGCGCCGCATCGCCAGCGCTCAGGTCGTCAACGACGCGCACCTGATGTCCTTCCGACGCCAACCGGTTGGCCAGCGCCGCGCCCAGGAAACCTGCTCCGCCGGTGATGAGAAAACGCACTCTGTGGCTCCTCGAGGTGGGATAAGGGGATTATAGCACAAAATGGGAGATGCGGAGACGGGAGGGCATAGAGAAAGGGGAAGAGGAAAAGGGGGTTGACGTTTTTGCACAAAGTGTTATACTAGGGTCTGGACGAAACAAGTTTTGGCTGACGAGGACAAGAGGGACTGCCCGAGTTTGCGGAGACGGGCGGTCTCTTTGCTTGGCAGCCGAACCCGGTTCGTCCCGAGAGTTCCAGACTTAAGGAGTAGCAAAGTGAGCAAGCAGGAAACCGGCACCGTCAAGTGGTTCAACGATGCCAAAGGGTACGGCTTCATCTCCCGCGACGCCGGAGATGACGTCTTCGTGCATTTCTCGGCAGTCGAGGGGACGGGATTCCGCACGCTGCGCGAAGGCCAGCGCGTGGAGTTCGTCGTCGAGGATGGGCCGAAGGGCCCGCGGGCCGTCAATGTGAGGGCCCTGTAGCAGGGCGTTGACCGACACCGGTCACGCCCGAGGGGAAGAAGAGCATATGCCTAAGCGGTTGTACATCGGCAATCTGAGCTACAACACCACCGAAGCGGCCCTACAGGACCTCTTTGGTGCGGTCGGCGAGGTCACCTCGGTGAGCATCCCGGTGGATCGCATGTCCGGGCGCTCGCGGGGCTTCGGCTTCGTCGAGATGGCGGATCCGGAAGCGGCCCAGCAGGCCATCCATCAGCTGAACGGGCGGGTGGTTGACGGGCGCGCAATCAAGGTGGCCGAGGCCCACCCGTCAAAGCCCGGCGGTCAGCGCGGGGAGTACCGCTCCTACTAACCTGACCCCAGACAATCCACTGACCGCACGGCTCCTCCGCAGGCCGTGCGGTTTTTGTTTGGATTGCGGCGACACGTCGCCGCTTTCAAAGCGCCGACTCCGTCGGCGCACTCCAAACCTTTGGATTGCGGCGGCGCAGCCGCCGCTCTCAAAGCGCCGACCCCGTCGGCGCAGTCCAAACCCTGGACTGCGGCGACATGTCGCCGCTCTCAAAGCGCCTTTGGACTGCGGCGACGCGCCGCCGCTCTCAAAGCGCCGACCCCGTCGGCGCACTCCAAACCTTTGGATTGCGGCGGCGCAGCCGCCGCTTTCAAAGCGCCGACGCCGTCGGCGCAGTCCACATCTTTGGACTGCGGCGACACGTCGCCGCTCTCAAAGCGCCGACCCCGTCGGCGCAGTCCAAAAGTCTCTCCTATCCGCTCGGAGTGTTGAGTTCCCCCCGCACTGTCTCCAGCAACGCCTCAGCGCGCAGCTCGCTCAGCGTGTAGCAAGGCCCTCCCAGATGGTCTGCCAGCGCCTGGGCGTAACCCTGGTCAAAAGCCTCGTGCTCCATGTTGATCACCACCGAGCGGATGTGGGCCTGGGGGAAGAGTTCGGCCAGGCGATGGGCCTCCTGCTGCGGTGGGAGGTTGCCGATGGAGACATTGCCCGCGCCGTCGGTCAGCAACACCATCAGGGGGATCACCTCTGGGTGCTGTCGCATCTCGCGGGTGATGACCTCATAGGCCAGTTGCAAGCCAGCCGCGAGCGGCGTCTTGCCACCCACAGGGACGTCGGCCAGGGCCCGGCGCGCCCGCTCCACGCTGTTCGTCGGCGGCAGCACCAGCCGCGCGTCGTTCTTCTGGAAGACCACCAGCCCCACCCGGTCGCGCCGCTGGTAGGCGTCGGTCAGCAGCGACATCACCGCCCCCTTGGTCGCCTGCATGCGTTCGGCCACGGCCATAGACCACGAGGCGTCCACCACGAAAAGCACCAGGTTGGCCGCGCGGCGCACTCGCACTTTGCGTTGGTAGTCCTCGCCGCGGATGGCGAGGGCGGGACCGCCGGGCTGGCGGCGCTCTTTCTGGTGCGGGGCGGCGGCGCGCAACGTGGCGTCCAACGCCAGATCGCTGGGGTCTCCGGGAGAGGGACGGGCCTGGATGTAGCGGCCGCGCTTCTGCTCGGTGCGGGTACGGCTACGGCGGCCGGTGGTGGAGCGGGTCAACCGGTCGAGCGGCGTGTCCAGCCGCCGCGGCACAAACCGCTCCCCGCTCTCTACCTCCTTGCCCCCCTCCCACCAGCGCCCCTCAGACGGCCAGTGGGGAATAGACTGGAAGGCTCGCTCGTCGGGCGGTTTGTTCTGCTGCGGGCCGTCCTGCTCAACGGGCTCAGTCTCGACCGTCACGCCCGTTTTTTTTTCCTCGCCCGCCTCTTCTTCCGATGTGGGGGTGGGCTCGTCAGCAGGAGCCTGCCGTCGGGCCTCCTCGAGGCGCTCAGCCAGGTTATCCAGCGTCACGCTCTCCGGCTGCAGTGGGCGACGCTTGAGGCGGTGCGGCAGGGCCAGTTCCGCCGCCAGCAGGATGTCGCGGTCGCTGATGCGCGTGCGCCCCTCGAAGGCCGCCTGGGCACGGGCGGTCTTGAGAACCACCAGGTCGGCGCGGTGGCCGTCCACGTGGAGTTCGGCCATCATCGTGGCGATGACCATCAGGTCGCTCTGGGTGTAGCGCACCCGGGGCAGCAGCGTGCGGGCGCGGGCAATCTCATCCGACAGCGCCTGCTCGCGCGGCTCCCACTCGGCGCGGAAGCCCTCGGGGTCGGACTCGAAGGCCAGGTTGCGCTCGATGATCAGCCGGCGAGCCACCGGGTCGCTGACCCCCTGGATGTCCACGCACAGGGCGAAGCGGTCGAGCAGTTGGGGGCGCAGGTCACCCTCCTCAGGGTTCATTGTCCCGACGAGGATGAAGCGGGCCGGGTGACTGAAGGAGATGCCCTCCCGCTCGACGACGTTCACCCCCATCGCCGCCGCGTCGAGCAGGATGTCCACCACGTGGTCGTCGAGCAGGTTGACCTCGTCCACGTAAAGGACGCCGCGGTTGGCGGCGGCCAGGACGCCGGGCTCGAAATGGCGCTCCCCTTTCTGGATCGCGCGTTCGATGTCGAGCGTGCCCACCACCCGGTCCTCCGTGGCGCTGACGGGCAGGTCCACGAACCGCGTGCGACGGGCAGCGCGGGGCAGGGCTTCTCCCCCCTCGACCCGCTCGCGACAGAGCGTGCAGAGGGTCGCCGGCTGCTCGGGATCGCAAGAGAAGGGGCAATCGGCCACCACCGGGATTTCCGGCAGGAGCGCAGCCAGGGCGCGGGCGGCGGTGGACTTGGCTGTGCCCCGCTCGCCGCGGATGAGTACGCCGCCGATCTGGGGGTAGATGGCGTTGAGCACCAGGGCGCGGCGCATGCGCTCCTGGTTGACAATGGCCGTGAACGGGAAGATCGTCGTCATTCGAGAAACCTCACCGATGGCAGGATGCCGTCAGCATTATACCGCAGGGCCCGGGAAAAGGAAAGGTGGCCGTCCACCTTTTCTTGACTTTTCGCCCTTTCCGGGGTATGCTTGTGTATACCACAGCGGAAGGAGGAGCCCGTGAGCCAGCCCTTCTATCTTGCCATCGAAGGGGTCATCGGCGTTGGCAAGACCACTCTCGCCCGTCTGCTCCAGCCTCGTTTCACCGCTGACCTGGTGCTGGAGGTCTTCGAGGAAAACCCTTTCCTTCCCAATTTCTACGCTGACCGGGAACGGTATGCCTTCCAGACCCAGATCTTCTTCCTCCTCAGCCGCTACCGGCAGCAGCAGGTCATCCGCCTGGACAACCGGCCATTGCTCACCGACTACACCTTCGCCAAGGACCGCCTCTTCGCCCACCTGACACTGCACGGCGAGGAGTTGAAGATGTACGAGCGGGTCCACCGGGCGCTGGCGGAGAAGATTATCCTGCCCGACCTGGTGGTCTACCTGCGGGCCAGCCTGGATGTGCTGATGGCCCGCATCGCGGCGCGCGACCGACCCTACGAGCGGCAGATGGACCGCGACTACATCGAGCAGGTGCGTCAGGCCTACGAGCGCCATTTCGCCGACTACACCGCCACACCACTGTTGGTGATCGAGACGGACGGCCTGGACTACGTGCGCAATCCCGAAGACCTGGCCTACGTGGAGGGACGGATCCGCACGGCCCTGAGCGCGGCGGTCGTGCAGAGCCAGGCGGCGGCCGAAGGCTGGACCGCTGCCGAACACAGCGGCCGCTGGCCGGTGGTCGAGGAGTTTCTGGCCCTCACCGAGGCGATAGGAACGCTGGGGGCAGCCCTCTCCGCTCCGTCGGATGGGATTCCCCCTGCGGCCCACGAGGCGCTCGCCGCCTCGCTGCGGCGGCTGCAGCATCTCCAGACCCTGCTTCACAGCCAGGAGCGCCAACCATGAAACGATTTGTCGCCATCGCCGGCAACATCGGCGTGGGCAAGTCCACCCTGACGGGTATGCTCAGCCAGCGGTTGAACTGGGAGCCGTTCTTCGAAGCGGTGAACGACAACCCCTATCTGGCCGACTTCTATCAGGACATGCGTCGCTGGAGTTTCCACTCGCAGATTTTCTTCCTCTCCCGCCGCCTGCGCCACCACCACCTGCTGCTGCAGCGGCCCAATTCGGTGGTGCAGGACCGCACGGTGTATGAGGACGCGGAGATCTTCGCCTGCAACCTCTACCGCCAGGGATTGATGAGCGCGCGGGACTACGGCAGTTACCAGGAGTTGTACGAGGTGATGACCCTCCTGCTGCCGCCACCCGACCTGGTGGTCTACCTGCGCGCCTCCGTCCCCACGCTGCTCAGCCGCATCGCCCGGCGGGGGCGCCCCTTCGAGCGCGCCATCTCCACCGACTACCTGGAGCAACTCAACGAGCTCTACGAGGCCTGGGCGGAGCGCTTCAACCTCTGTCCGGTGCTCACCGTCCCCTCCGATAACCTCGACTTCGTCAGCAATTCCCACCACCTCGACCTGATCGTCGAGAAGGTGCTGGAGCGGTTGCAGGGCCGAGAGGAGGTGGTCTTCCCGTGACCCGTTCGGCGGCGCGAACGCAGCGCAAGGCAAGTTCCCCTGAGGAACGGTTGGTCCTGCTGGAGCGGGTGGGGCGCGAACTGGCCGCCGGCCTGGACCTGGTGGGGGTCTCTCGACGCGCCCTGGCCCTGGGAGTTCAGGCCGTGGGCGCCGAGATAGGCAGCCTGGTTGTGCTGGACGAGCGGCAGCGGCTGGCGCTGGCCCTTCTTTTCCAGGACGGGCGCTTCCGGCGTGCGGACATGGAGCACACCCGCAAGGTCATGCAGGACGGCCTGGCAAGATGGGTGATCGAGCACGGCGAGACGGTTTGCATCGCCGATGTCACCACGGACTCGCGCTGGCTCCCGGCCCCGCTCGGCAGCAGCGAGAGCGAAGTGAGATCGGCCCTCTGCGCGCCGCTGCGCATCCCTCGCCGGCTGGTCGGCATCCTCACCTGCGCCCACTCTCGTCCTGACCGCTTCACCGCCGAGGACGTCCGGGTTCTGGACTTCATCGCCGACCAGGCTGCGGTGGCGCTAGAGAACGCCCGCCTCTTCGCCGCAGAGGAGCAGCGGCGCCACCTGGCCGACACGCTGGTCGAGATCACCCGCACGCTCGCCGCAACCCTTGATCTGGACAAACTGCTCGCCCTGATCCTGGAGTCCCTGGGCCGTGTGGTGCCCTGCGACAGCTCTTCCGTTTTCCTGCTTCAGGACGGACAACTGGTGATCCGCGCCTGGCGAGGTTTCGAGAACGAGGCGCTCGTCCGTAACCTCTCCTTCCCGGTGGAGAGCGGACAGATCCTCTCGCGCGTCGTCGCATCCCGTGAAGTGCTCCTCTGCCCCGACGTCCAACAGGAGCAGGATTGGCAGAACGTACCGGGACTGACACCGACACGCGGTTGGATCGGCGCCCCACTGGTCGCGCGCGGCGAAGTGGTCGGCGCGCTCACCGTAGATAGCCACATGGCGGATGCCTACGACGAGCAGGACGCGCAGGTCGTCTCGGTCTTCGCCGACCACGCCGCCACTGCCGTTTCCAATGCCCGCCTCTGGCAGCAGGTGCAGCGGCGTCTGGAAGAGGTTGCCTTCCTCTACCGCACCGGCCAGGTGCTCACCGCCTCGCTCGACGTGGATGAGGTGCTGCGCTCGCTGATGGTCAGCGTGCGTGACTACTTCCACCTGGAGGCTGCCTCGGTCTCGCTGATAGAAGAGGGCAGCGGCGACCTGGTCTTCCGCGTCGCCGTGGGCGAGGCCGCCGAGCAGATCGTGGGCATCCGCCTGAAGCCAGGGCAGGGCGTTGCCGGGTGGGTGGCCCAGACGGGCCAGCCAGCGCTGGTCCCGGTTGCCCGCCAGGACCCCCGCTTCTACGACGGCGTGGACAAGGCCACGGGCTTCCGCACCGGCACGCTCATCGCCGTCCCCATCCGCCTGGGGGACGCGGTCATCGGCGTGGTCGAGGCCATCAATCCCCGAATAGGGCAGCCGGACCAGGATGACCTGCGGTTGCTGCAGAGCGTCAGTGCGCTGGCGGCCAGCGCGCTCCAGAACGCCCGTCACTTCACCCGCGCTCGACAGGCCGAGCAGCGTTACGCCAGCCTGTTCGAGAACAGCGCCGATCCCATCCTCATCACCGATGCCGCCGGCATCATCAACGACGCCAACCTGAAGATGTGCGAACTGCTGGGCTATCAGAAGGAAGAATTGGTGGGGCGGGAGATCGCCACCCTGCACCGCGACCCGGAGGCGACACGGGCGCGGCTACAGCAGGTCGCCGAGGGGGAAAGCGTCTTCTACAACATCGAGGCCATCACCCGCTCTGGCAACCTCATCCCTTTCGAGGTGCATGCCAACTCCATCCTCCACGGGAACACTCGCTCCATCCAGTGGATCTGCCACGACCTGACAGAACGGCTGGCATTGGAAGAGGCGCGGGAGAACCTGACGCACATGATCATCCACGACCTGCGCAACCCGCTCTCCTCCATCACCAGCAGCCTGGAACTGATCCGCATGGCCCTGGTGGACAACATGGTCAACATCCCGGTGGAGCAGATCCTCGGCGTGGCCCAGCGCAGCGGCGAGAAGCTGTACCTGCTGATTGACTCCATCCTCGACCTGGCCCGACTGGGGGAGGGACAGACTCAGCCAGCGTACAGGCCGCTGAACGTCATAGACCTGATCCGCGAGGTGGGCGAACAGGAGCAGCCCCAACTCGCCGCCTACGGCATCCGCCTGCAACTGCTCCTCCCAGAATACCTGCCTAAGGTGGAAGGCGACCCCGCCCTTTTGCAGCGGGTGCTGCTCAACCTGCTGGATAACGCCCTGAAGTTTTCTCCGCCTGACGGCGAGATCCGCGTCCAGGCGCAACTGTCCGACCCCGAGACGATACAGATTTCGGTGGCCGACGATGGGCCGGGCATCCCGCCGGAGTACCTGGAGCGCATCTTCGACCGCTTTGTCCGTGTGCCTGGTCAGGCGGTGCGCGGCACGGGCATCGGGCTGGCCTTCTGCAAACTGGCCGTCGAGGCCCATGGCGGGCGCATCTGGGCGGAAAGCACGCCAGGCCAGGGCGCGACGTTCAGGTTCACCCTCCCCGTTGCCAAGGAGAAGGCATGAACAGCCCCTACCCGGAACGGCTCTACTACGCCGACCCTTACCTCACCCGGTTCGAGGCCCACGTGGTGGAGAGCCTGACCTGGGAGGGACATCCAGCCGTGGTGTTGGACCGCACGGCCTTCTACCCCACCGGCGGCGGCCAGCCGTCCGACCGCGGCGCCCTCGACGCCGTGGCGGTGGTCGGCGTGGAGGTGCGGGAGTCGGACGGGGCGATCCTGCACCTGCTGGCAGGGGAGCCACCGACGGGCCGCGTGGTGGGGCAGGTGGACTGGGCGCGACGGTTCGATCACATGCAGCAACACACCGGACAACATCTCCTTTCCGCCGCCTGCGAGCGGCTGCTCGACGCCGCCACCATCTCCTTCCACCTGGGAGCCGAATCCAGCACGATTGACCTGGCGGTCCCGCGCCTGGACCCCACAGCGTTGGAGCCGGTGGAGGAGGAAGTGAACCGAATCATCTGGGAGAACCGTCCGGTGACGGCCCGCTTCGTCTCTCCGGAAGAACTGGCCCGCCTGCCGTTGCGTCGTCCTCCACAGGTGAGTGGCCCGGTGCGCGTGGTGGAGGTGGCCGACTTCGAGTGTAGCCCCTGTGGCGGCACCCACGTCACCCGCAGCGGTGAGATCGGCCTGCTGAAGGTGTTGCGACTGGAGTACCGCGGGCAGGAAACCCGGGTGGAGTTCGTCTGCGGCGGGCGGGCGCTGCGGGACTATCGGCGCAAGCAGCAGGTGTTGCTGAGCGCCGCCGCCACGCTGACGGTGGGCTACTGGGACCTGCCCGACGCACTGATGCGGCTGCAAGAGGAGTTGAAAGAGACGCGACACGAACTGCGACTGGCCCAGGAACAGGCGCTTCAGGAGACGGCTACCCGTCTCCTGGAAACAGCGACCCCCGCGGGCCCGCTGCGCCTGGTATGGGCGGTCTTCGACGGGCGTGCCTCCGCTGAGTTGCGCGCCCTGGCGCAGAAGGTTGTCGTCCACCCCGACACGGTGGCCCTGCTGGCCTCAGTGGGGAACGAGCGCGTGCACCTCTGCGCCGCCCGCGCCGAGGGGTTGACGGTGGACGCGGCGGCGCTGCTGCGCGTTGTCTGCGCCGCGCTGGACGGGAAAGGGGGCGGACAGCCCCCGCTGGCCCAGGGGAGCGCCCCGCCAACCCCGCGCCAACGGGTAGAAGAGGCCCTGCGTTCCGCCCTCTCCAGCCTGTCCCCCTGAATCGCCGAGCCGACTCTCGCTGTTCTGGAGTGTCCATGGAACAAATCTCGCCCAACGTGTATATTTCGACCTGCCCTCCCGGCATCAACGTCGGTTTCGTCCTCACGGGCCGGGGAGTAGTGGTCGTGGACGTGCCGCCCGCACCGGCGGAGGCGCGGGCCTGGCAGGAGCAGATCCGCCAGGTGACCGACAGTCCCATCCGCTTCACCATCCTGACCAGCCATCGCCCAGAGCGGGCCTACAGCGCCAGGCTGTTGGGCGCGCCGGTGATCGCGCTCCGCAGCACGCCAGGGACCCCACCACAGGCTGGCGGGGAGACCGCCTGGGTGGAGTCTGACGAGGAAACCCTGCCCCCGGAGGAGATGGCACCGCCGGAGCCAGTGCCCCCCTCGCCCGCGCTCTTCCTCACCGAACGCCTGACCCTTCACGACCGCCCCACTCTGATCGTCGAGGCAGTGACCGGCGCCAGGCCCGACAGCCTGTGGGTGCTCCTCCCGGAAGAGAAGGTGCTCTTCGCCGGGGACTCTGTCGTTGTGGGCTGCCATCCGCTTCTCGGCAGCGCGCCAGACACGAAGGGGTGGTTGGAGACGCTGGTGCGGGTGCGCCGGTCCTACTTTCCCGCCCAGACCATCATCCCTGGCCGGGGGCCAGTCGCCAGCAAAGAAGACACCCTTCCCCTGAGCGAGTACATCCAGAAGGTGCGGCGTCGGGTGCGCGCCTTCCGCGCCAGCGGCCACAGCCCCGCCGACCTGGCCGGCCTGGCGCAGGAGTTCCTGCCGCTGTTCCCCTTCGAGCCAGCGCAACAGGAGGTGATCCTCCGGCGCATCCGCTCCGGGTTGGAGCGGGTGTATGAGGAGATGGGATAACGCGGGGATGCGATGGTGGAGAGACGCAAAAATGGACGAGGAGATGTTAGCCCGGGTGAGGGCGGTGAAATCCGCCTATGAGCATGAATTGCTGCAGAAGCGCAATGTCGTGGGCGTGGGCATTGGCCTGCGTACCCGCAACGCCCAACCCACCAACGAACTGGCCATCGTCGTTTCCGTGACGAACAAGGTGCCCGCTGAGGCGTTGGACAGTCAGGATCTGATTCCCCATGAACTGGAAGGGGTGCCGGTAGATGTGCAGGCCATCGGCTTCCCGATCGCGCTGGGTGAGTGAGGCTCCCTGGCTGCTCAAGTCATTCTCCCTCGAACGACGTTCAATTCGTGTAACTGCTCAGCCACCCACCGTCTGGCGACTGAAGTTTTATTCCGTAGCCAGCGCATCCCTATGCGCTGGCGCATCCCTATGCGCTGGCGCATCCCTATGCGCTGGCGCATCCCTATGCGCTGGCGGGGCGGCATAGGAATGCCGTCCTACAGGCGCTCGGAGGCAGAGAGCGGCGCGGTTTCAACTGCCAGCCTGAGCAGTTACCAATTCGTGGCGAAAGAAGCCATGCTGGGGTAAGGAGTGACCGTCATGGATGAAACGGCTGTCGCCCAGATCGGCGACATCAAGCAACGGCATGTCGAGAGGCTGCTCTTCCGCCGCAACGTCGTCGGCTGCGGCATCGGCTACAAGGTCAGCGAAGGAGTGCAGACGGACGAGTTGAGCCTGGTCGTTTCCGTCACGCGGAAGATGCCCGCCTCGGCCCTCTCCGCTGCTGACCTGGTGCCGCGGGAGGTGGACGGGGTGCGCACCGATGTCGTGGAGGTGGGCATGCTGCGCGCCCAACAGTCCCCCACTTCCCGCTGGCGACCGGTCGTCCCGCCGGGGGTCTCGCTGGGCCATCAGCGCGTCACCGCCGGCACCTTCGGCTGCCTGGTGCAGCGTAACGGCGAACGGTTCATCCTGTCCAACAACCACGTCCTGGCGGACATCAACCGGGGGCGGCCCGGCGACCTCATCCTCCAGCCCGGCCCGGCGGACGGCGGCACGGCGGAGGACGGCATCGCCACGCTGGCGGAGTTCGTCCCCCTGGACTTCGGCACGACCGAGCCGGAGTGCCGCCTGGTCGGCTGGCTGGCCGACCTGCTCAACGGCCTGGCCCGCCTGACCGGCTCCACTCACCGCCTGCAGCCGGTACGCCAGACCCCCGGCGTTAATCGGGTGGATGCTGCCCTGGCCCGTCCGCTGCGGCCGGAGCAGGTGAGCGCGGAGATCCTCTACATCGGCACGCCCCGCGGCACCGCCGACGCCACCCTGGGCACCCGGGTGAAGAAGACCGGGCGCACGACCGGCTTCACCACCGGCACGATCACCCAGATTGACGCCACCGTGCGCATTGACTACTACGGCCCCAGCGCCCTCTTCGAGGGACAGTGGATCGCCTCGCCGATGAGCCAGCCGGGAGACTCCGGCTCCGCCGTCCTCGACAATGACGAGCGGGTGGTCGGATTGCTCTTCGCCGGCTCTGACCAGTCCACCATCATCACCCCCATCGCCGAGGTGCTGGCGGCGCTGAACGTGGAGATCGTGACATAGACCGCCCTTCTCCTTCCCCACCGCCGCGGATCGCCCGCCCCACCCCACGAGCCAGGGGAGCCGCCCTGCGCGCCGTCCTCCCGCCCGCGCTGCTCTTCACGGCCATCTTCGCCCTCTACGCGGCCACCGCTGCGCCGGGCACCCTCTTCGGCGACCCCTCTGAGTACCAGTTCATCCCCGCCATCGCCGGCATCGCCCACCCGCCAGGGTACGCCTTCTACACGCTACTGGCGCGGCTGTGGCAGACCGTGGTGCCGCTGGGCACGATCGCTTTTCGCACCAATCTGCTGGCCGCCGCGGTGGGGGCATGGACGGTGACGGCGGTCTACCTGACGGTGGCCGAGGTTGCCGCGGGCCGCTCGTGGCGCGCTCCTTTCATCGGCGCTCTCTCCCTCGCTGCCGCGCCCGACCTGTGGCAGCACGCGATCCACGCCAACGCTCACATCGTGAGCGCGGCGCTGGCGGCCACGCACCTCTGGCTGCTGTCACGCTGGGGGCGCACCGGACGGGATCGCTGGCTGTTCCTCTTCGCCGTCACGCTGGGCTGGGCCGCGGCTCACCATCCCATCACGATGATGGGCCTGCCGGCCTACCTCGCCTTCATCCTCGTCACGCGGCCACGCATCTGGCGGCACTGGCGCACGCTGTCGGTGTTGGCCGGAGCGCTGCTGCTGGGGCTGACGCCGCTGCTCTACTTCCCCCTGCGCAGCCCCACTGCCCCCTTCGGTCCCACCGACATGGCCACGTGGGCCGGCTTCGTGCGCCACTTCACCGCGCAGGGCTTGCGGGTCAACCTGTTCCATTTCGGCCTGGCCGACCAGCCCGATCGGGGGCTGGTCTTCTGGTCACTCTTGCGGCTACAGTTCCCGCTGCTGCTGATTCTTCTCATCCCGCTGGGCCTGTTCCACCTGGCACGGCGTGCGTCGCGCGTCGCCCTGCTGCTCGCCCTCTTCCTGCTCGTCCACCTCCTCTTCACCCTTAACACCGTCCAGGACGTGATGGCCTACCTGTTGCTTCCGTTCGTGGCGCTGAGCGTCACGTTGGGCGCGGGAGCGTTGGCGTTGCAGGACTGGCTGGAACGCTGGCCAGCGAGCCGCCGCCCGTTTTCCATCATTCCCCGTTCCCCCGCTGTTCGTTGGTCGCTATTCATTCTCCTGCTGCTTTTTCCCGTCTACCAGGCAACCCTGAACCTGCAGCGCGGCATCTCCCTGCGCGACTTCACTGCCGCCGAGGAGTGGGTCGCCGCCGTGCAGGCCCGCTTCGCCGGCCGCGGCGAAGGGGCAGCGCTGGTCTCCGACTGGGAGCACCTGACGCCGCTGTGGGTCTACGCCTTCACCCAGGGCCAGCCGTTCCAGGAGCGGGACCTGCGCCTGGTCTACGTCACCGCTTCCAGCCCGTGGGCCGAGTCGGTGTGGACCAACATCGGCGCCGGCCCGGTCTACCTGCCGGATTACCGGCCGGCGGTGCGCGACGCAGGCTTCCGCCTGGTGCCGGAGGGAGCCTTCTATCGCGTCCAGGCCCCGCCTGTGACCGACGCACGTCCCAGCCATGCGCTCGACCTGTGGGCAGATGGACGGGTCCACATCGTGGGCTATGATTTGCCTACGACCACCGTGCGCGCCGGGGAACCGCTGACCCTGGTGCTGTATCAGAGCGCGCCGGAGCCGCTGGATGGCATCTGGATGCCCTACGCCCGGTTGGGGCCGGTGGAGGCGCGCTGGACCACCGACAGCCGCCTGCTGACGACGGAGTGGCTGCCGGGCGAGGTGGTCGTCGAGCGGTATGAGGTCGCCGTTCCCTTCACGCTGCCGCCGGGAGAGTACCCCCTCCGCCTGGGGTACGCCGATCTGAGCGGCGGCCGGGCGGAACTCCTCTTCTCCAGCGGCGGGACGGAGGTGGAACTGACGAGGGTCACGGTGCTGGCCAACCCCGCCGCGCCCCCCACACAAACGCTGGAACGGGCAGTGGCGAACCTGGACAACCAGGTGGCGCTCCTGGGAGCGCGGGCGCGGGCCGGCATGCAGCGGCGCGATGGCCCGTGGAGCGAGCCGCTGGTCGTGCGCGCTGGCCGCGCGCTACATCTCACCCTCACCTGGCGTGCGCTGACCTCTCCGCGCGACAGTTTCACCGTCTTCATCCACCTGCTCGACAGCGGAGGCCAGTACGTCACCGGCCACGACTACACCCCACTGGGGGGCGCCTGTCCGTCCTATCTGTGGTTCCCCAAGTGGCTGCCGGGGCAAACGCTGACCGACCCTTATCGGCTGGTCGTGCCGGAAGGCTTGCCGCCGGGCGACTATTGGCTTGAGGTGGGGATGTACGGGATGACTTCCCTTCGCCGCCTTCCTGTGGTAGACTTAGCGGGTAATCTGGCTGGGGACCGCGTCATCCTGGGGCCGGTGCGGGTTGAGGGTCCCTGAAGGAGGTCGAAGATGGACATCGGACAACTGATCTGGATCATCGCCGTGACGCTCCTGACGCTGCTGAACATCGTCTGGCAGTTCGACCTGCAGACCCGTCAGCGGCGACTGCAGGACCGGTATGGGCGGCTGTTCAGCGGCGCGGGCGGGGCCGACCTGCGCGCCGGCCTGGAGACGCTGATCGAGCGGTTGGACCAGATACAGGGCCGCGTGGGTCAACTGGAAGGCCGGGCCAATCAGATTCAGACCGTCCTGGGTCACTCCATCCAGGGTTTCGGCATCGTGCGTTTTCAGGCCTTCCAGGACACCGGCGGGGATCAGAGTTTCTCCATGGCGCTGACCGACGGCGCGGGCAACGGCGTGGTCATCTCCGCCCTCTACTCCCGCGAGGGCACGCGCGTCTACGGCAAGCCGCTGGCGGCGTGGAACTCCACCTACACCCTCACCGATGAGGAGAAGCAGGCTTTGGAACAGGCCCGCAAGATGGTGAAGATCGGTTGACAAACCTCGCCCGACAGGTTATGATTCTTCCAGCCCATAGGATACAAGGAGGAACACCGTGTTTGCCAGAGAGAAGAAACCTCAAACCCCTGTTGCCGCTGCCCCTGTCGCGCCGACCCCCGCGCCCTCCAGCCGCATCGAGACGGTCATCGGCCCCAATGCCCACTTCCGTGGCGACATCGTCTCTGAAGGTGGGGTGCGTATTGACGGCATCTTCGAAGGAAATATCGAGACCACCGGCAATCTGGTGATCGGTGAATCGGCCAAGATCATCGCCGACATCAAGGCGAACAACATCTCCATCTCCGGGGCGATCAAAGGAAACATCACCGGCAACCGGGTGGAGATCCTGGAGACTGGCCGTGTGTGGGGCGACCTGACGGTCAACTCGCTGCTGCTCAACGAGGGCGCCTACCTGCGCGGCCAGACCATGATGCACGCCGACATCGAACCGCCGTTGATCGAGCCGCCCAAGCCACGTCCGGCGGAGCCCGCCCAACCGCCCACCATCGTGGACGTAGAGCCGGCCCGCCCATACGACGCCGATTGAATATAGGGAGAGGTGCCTGGCACCTTCTTCGACAAGGGGCAGGCGCACGACAGGTGGCTGGCACCTTTGGGATGCCAGCCACCTACTTCTACTAGCGAGCGCGCATCACCAGTGGCAGGTAGACCGACCTGCCGAAGAGGGTGACTTCGTGAATGTCAGCGGTTTGATCGGTGCCCCAGTCCACCAGGGCACGGTTGCGGATGGCCTG
>DAOTYX010000115.1:0-29356 GCA_034434635.1 Anaerolineae bacterium | reverse complement strand
GGCCATGCCGGGGTCTAGGTTGAGGATCTGGGCGGCGCGGTCGAACTGGGCCAGCGCAGTGGCGTAAGCGCTCTCCTGCTTAGGAGGCGGTTGTTTAGGCGCGCCATTGCTCGCGGGGACGGCAGATGGTGCATGGGGCAGGTCAGCGATCGTCATGGATCTTCACCCTCTACGTGCTCTGGCCTGATTAGGCTAGGCTTATTATTGAGAGAAACCAGGACTAGTTTTCGGATTATCCCTGTCTGTTACTCATTAGCTAGCAGATGTTCGCGCTGAGAGGCGGAGATTTGCGCACACACTGCAGTTTATATATCTAGTAATCACAACAAGATGAGCGATGACTTGTATAAGACGACCATCTCTTTCAGCAGAAGCTCGTGTAAATCCGAACTTGCGTTAAATCTGCTCAGTCCTAGGGCTGGAAATGCTCCTCGCCATATTTGGAGAAGTAATAAAGTATAGCCCTTTCAGCTATTTGCTTCATGATATCAGCCATCTCATCAACGGACCATGGTTGAGGTCGGAAGTAGAAACTGCCGCGATTAAATCTTCCATTTCCTTCATTATGTAAATAAATTGTGTTTAACTTACCAAACATAGCCATTGTTGTTACTCGATCCAGAATTGAAGAACCTTGCTCGAAATCACACCCGTATCCGAAACACACGAAAGGAAAAATGCTTTCTCGCATGAGCGCAGTGCGAAGACCGATCAAATTCTTGCCGAGACGCTCAATAGCGTTCCCTCTCGCCTGTCTTGGCAGACCCTCGGCAACGCGAAGTTCGTTTGTTCCCTGATTCTTCACTTCGGCGATCAGTATAGGGTAGGTCAATTTGTCAAACTTCCTGCGAATATAGAGGATTCCCCCATCTGGACGAATAGAGCTGCTGTCAAAATGATAATAGAACTCGACTCCTGGATAAGTTTGTTTAAGCTCTTCTACAATATCTTTCAGATACCATTGACTTTCATGCACGAGAACTATTTTTTGCTCAAACTTTTTATCTAGATAGTCAACAACCTGTTGTAAAGCTTTTATAACGTCCGATTCTTGCTTCTTAGATGTTGTGTTTATGACCGTGCCGGTTCTTTGCTTTCTAAGTTGATATTTTCGTGCCATAATCTCTCACCTCCGTTCAACGAGAAACAGATACTCGGTCACATGGATCGACCGATTATTGAAGTTTCTACTTCCTCGAAATGCATTATAAGGTAACTCAATGACTTCTACTGGCCCAAGTTCGTTGAGTGTCCTGCGCATTATCTCTGGTGGGATGAACCCTTCATTGTTGAAAGACACCAGCAGAAAAGAAGCATCAATACTATACAGTAAATCCCTCAGCAACGGCAAGGCTTGATTTTTAACGTTGTAGCCAGAGCGTCGCCAATCAGCAGGGATTCCTGAGACACGGCTGATATGAGCAGGGCGCTGGTAACAGACAATGAGGTTAAGCATAAAGTAATTGGAACCATAAGGATGCTGATTGTAGGGAGGGTCAATATAGACCAAATCTAAGCCTCTGAGTTTACGTGCTAGAGCATTTGCATCTTCTTGAAATACTTCGTACTCACACTCAAACAGACTGAGGACGGGCACTTCGAGCACTATCCGGCCCAGGATTCGCGTGAGAGCATCGGACCCACTGCCACCGAATTGACCAACCCCAGTATGGCGGTTTTTGTAGAAGCCCTTGAAAACCCCTGCTGTATTGGCATGAACAGATGCCTCGCTCAAAAGCGGTCCAAGGAGTAAATCTTTCATTTCTGAAGGAACCTGCTCTATCAGACGGCGATAGTTGTCTATTCTCCTGGCATTCTCACGAGTGTAGAAAACTCGATCTTCTCTCGTTATATTAGCCTCATCTCTAGGAGCGTACAATTCTTCAATGAATCCCGGCGCAAACAGTTCATCAGTAACTTTGGCGTTCAGCTCAGAAACTATCTCCGAAAGAGCGCGAAAGTCAACCGTGCTCCTGTTACGCAAATAACAGCGTGAAATCACAGCTGCATAGTCTTCGATGTCGTTGCTAATGAGCAGCGAGGCATGTGCCTTCAGGTAGCGAGAAACGACGCCTGAACCACTAAAAAGATCAACCACTCGTAATTTGCCCTTGCCAAGCCGCTGCTTGACTCGTTCGACCGCAATGCCGATGTGACCCAGGAGAGTGCGTTTGTTGCCAATGTAGGTGATGAGCTGCCTTGTTAAGTAGTCAGGGTCCTCGGCAATCGGACTCTCTGCCCAGAGCGGCATCTGTCTGCTATTTTCGACAAGCAGGTGGTGATTTTCAGTCACCGTATCCTCCGTTCGTATCCTGTTCGGCGCCCAACTTCCGATTATACCCTGCCGCCACCCTGTGGCAAGACAGCATCAACCCACCTGGCGGGTAATCTGGAGATGGTCGAAATCGTGGGCGATCTCGGTCTCCGGGAAGGCGCGGCGGGCCTCCTCCAGCACCTCCCACTCCCGGTAGCGGCGGGAGATGTGGGTGAGTACCAGACGGCGGACGTTGGCCTCACGGGCCAGGGTGGCGGCCTGCAGGGCGGTCAGGTGGCCGTACTGACGGGCCATGTCCGCCTCCTGTTGCAGGTAGGTGGCCTCGATGACCAGCAGGTCGGCGTCGCGCACCGCCTCGACCAACCCATCGGTGCGGGCGGTATCCCCCACGTGCGCCAGGCAGGCGCCGCGACGAGGCGGGCCCAATACCTGGTCGGGGCGAATCTGTCGCCCATCGGGGAGGGTGACCGGCTCGCCGGCCACCAGCCGTCGCCGCTCCGGCCCCGGTGGCACACCCAGTGCCTCGGCCTTCTCCACCAGGAACGGCCGGCGGGGTTTCTCGCGGAACAGGAAGCCGAAACAGCCCGGCCCGCGATGCTGGACAGGGAAGGCGATGACCTCGAAGTCCTCATCCTCCATCACCGTGCCGGCCTCGATCTCGACGTAGACCAGTTCCATCGGCGGCATGGCTTCCCGCAGGACCACACGCTGGATCAGGTCGCGCACGCGCTCCAGAGCCCACCGCCCGCCGTAGATCTCCAACCGATCTATGGCTTCCCACCGGGCAAAGGTGGAAACCAGACCGCCCAGGCCCAGGATGTGATCCAGATGGCCGTGGGTCAGCAGGACGCGGTTGAGCCGTTTGAAGCCCAGGCCGCTGTGCAGGATCTGCCGTTGCGTCCCCTCGCCGCAGTCCACCAGGAAGCGGTGTTCCTTGTATAGCACCACCTGTGCCGACAGGCCACGGTGGATGGAGGGAGCCGAGGCGGAGGTGCCCAGAAAGACCAATTCGATCATAGATGAAGCCCTTTCTCCTGATTCGCCGACAGGGCGCTGCCGAGAGCGCCGTCGTGGTTACGCGGCTGCACCGGCACCCCTGTGATCACAAGCGTGCCCGGCCCGCCCACGCTTCCCTCGATGCGGGCCTCGATGGGCAGGAAGGCCTGTACCACCGCCAGGTTGGTCAACAGGTGCGGGGTGATCCGCGAGGTGGTCACCTGTGAGCGACCGGCAGCCAGGGCCAGCGGCAGCACCAACTGGTCGGCCAGATAGGGGTCCACCGGCGCGCCGCTACGATGGTGGGCCAGCAACTCCTCGACCGCCGCCTGAGCCACCTGGTCGGCCGGCAACCCCAGGCGACCGTAGGCGGTGAAGCCAGCGCTGACCCCTTCGTACTCAGCGCAGAGGAAGATGCCCGCGCCGGGACCTGCCCCACGTGCCCGCACTGGCTCCAGGTCAGCCGGGAGGCCGGCCTCGCCCAGCAGGTTGCGCGCCCGGTTGACCATCCGCTGGGGGATGTGCGCAGGCAGTTCGGTGACGACGCCGCGCCCTGTCACCCGGCGCAGCCGTCCGCGCCCGGTGAGCGTCAGGGGGCACAGCGGTGCAGGGCGGCCAGCGATGCGCACGTGGATTTCCCCCTGGCCCGCCGGGTAGAAGCCCCAGCGCCGCAATTCCACCTGGGCGACGATCCCTGCCTGCGCCACCGTGGGCAGGAAGACCCCTTGCAGGTAGTCCGCTGACGGGGCCCAGGGGACGTGCGTGCCGCCGCGCAGGGTGAGGCGCGACTCGCCGTCGGCCAGCGCCAGGGGCAGGAGCACCGTCTGCAGCACCAGGCCCACCGCGCCCGCGCTGCCCCGCCCGGCGATCTCGGCCACGTCGCAGGCGTAGTCGCCGGGGCGGGCCGGGCCGCCGGGGACGAAGCGCAGGGTGTCGCTTCCCAGCGCCCCCCCGTCCACCTGCGCCGCGCAGATGGCAGCGGCCGCCTGGACGGCGGCGAGGTGCTGGGGTTGCAACCCGGGATTGGACCGTCCGGCGCGGATGTGGTGGACCTCCATCGGCTGGCCCGTGATGACCGCCAGAGTCAGCGCCGAGCGCAGCACCTGTCCCCCACCCTCGCCAGCAGAGCCGTCAATCGAGATCATCCTCTCCCCCAGTCTCGATAGGATTATACTCTGGCGGGCCTGCACAAGCAAACGTTTGCGAAAACGTTGTTCTATGATATAGTAGGGCGGGCTCTTGCCACAAAGAGGGAAATGCGCTGAAGTACGGGTGAAATGAAATTCTTGGAAGTTACGCAGTTGATCTCTTTTGCCACGAATTGCACGAATTTCACGGATGGGGAGGGAATGAAATTCGTGTCCATTCGTGAAATTCGTGGCGAATTTCAAAGGCTTATCCGCCAGCTGCGCAAGTCCCAAGTCTATCTGGACATGTGTGCAATCCAGCGACCGCTGGACACGCCGGGTCAGGGGTATGATCAATGTGACTGCGGGGTAAAGGAGAAAGCGGGTCAGTTCTTGGGGCAGGGGTAATTACCCACCCGGCTACCCGCCGCCATGCGTCGATTGGAAATCGGCCTTTTGGGCGCCTGCGGCGCCGGGCGTCGGCCTTACCCTCACCCCTTCCCCTGCCCTCTCCCCTCTCCCGCGCAGCGGGAGAGGGGAGAGGGTGGCGGCGAAGCCGCCGGGGGTGGGGTGAGGGTCAGCGCAGGCAGACCGCAGGCCGAAGGCCCAAAGCGGGCGACTTCAGTCGGCGTGGGTAGGCAGTTACTGCGCTGCGGTTCACGCACAGGCCGTTAAACAGGTACCTGTCGTGAAGAGAATGAGGACTGGCCGATGGCCGCAACATCCTGGTGCGCCATCGGTGCAATGGTCCGGGCGCGCAGAGGATACGAAAGGAATGAGGAAAGATGACATCAATGGCCGCGAGCACCCCAGGTATTCTTGACACCGTGGTCCAGTTCTTCAGAGACGACGGTTGGAGGTTCCTGCAGATCGAGGGGAAGCCCATCCTCCAGATGGGCTTCTCGGGCGACAACGGCAGCTGGATATGCTATGCTCAGGCACGAGAGGATCAGCAGCGTTTCCTGTTCTACTCGGTGATGGAGTCCAAGGTTCCGGCTAACAAGCGACAGGAGGTGGCGGAGTATCTGACCCGCGCCAACTACGGCCTGATCATCGGCAACTTCGAGATGGATTTCTCCGACGGAGAGGTTCGCTACAAGACCTCCATTGATGTCGAGGGAGGGCAACTGACCCCCCAGATGGTCAGGACGATGGTCTACACGAACGTTCTGATGATGGACCGCTACCTGCCTGGCATCATGAGCGTCATCTATGCGGGTGTCTCTCCAGCCGACGCGGTTGCCCAGATAGAGGGTCAGCGCTGAAGCGGGGGGATAGTCAGCGAAGGGGGTGAGCCATGTTGAAAGAGTTCAAGGAGTTCGTGCTGCGCGGCAACGTCGTGGATATGGCGGTGGGCATCATCATCGGCACAGCCTTCGGCCGCATCATCACTTCGCTGGTCAATGACATCCTGATGCCACCCATCGGCCTGCTCCTGGGCAGGGTGGACTTCTCCAACCTCTTCATCAGCCTGAGCGGCCGCTATGCCAGCCTGGCCGAAGCGCAGGCAGCCGGCGCGCCGACGATCAACTACGGTCTGTTCATCAATACGATGCTGGATTTCATCATTGTAGCCCTGGTGATCTTCCTGCTGGTGCGCCAGGTGAATCGCCTGCGCCGTCCGGCACCGGCTGCACCTGCCGAGCCGACCACCCGTGAGTGCCCATACTGTCTGTCAACCATCCCGCTCAAGGCGACCCGCTGCCCACATTGCACCTCACAACTGGAAACACTGAGCGGATAGAGGAGAAACCTGAAAGACCTATGGATGAACTGAGTTACCGATTAGCCGCCCTCGCTGACCGACTCTCTGACCTACGGGGGCGCCTTTGACCTGACCGACAAGGAGGCGGAGGTCGCCCGGCTGGAACAGGAGGCCGCCGCGCCGGACTTCTGGGACGACCCGGAGGCCGCGCAGGAGACCATGCAGCGACTGGCCGGGCTGCGCGAAGAACTGGAACCCTGGCAGACCCTCGAGCAGCGAACGCGGGACGCGCGCGAACTGGCAGACCTGGGGGACGAGAGCCTGGTGGAGGAACTCTCTGCCGAGGTCGCGGACATCGAGGAGCGGCTGGAACGACTGCAGTTCCTGCTCTGTTTCTCCGGCCCTTATGACCGGGGGGACGCATTCCTGGCCCTCCACGCCGGCGCGGGGGGCACCGACGCCCAGGACTTTGCCGAGATGTTGCTGCGCATGTACCTGCGGTGGGCGGAGGCGCGTGGCTACACCACGGAAGTTGTGGACCTTCTCCATGGCGAGGAGGCGGGCATCAAGCGCGCGATCGTCGCCGTCAGCGGGCCTTATGCCTATGGCTACCTGCGCGCCGAACGCGGAGTGCATCGGCTGGTGCGGCTCTCCCCCTTCGACGCCGCCCATCGCCGCCACACCTCCTTCGTCCTGGTCGAGGTATGGCCCGACCTGCCGGAGCGCAACGGGGTGCAGATTGACCCCAATGACCTGAGAATCGAGACCTTTCGCTCATCCAGCGCTGGCGGGCAGCACATGCAGAAAAACGAGACGGCGGTGCGCATCACACACCTCCCCACCGGCATTGTCGTCACCTGTCAGAACGAACGCTCACAGACGCAGAACCGCGAGACCGCCATGCGCGTCCTCCGCGCCCGCCTGGCCGAGGTCGAAGAGGAGAAGCGACTGGAAGCACTGGCCGAATTGAAGGGCGAACACAAGGACGCCGGCTGGGGCAACCAGATCCGCTCCTATGTTATCCATCCCTACCAGATGGTCAAGGACCACCGCACAGGTTATGAGACTGGCAACACTCAAGCGGTCTTCGACGGGCGGTTGGACGACCTGATGGAGGCATACCTCAGGATGACGGTGGGAGGGTAGGGAGACGCGGAGAGGCGGAGAGGCAGACGCAGAATGAGAAGGGAGAAAGTGTGATGCAAAAGAAAGAACCTGGCCCTGGTGATAAGGGAGGCGGCTTCAAACCTGCTGCGCCCAAGCCCGCCACCCCACCGTCCCCGAAGCCACCCGCGGCGAAGACGCCGACGCCGCCACCGCCGAAGCCGCCTGTGGCGAAGATCCCCGCTCCCCCGCCGCAGAAAGCGCCCGCAGCGAAGCCGACCACGCCTCCCCCCCCCAAGCCGCCTGTGGCCAAGATCCCTGCTCCACCGCCACAGAAACCCGGCGTGCGGCCAGGGGCGCCAGTGGGTGGCTACATTTCTGCCGCGCAGCGGTTGGAGCAACGGCAACTGCGCCGCGAGCAACGCCGCTCCTTCCTCGCGCCCGCGGGAGCCGCCGTGGCTGGCGCGGCTGTGGCTGGCGCTGCCGCGGCTGGCGTAGCGGCAGCCGGCAGTGCGACTGCCGACCTCGACGCGCTCTCCTCCCGTCTCCAGGCGGTGCAGCAGGCAGCCACGCTGGTGGACATCCAGCGCGACCTCGAGGATGTGGACTCGGCGCTGGCCATGCTCCCCGCCGAGATCGAGCGCGTGCGCGCCCGCGGCTACGTCTTTGGCAGTTTCCTCGAGCGGAAGGTCGAGGTGCGCGCCAACCAGTGGGCCGAGATGCGCGCCCGGGTGGTAGAAGAAATCACTCGCCGCAGCCAGGGGTTGCAGGCGGACGTCACCCAGGCGCAGAACGCGCTTCACCAGGCCTACTCCGGCGGCGCGGCCCAGGCCGCTTCCGCCCAGAGCAGCATCAGCCTGCTGGAGAGCAAGGTCAGCGCAGCGCAGCAGGCCCTGGAGGCGATGTTCGACACCTTCGATGACAACGTGACCCAGACCCAGAAGCAGATCGAGGAGATCCACACCGCCCTCGACCATGCCGAGCAGGCCTCTTTCGGATTCCACCCCGACGAGGCGATCGTCGCGGCCACGCGCGCCCAGTACCTGCAGGATGGGAATGAGGGGCCGGAGGGCGTGCTCTACCTGACCGACGGCCGGCTGATCTTTGAACGCAAAGAGCAGGTGGCGACCAAGAAGGTGCTGTTCATCACTACCGAAAAGCAAACCGTCCAGGAGTTGCTCTTCGAGGTGCCTATCGGCCACGTGGCCGAGGTGACCTCCTCCCAGACAGGATTCCTGGGCCACAGGGAGATTCTGGAGGTCAAGTTCACCCCTGAGGCCCGTCTTTCCCAGGCTCGTCTCCGCCTGCTGAAGGGGGATAACGAGACCTGGGCCGGGCTGATCGGACGGGTGAAGTCGGGCGAGATCGAGCGGGAGCGGGTACAGGCGACGCAGGAGCAGGCCGCCGGGGAAGCCGCCCAGCCAGCGCAGGCCGCGCCGACCAAATGTCCGACCTGCGGTGCGCTGATCACGACTCCCATCGTCAAAGGGATGCGCGAGATCACCTGCGAGTACTGCGGCGCGGTCATCCGCCTGTAAAGCGCCTTCCGTGGTGGGGCGATCCGCAGATGCCTATGGACCTTCTGGCCCAAGTCCACGCTTTCATTCGCCGCCACGGCTTGCTGGCCCCTGGCGATGGGGTGGTTGTTGGCGTCTCCGGCGGGCCAGACTCGCTCTGCCTGCTGCACCTCCTGCTGCGGCTGCGTGAGGAGTACGGCCTGCGGCTGCACGTCGCCCACCTCCACCACGGCCTGCGCGGCGCAGAGGCCGACGCCGACGCCGCCTTCGTCGCCGACCTGGCCCGGCGGTGGGGCCTGCCGGCCACGCTCGTCACGCGGGACGTCCCGGCCATTGCCCGCGCCCACGGCCTCGCCTTCGAGGAGGCCGCCCGCCGCGTCCGTTACGCCTTCCTGGCCCACGTCGCCGGCGAGGTGGGCGCGACGAAGGTGGCCGTGGGCCACAACGGCGACGACCAGGCCGAGACCGTGCTGATGCACTTCCTGCGCGGCGCCGGCCCCGCCGGCCTGCGCGGCATGCTCCCCCTCACCCCCCTGTCCGACTACCGGCTGCTGGAGCCGCTGCGCGAGGCAGATTTCCAGGATGGCCCGTTTCCTGCCGTTGACATCATTCGCCCGCTCCTGGAGACCCCTCGCGCCGAGATCGAACAGTACTGTGTGGAACAAGGGCTGGAGCCCCGCTTCGACCGCTCCAATCTGGACACGACTTACTTCCGCAACCGGTTGCGCCACGAACTGTTGCCCATCCTGGAGACCTACAACCCCAACATCCGCCGTCGCTTGCAGCACACCGCCGAGGTCGTCGCCGCCGACTACGCCCTGCTGGCCCGGCTGCGCGACTGGGCCTGGGAGGAGACCGTGCGCGAGACGGGGCCGGAGGCCGTGGTCTTCGACCGGAACGCATGGCGGGCGCAGCCGCTGGCGATGCAGCGGGCACTCCTGCGCGCGGCAGCCTGCCGCCTGCGCCCCCAACTGCGGGACGTGGACTTCGTCCACGTCGAGAACGCCGTCCGCGTCGCCCGCGACGGCGACACAGGCGCCCAGGCCACCCTGCCCGATGGATTGTTGCTGGTGGTGGGCTATGACCGCCTGACGGTCCAGGGCGCGACGTACACTTCCCCTCTGCCTGGGCCGACGCTGCCACCAGATGTGGAAATCACCGTCGCCTGGCCCGGCCTCACCCCGCTGCCGGATGGCGAGTGGTCGCTCCAGGCAGAAGAACTGTCGGAATGGACTGCGGAACAGGTCGCTGCCAACCCAGACCGCTGGACCGCTTATTTGGACGCCGACGCGCTGGTCCCGCCGCTCTTGCTGCGCACGCGCCGACGCGGTGACCGGTTTCGCCCGCAGGGGATGGCCGGTCACGCGCCCCGCCTGAGCGACTGGATGGTCAACGCCCGCGTTCCCCGTCTCTGGCGAGACCGGCTGCCGCTGCTGCTGTCTGGCGGGGAGATCGTCTGGGTTTGCGGCTGGCGGGTAGCGGAGACGGCCTGTGTCAGCGCGCACACCCGGCGGCTGCTCCGGCTCGTCTTCAGGAGGTGAAAGTTGCTCAGTCCGCAGGCGCGCAAGATCCTCTCCTGGGTCACCCTGGCGGTGGTGCTCCTGGTCCTGGTCAGCAGCCTGTTCGTCCTGGTACGTTTCCTCACCCAGCGCAGCCGTAGCAGAGTCGAGCTGCAGATCGTCCCGGCCGAGACCTCCCTGTGCATCGGTCAGCAGGTGACGCTGGCCGTGAGTCCGCCGCTGGACGACGTCGAGTGGGCGGCCACCGGCGGCGGCGAGGTCTCCGCTGACGGCCTCTATGTCGCCGGAGAGATCCCCGGCGACTTCGAGGTGCAGGCGGTGGGGCCGCACGGGGAACGAGGACGGGCCGTCGTCCACGTCGTCGCCTGCACGCCCACGCCGCCACCCACCCCCACCCTTCCGCCGCCGCCCACACCCACGCCGACCCCGCAGGCAACGCCCATCCCGGCAGTGGACCCGCTGGGAGACGTGGCCGCCTTCACCTCCGGCGCGCCGGTAGCCCGGTGGCCCGTGGCGGTGGACATCGCCAACGCCAGCGTGGCCCCTGACCTGCGCGTGACCCTCCAGCCCACGCAGGCCGTGCCGGCCGCGCTGGTCGGCTGGGCCGCGCCGGGTGAGGCGCTTCTCTGGATCATGCTCTACGAGCCTATCACCAGCCCGCTGGAGACAGAGACGGAGTGGCTGTTCGCTCTGGACCTGGACGGCAACACTGCCACTGGCCGACCGGTCGGTTCCGGCCGCATCAACCCCGATCTGGGCACCGAAGCGGCCGTCGGGGCCTTCTTCGACCCCGCTGCCGGCGCTTACTCGACCTACCTGCTGATCTGGGACCCGGCCCAGGGGGATTGGAAGGAAGGGCCGCAGATGGTGCGCTCGACGGTCAGCGCGGACGGTTCCCTGATCGCTCTGGCCGTGCCGGTGGAGGTGCTCCAGCAGGAGGTTGCCGGCATCACCGGCGTGACCCTGGTCCCGGGGGCGGTGCGCGGCCGCGCCGCGGCCATCGCTTACGTCACCCCCGAGGCGGTGGTGGACTTCTACCCCGACCGGCCATGACCTGCCCAGGTGCCGGGCACTTCTCAAGCGCCTGGCACCTTCTTTGACATTCACCCCGGTCGGTGCTATCATGCCTGCAAGCCTGTGACCTGGAACGCGCCGATGACCAAAGATAGCAACCGCCCTGTCCGTCTGGCCCTGATCGGCATCATCTTGCTGACCCTGCCCTGTTACTGCACAGGATTCAGCCTGCTGTATTTGCTGCGCACGCCGGCCCAGGTCACGCCACAGCCGACGGTAGTCACCAGCACGTCCACCTTCACCCCGGCCCCGCCGACCAACACCCTGGAACCGACGCCGACCCAGTCGTGGCCGCCGACGCCGGAGACGGGGACGCCGTCACTCACGCCAACGGAGACGCCTACTCCCACAGGCACTCCCACCGAGACCCCCACCGTCACGCCGACGGAGACGCCAACGCCTACGGCCACCCCCTGGCCCACCCTGACGCCGACCTGGCCGCCGACGGCGACGGACACGCCCTTCCCCACCGCTACCTTCACCCCGACTCCTACTTTTACCCCTTCTCCCACCCTGACGGAGACGCCGACGATCACGGCCACGACGCCAGTCACGCCGTAACCGACCTGAAAGGAGCCGCCTTTGGAGACCATCCCGCTGCTGAGACGACTGTCCGAAACCCCCGGCCTGGCCGGACACGAAGGGCCAGTACGGCAGGTGATCCGCGAGTTGTGGACCCCCTGGGTGGATGAGTTGCAGGAGACAGGGCTGAACAGCCTGGCCGGCCTGCGTCGGGGCAGCGGCCCTGAGCCCCGCCCACGGCTCATGCTGGCCGCGCATATGGACGAGATCGGCCTGCGTGTGACCGGGATAGATAAGGGCTTCCTGCGCATCTCCCGGGTCGGCGGAACGGACCGGCGGGTGCTGCCAGGCGCGGAGGTCATCGTCCACGGCCAGCGGGACCTGCCCGGTGTGGTCGGTATGCGCCCTCCTCACGTCGTCCCTGCAGAGCAGCGGGATCGCGTGCTGCCCTGGGAGGAACTCTTCGTGGACGTGGGACTGCCCGAAGAGGAGGTACGTGCCTGTGTCCGCGTGGGGGACCTGATCAGTTTCAGCCGCGAGATGATCGAACTGAAGGGCGGGCTGGTGGCCGGCAAGGCGCTCGATGACCGCGCCTGTGTGGCGGCGGTGACACTGGCCCTGGAGCAACTCGGCGGCATGAGCCACGCCTGGGATGTGGTCGCCGTGGCCACGACGCAGGAGGAGACCGGCCTGTTCGGCGCGCGGACCGCCGCCTATGGCGTGGCGCCGGATGCGGCGGTGGCGCTCGACGTGACCTTCGGCCGCCAGCCGGGCCTCAACGATGATCGGACCTACAACCTGGGGGAGGGGGTCACCATCGCCGTCGGCCCCAACTTCCACCCGGCGCTGGTCGAGGCGTTGAAGAAGGCCGCCGATGCGCACGAGATCCCCTACCACATCGAACCGGTCCCCGGCGCCAGCGGCACCGACGCCTGGGCCATCCAGGTGAGCCGTGAGGGGGTACCCACGGTGCTGGTCTCAATTCCTGTCCGCTACATGCATCAGCCGATCGAGACGGTGGCGGTCAAGGATGTGGAGCGGGCGGCGCGGCTGGTGGCCGTCTTTGCTGCCAGCCTGGCCGCGGACTTCCGCCCGCATTGGGAAGACGAGGTGTGAAAGGGCGTCGGACAGGCTTCAGCCTGTCCAGTAAGGAGCCGTCACGGAGCCTATGATGATCCTCAAAGAACTGTCGGAAGCCTTCGGCCCCTCTGGCAACGAGAAGGAAGTGCGGGCGGTGATCCGCCCGGCGCTGGAGGGACACGTACAGCGCACGTGGGTGGACAATCTGGGCAACCTGCACGTTGAGAAGAAGGGGCGCGGCCGCAACCGCCTGCGCGTCCTGATCACTGCCCACATGGACGAGGTCGGCCTGATGGTCATAGGTCACGACGAGGGCGGCGCGCTGCGCGTGCGCACCATCGGCGGCATTGACAGCCGCGTGCTCCCCGGCGCGCTGGTGCGTCTGGGGCCGGAGCGCATCCCGGGCGTCATCGGCGTCAAGCCCATCCACCTGTTGAAGAAAGAGGAGCGCGAGCAGGTGGCCTCCATCGAACAGCTGGCGGTGGACATCGGCGCGCAAAGCAAGGAGGAGGCCCGCCAGGCCGCCCCGCTGGGCACCAGCGGCGTCTTCGCCACCACCTTCCGCGAACTGGGTCCCACCGTCAGCGGCAAAGCCTTCGACGACCGCGCCGGCTGCGCCGTGCTGGTGGAACTCCTGCGCGGCGAGCCCCTCCCTCACGACCTGCACGCGGTCTTCACGGTGCAGGAGGAGGTAGGACTCCGAGGTGCCTTCGTGGCCGCCTATGCCGCCCATCCCGACTGCGCCTTCGCCCTGGAAGGCACCATCGCCGACGACCTGCCCAAGAAGAAGGACCTCAGCCCGACGACGGAACTGGGCCGGGGGCCAGCGATCACGGTGATGGACCACACCTTCATTGCCCACCGTGGCTTGGTGCGGCTGCTGATGGACACAGCGCAGGAGGCAGGGATCCCCTACCAGGTGAAGCAGCCCGGCATCGGCGGCACCGACTCCGGGGCCATCCATCTGGCGCGCGAGGGCATTCCTTCCATCACCGTCGCCGTGCCCTGCCGCTACATCCACAGCCCGGTGAGCATTCTCAGCCTGAGCGACTTCGATAACACTGTCCGGCTGATGCGCGAGAGCCTGGCCCGGCTCAAGCCGCGAACCTTGAGCAATGCTTCCTAGACGACGGACCACGGACGACAGACGACTCTCATTGGTCATTGGTCATTGATCGTTGGTCATTGACCATCGGCCATTGGAATTCAGGAGAAGACACGTGAAAGACCTTATCCGCAAACTGGTTGAGACGTATGGCCCTTCGGGTTTCGAGGACCGCATCCGCGCCACGATCCGCGCCGAGGTGGAGCCGCTCGCCGATGAGGTGCGCGTCACCCCTCTGGGCAGCCTGGTGGCGACCCGCCGGGGCAGCGGGGGGCAACGCATCATGCTGGCCGCGCACATGGACGAGATCGGCGTGATGGCCACCTACGTTGACGAGAAGGGCTTCCTGCGCTTTACCGGCATCGGCTGGGTGTCCCCGCTGACCTGCCTGGGTGGACGGGTGGTCTTCGAGAACGGCGTCACGGGCGTCATCGGCGTGGAGAAGATGGACGAATTCGCCAAAGGGCCAACGCTGGAACTGCTGTACATTGACGTCGGGGCGACAGGCCGGGAGGACTGTCCGGTGCGCGTCGGCGACGCCGCGGCCTTCGCCCGCCCCTTCGCCGTGCAGGGCCGCCGCCTCATCGCCAAAGCGATGGACGACCGCATCGGCTGCGCGGTGTTGATCGAGACGATGCGTCGCCTTGAGGCCACTCCCCACGAGGTGCATTTCGTCTTCAGCGTGCAGGAGGAGACGACCCTCTCCGGCGCTCGCACCGCTGCCTACGGCATCGAGCCGGACCTGGCCATCGCGGTGGACGTGACCCGCACCGGCGACACGCCGGAGTCGTCGCACATGGCGGTGAGACTGGGCCAGGGGCCGGCGGTGAAGGTGCAGGACGGCGGGATGATCGCCCATCCGCTGGTGCGGGAGCGGTTGGTGCGTGCCGCTGAGGCCGCTGGCGTGCCGTACCAACTGGAAGTCCTGGAGGGAGGCACCACCGACGCTGCGGTGATGCAATTGGTGCGCGCTGGTGTCCCCGCTGGCTGCCTCTCCATCCCCTGCCGCTATGTCCACACCCCGTCGGAGATGGTGGACGAGCAGGATGTGGAGGAAGCGGTGCGACTGATGGTGGAAGCACTGAAGGCTCCCTAGTTGAGGGTTGGTATGCTGCTTGTCGGGGACATCGGGGGCACGCACACCCGTCTGGCGGTCTACACACCGCAGGCCGGCCCGCGCGCGCCGCTGGCCGGGGCCACCTTCTCCAGCGCTCGTTACCCCAGCCTGGAGGCCATTGCCGAGGCCTTCCTCTCCCAGACCGGCATGACGGTGACGGCCGCCTGCTTCGACGTGGCCGGCCCCGTCGTCGCCGGGCGGGCGAAGGTCACCAACCTGCCCTGGCTGATTGATTCCGAACAGTTCCGCCAGCGGCTGGGCCTCTCCTTCGTGCACCTGATGAACGACCTGGAGGCCATCGCCAGCGGGATCCCCATCCTGGAGGCCGACGACCTGGAGGTTCTCAAGGAAGGACGCCCTCTTCCCGGCGGAGCCATCGCCGTCATCGCGCCGGGCACCGGCCTGGGTGAGGGCTTCCTCGTGTGGGATGGAAGCCAGTACCGCGCTCAGCCCTCCGAGGGCAGCCACGCCGACTTTGCCCCCACCGACGAACAACAGGTCGGTCTCCTGCGCTACCTGCTGGCGCGGCTGGACCACGTCAGTTACGAGCGGGTCTGCTCTGGCATCGGCCTGCCGAACCTGTACGCCTACCTGAAGGAAACCGGCTACGCCGAGGAGCCGGACTGGCTGGCCCGGCGGTTGGCGGAGGCCACCGACCCCACACCGGTCATCGTCGCTGCGGCGCTCGACCCGGAACAGCCGTCCCCGCTCTGCGCCGCCGCGCTCGATCTCTTCGTCGCCATTCTGGGGGCGGAGGCGGGCAACCTGGCGCTGAAGGTCATGGCGACCGGCGGCGTCTACCTGGGCGGCGGCATTCCGCCGCACATCCTCCCCGCCCTGCGCGGCGAGCGCTTCCGCCAGGCTTTCCTGAACAAGGGCCGCTTCCGCGACCTGTTGGCCGGTGTGCCGATCTATGTCATCCTCAACCCGCAGGCAGCGCTCATCGGCGCGGCTCGTTGCGGTCTGTCCATGATGGCCGATGGCTGAGGACGCCTGTCGCCCGGCCTGGATCGCCACGGTGGATGAGGCGGAGGCCGAGGGGGACGTAGCCGAGGCCTACACTCACTGCGCCGATGCCACCCGTCATCTTGTGCCCCATATCTGGAAGGTGCACAGCCTCAACCCCCGCTCGCTGCTCGACCACTACCGCTTCTACCGCACGCTGCTCTACGGCCAGTCCCCTCTGAAGCGGGAGCAGCGGGAGATGATCGGTGTCGTGGTCTCGGCCATCAACGGCTGTCACTACTGAGTGGTCCATCACGGAGGGTCCCTCCGTCGGCTGACCAAGGACGACCGCCTGGTGACGCAACTGGCTGAGGACTACACGGCCGCCGAACTGGATCCCGCCGACCGGGCGATGCTCGACTATGTGGCCAGGCTCACCCGCGACCCGGCTGAGGTTGTCCCTGAGGACGTGGAGGCGTTACGCGCGGCGGGCTTCAGCGACCGCGCCATCCTGGACATCGTCCAGATTGCTGCCTACTTCGCCTTCGCCAACCGTCTGGTGAGCGGGCTGGGGGTGGCTCTGGAGGACTGGGACGCCGTATGAGCCTGCTGGTCGCCACGCAGAACCCCGGCAAGATGCGCGAGTTTCGCGCCCTGCTGGCCCCGCTGGGCGTACCTCTGCTCTTCCCTCCCGATCTGGGGCTGGAGATAACGGTCGAGGAGCATGGGACGACCTATGCCGAGAACGCCGCGCTCAAGGCCCGCGCCTACGCGCAGGTCAGCGGCCGGCTCACCCTGGCCGATGACTCCGGCCTGGAGGTGGACGCCCTGGACGGGGCGCCGGGCCTCCGTTCCGCCCGCTACACTGTGGGGTCGGACGGCGACCGCGTGGCCGCGCTCCTGGCCCGCCTGGAGGGGGTTCCCCCGGAGCAGCGCACGGCGCGCTTCCGCTGCGTCGTGGCCATCGTCACCCCGCAGGGCGATCTCTTCACGGCCGAGGGGGTCTGTCCGGGCGTCATCGCCACGCAGCGGGCCGGCAGCGGCGGCTTCGGCTACGATCCCGTCTTCTATCTGCCCGAGTTTGGTGTGACCATGGCACAGTTGCCGCCGGAGGTGAAGAACCGCGTCAGCCATCGCGCCCGCGCCGTCCATGCCGCGCTCCCCCTTTTGCGCCAACTGCTGCACCCAGAAACCTGAACCTTCCAACCTCCAACTTCCAACCTCCAACCTCCAACCCAACGGAGGCCAGCCACATATGAACAAGAAATCAGACGACCTGTGCGTAAACACCATCCGCACCCTGGCGATGGACGGGGTGCAGCGGGCCAACTCCGGCCACCCAGGGATGCCGATGGGGATGGCGGACGGGGCCTTCGTGCTGTGGAGCCAGTTCCTCAAGCACAACCCGTCCGACCCGACCTGGCCGGATCGGGACCGCTTCGTCCTCTCCGCCGGTCACGGTTCGATGCTGCTCTACAGCCTGCTCTACCTGACCGGCTACGACCTGTCGCTGGAAGACCTGATGGCCTTCCGCCAGTGGGGCAGCCGCACGCCGGGCCACCCGGAGCACGGTCTGACTCCCGGCGTCGAGACGACCACCGGGCCGCTGGGGCAGGGCTTCGCCAACGGTGTGGGGATGGCCATCGCCGAGCGGTTCCTCGCCGCCACCTTCAACCGTCCCGGCCTGCCGATCTTCGACCACTTCACCTACGGCATCGTCTCCGACGGCGACCTGATGGAGGGGATCAGCCACGAGGCCGCCTCGCTGGCTGGTCATCTGGGCTTGGGGAAACTCATCTATCTCTATGACGATAACGACATCTCCATTGAGGGCTCAACCGACCTCACGTTCACGGAGGATGTGCCGGCCCGCTTCCGCGCCTACGGCTGGCACGTGCAGACGGTGGATGGGCACAACCGCCGGCAGATCGCCGCAGCGTTGCGGGCGGCGCGGGAGGAGACAGCCCGTCCGTCGCTGATCGTCTGCCGCACCCACATCGCCTATGGCAGCCCCCACAAACAGGACCGCGCCGTGGCCCACGGCGAGCCGCTGGGGGAGGAAGAGGTACAGGCGACGAAAGCAGCGCTTGGCTGGCCGCCAGACGCCCATTTCCTCGTCCCGCCGGAGGCGCTGGCGGTCTTCCGTCAGGCGCGGGAGCGGGGCAGGGCGGCGCAGGAGGCATGGCAGGCGCTCTTCGAGCAGTACGGGCGGGAGTACCCGCAGGAGGCGGCGCTCCTGCGGCGGCTGTGGGCGGGCCAGTTGCCAGAAGGTTGGGAGGAAGCGCTCCCCCACTTCAGTCCCGCTGACGGCCCACAGGCCACACGCAAGGCCTCCGGCACCGTGCTCAACCGGCTGGCGGCGGCGTTGCCCACCCTCATCGGCGGTTCGGCGGACCTGGCCCCTTCCACCAACACCCTCCTCGCGGGCTACCCCGATTTCCAGCGCGACACCCCTGCCGGGCGCAACCTGCGATTCGGCGTGCGCGAGCACGCCATGGGCGCGATCCTCAACGGACTGGCGCTGCACGGGGGAGTTCTCCCCTATGGGGCAACCTTCCTGGTCTTCTCCGACTACATGCGCCCGGCGGTGCGCCTGGCGGCGCTGATGGGTCTGCCGGTCACCTTCGTCTGGACCCACGACTCGGTCTGGGTAGGTGAGGATGGCCCCACCCATCAGCCGGTGGAGCATCTGGCGGCGCTGCGCGCCATCCCCAACCTGGTGCTCATCCGCCCCTGCGATGCTAACGAGACCGCGGCGGCGTGGCGCGTGGCGCTGCAACGCCGTGACGGCCCCACCGCGCTGATCCTCACCCGTCAGGCGGTGCCGGTATTGGCGCGGGAAGATGGGGGCAGCACGGAGGGCGTCGCCCGCGGCGCCTACATCCTGCGCGAGCCAGCAGGCGGTGCGCCGCAACTGATCCTCATCGCCTCCGGCTCCGAAGTCCATCTGGCGCTGGCGGCGCAGGAGCGGCTGGCCGACCACGGCCTGCGCGCGCGCGTGGTCTCGATGCCCAGTTGGGAACTGTTCGATGCCCAGCCAGAGGGCTACCGGCACACGGTTCTCCCTCCGGAGATCACCGCCCGCCTGGCGGTCGAGGCCGGCGTGGGCCAGGGCTGGGAGAAGTACGTCGGCCCGACCGGGGACGTGGTCAGCATTGAGCGCTTTGGTGCCTCGGCGCCCTACAAGGTCCTGCAAGAGCGGTTCGGTTTTACGCCCGAAGCCGTGGCCCAACGGGCGCTGCAGTTGGTCACACTCTAAGGGAACCGTCTCAGCCCAGTCGCCGTCTGTAAGCATGTCAGACCTCAGGCCTTGTTGGCCTGAACCGGAGGAAACGATGGGTAAGAGATGGTTCCTTATTCGCCTGGCAGCCTCCATCGGGCTGCTGTTCATGACAGCCTGCGCTACCGCCGCGCCCACTCCGACCCTGGAGGCGGACATTCGCGGCACAGTCACCTCCCTCACCCGGGCCGACCCGTCGGCGGGAAGGGACACCCTGGGCTCGCTGCTGGTCGAGGGCGCGCTCGAAGCCGACACGGCCCTCGACCGGGCGTCGGTCACGGTCACCGCCCAGACGCGCATCTTCCAGCAGGAGGGGACGACCTACCGCGCGGTGGACTTCGACGCGCTGCGGGTGGGTCAGCGGGTGCAGGCGCGCTTCACTGGCCCGGTGGCCGAATCCTACCCGGTGCAGGCGACGGCGGAGGAGATCGTCATCCTGCCGCCAGCGCCGGACACCGGCTCGCCGCTGCCGACGCCAGGCTCGCCGCTGCCAACCCCAGGGCCCGCCGAGCCGACGGCAGTGACGAGAGCGGTCTCCTTCCTGGCCCGGCGGCTGGCCATCCCCTCCGACCAGATCACGGTCATCTCCTACGAATCGGTGGAATGGCCGGATACCAGCCTGGGCTGCCCCCAGCCGGGGATGGCCTACGCGCAGGTCATCGTCCCCGGCTACCGCGTGCTGCTGGAGGTTGCGGGCAGCACCTACCCGGTGCACACCAACAGTGACGGGTCGGAAGTGGTGATATGCCGGGGCGAAAACTCACAGGACTTGTCGGACCCTGAGGGGGCTTTTCAGGCGCTGCTGGCCTATTTCGCGCAGGAACATCCCGGCTTTGGGCTGACCCAGCAGGGAGAGTGGGGACAGGAAGATCGCACGCCAGCGGAGCGGCTGGGCTCTTCCACGCTGGCCTGGCGCAGCGGGGAGTGGGAGATGGAACTCACCTTCCCGGTCATCCCGCAGCCCGCCTACCGCGTCACACTCTCGCACCGGCAGGCGGGGGTGGTGTGGAGCGGCACGCTGGAACCCGACGGTCGGGTGATGGCCGACGTTCCTCTCGTCGTCTCATCAATGGTGACCCCGTGCGATCAGTCTATCGGGCCGGAGGCGCTGCAGGGCTGGGCGCAGGTGGAGGCGAGCGCGACAGGAGGCGTGGTACATATCTCGCAGAACCTCTCCTACGTCTGCTGCGCCGACCTGGCGGTGTCCGCCGGTGTGGACGGGCATACCGTCAGGGTGATCGAGACGAACGTGGGCGAGATCTGCCGCTGCATCTGCGGCTATCCGCTGAGCATTGACCTGGAAGGGCTACCGCCGGGGGCCTACACCGTGGAGGTGTGGGGGGTGCAGTATATGGACGTCCACCCGTTGGAGTTGCTGGGCCGCGTCGAGGTGGAGGTCGAGTAGAACGTTAGAGTTCCGTAAGAACGGCCGGCAAAGGGTTGCATGCGGTCAGGATGTGAGGTATAATAAAGGGCGAAAAGAGGTTGAGGAGGTTGAGCGATGCCGTTGTATGAGTATGAGTGTCGGCGCTGCGGGGTGCGCTTCGAACGTCGGCAGAGCTTCACGGACGAGCCCGTGCGGGTCTGCCCGGAGTGCGGTGGCGCGGTGTATCGGCTGGTACAGCCGGTCGGCATCGTCTTCAAGGGCTCCGGTTTCTACGTCACCGACCACCGCAGCACCTCTTCCACCGCCACGCCCGGCAAGAAGACGGAGCGGGAAGGGGCGAAGGACAGGAGCGACGCCTCGTCAGACGGGAAGTCCGAGTAGCGGACGACAGATTTGGAGAGACGGGCGCGGCCAGAGCCGCGCCCGTCTTTTTTGCGTATGACTGTAGGGGGTCGTGGTCAGTGGTCTATCGTCAGTGATCGGCCGTGGGCATCGCCCGGCTACGTGTCCCTATAACTGGTAACCGCCGTTGGCGGGGATAACCTTCTGCTGATAGTCGCTGACGTGCTGGAGCAGTCGCTCTTTCAGCACCCTCCAGCGCTCCGAGTTCAGCACCTGCAGCATCGTCTCCAGATCGCTGGCGACGACGCCGGTGACGATCTGCGGCCAGTCCCCATAGGTGGTGTACCAGACATCGGTGGTCTGCAGCCCCATAGCCAGCAGGGATGGCTCGAACTGTTGGACGATAAAGTCGAAATACTCACCCTCGTGCCCGGCGATGATGTTCCACCCCAGCAAGAGTTTGACCACGCTTATGACTCTCCTTCCCCCGTCGGTTTCGGCGCGCGGTGCCTTCGCAGGCGACGGGCCGTCAGCGCCGCAGCGCCCAGAGCCAGACCTGCGCCAAGCGCGGTGAGCCCAATGCCGGTGGAAGGCAGGAAGGTCGGCCCGGTCGAGGGCAGGCCCTGCGGCGTGGCGGTAATGGCCGAAGCGGGCGTGGCGGCCGCACGCGGGGCAGCCGTCGGCGCCGCGGGTTGGGCAGCCGCCTGTCTGACAGAGACGGGGACACTGGCCTGGGCTGCGGCGTGCTCGCGGTAGATGAACGATACGGTGTTGCGCAGCGCGCCGACGGGGGCGTCTGCGGCCACATCGGCCAGGATGCGCACGGTGACCTGCCCTCCGGGCTCCAGGTCGCCAATAAAGGCCGCGCCATAGTTGCCGCTGTGGACCGTGTCACCGCGGTCGCTGGTCACCGCCACCAGACTGAGCCCTGTCGGCAAGAGGTCAGTCACCATGACGCCGGAGATCTTGGAGGATAACCGGTTCTCCACCTGCACGGTGTAGGTCAGCCGATCGCCCGGGCGCACGGATGTGGGCTCGACTCGTAGCGTGGGCAGGAGCAGCGGCGAGAAGACCTGGCTGCCGCGGTAAACGCCGATGTTCACGATGATGGCCCAGCCAGGGACCGGGGCCAGGGCGATGTTGCCGACGGTGGGGTGCAGGTCGCTGTCGGTGGGGACGACCAGGTTGAGCAGGCCCACGTCCGTTCCCAGGCGCCCGTAGCCGAAATTGCCCGCATCGTCGGTGCCCGTCTCCAGCGACCAACCCGCGCCGGCGAAGGCGATGGTCTGTCCCGGCTCACCGGCGTTGCTCCCCAGGTTGATCACCTGACCGCAGATGGACTCACAGGAAGCCGCCGATGGTGGCGGAGCCGCCGGCTGCACCGGCTGTTCGGTGGGCACGGCCGAAGGGAGCGGCGTAAAGGTCAGGGTGGGACGAGGCTGTGCGGCCAGCCCCGGCGCAGGGGAAAGCGCCGCGAGCGGACAAAGCAGCACCAACGCTACTACGAGGATTCCTGCCATCGGCAAGAACCGCTTCATTGACCAGTGCTGTGGGCTCATGGATGTCCCTCCACCGCAGACATATTGGGAGCCTCTTGTGCCTGACGACGTCCAGTTTACTGCAAAAACGGTATCATGGCAAGCAGGCCATGGCGGATGCGATGAGTCGTGCGCTTATTGTTGCGGCGGTTCATAGCCGGGACCGTAGTGGTATGCTGCGCGGCGCGGCTCGTAGCGGCTGACGAAGACGTCATGATAGAGCAGGTTCCCGGCCGCATCGCGGACCCAGCGCTCAACGGTGGCGGTCAGCCCATTCGCTGCCGTCTGCCACTCCGTCACCGTGCCCGGCGGCAACGTCTCATCCAACTGATAGATCGGCGGCCCGGGCGGGACCTCCGCGCCAAGCACCGGTGCTCCGACCTCCACCTGCCGGCCGTCATCCGTGGAGTAGAAGCGGAAGATCAGGCGATGGCTTGCCTCCTCCACCTCCGTCTCGATCAGCAGGGGGGTGGGTCGGTCGTTGGTGAAACGGAAGTCCACCGACGGCGCGTAGACGGTTGCATCCAGCCCCGGCCCGTAGCCACGCAGTTCGTAGTAGCCCACACGGTAACGGTGGAACCAGCGCTCGACGATCGGGTAGCCGCCCCGCAACGCGGCGCGGAAGGCGGTAGTGGAGACCTGACAGATGCCACCGCCCACCTCGATGGCGTACTGCTCCCCCGCCGTGACATACGCCTCGTCGTAGCCCGCCTCGGCGCTCACTTCGCCCAGGAAGTGGTTGAAGGAGAAGGTCTCCCCTGGCGCGATGATCACCCCGTCGAACTTCGTGGCGGCCAGGCGGATGTTGTGATCGCGGCCGGAGGGGGAGCCAATGAAGTAGGAGTCCCCCATCGCCACCAACTCGCGGATGCCCAGGGCCTCGGCGGTGGCGGTGTCGGGGTAGCGCGGCGGCACGGTCTGCAGCACCAGCGGCGCGGTCGTCTGGCCGGCGGCGACGGCCGAGAGCACGCTCTGCAGGCTGCCTTCGACGTCCAGCGCCCGTCCATCGGCGGATGGCGCGATGGCGATCAGTTGTCCTGTCGTCTCGTCGAAGTGAAAACGCGCGTCCACCGGCTGAATGGCCAGGGTGGACGTCAGGCTCTCCAGAAGGGAGCGGAGCGGCGCCGGGTCCAACGTCACCTCCAGACCGTCGTCGGCGGGGCGGACCAGGAGCATGGCCGCCAGTTGCTCGGGCAGCAGCGTCCATGGGCCGGGGTCGCCCTCGCGGGGGTTGGGGAGCACCAGGGTGAAGGGCTGGGCGAGCAGCGCCGCCGCGCGCTCACGGGCCGGCCCGGCGTCGGCCACCTGCGGCAGCAGCGGACGCACGACCAAAGTCACGACGCTTGCGGACGGGTCGCTCAGAGCGGCGCGGAGCGCGACCAGGCTGGCTTCGATGTCCACCGCGCGGCCGGTCTGGGCGGGCAGGGCTACCGGTACGCCATCTTGAAGGCGGAGGGTGGCGTCCACCGCCGGCTGGTCTATCTGCTCGGCCAGGGCTTGCAGGTAGAGACGGGCGCGCGGCTCGTCGAAGGAGAGGATGGGGGCGAGCGCCTGGCCGGCGAAGAGCAAGCGCAGGTGGTCGAGCAGCCCTTCACTGGGGGCGCGTCCCACCTGGAAGGCGCGGGCGGCAGTCTCCTCTGCCGCCACGGAGATTCCCAGGTCGCTCAGCGGTGCGCCCCAGGAGAGGTCCGGCCCGCGCAGGGTGAGGGTGGAGCCGGGGCGGATCTCCAGGTGCTGGCGCAGTTTCGCCGCCGCCTCAGCGGGGTGCAGGCCGCCGACGTGCACCCCCCACACCGTCACGCCAGGGTAGATGCGGTCGGCGCACCATGCCTCGAATCCCCACAGGAGGAGCGCCAGGCCGATCGCCAGAGTGACGAGGAGCAGGAGGATATGCAGTAGGGGCGAAGCCTTTGCAGCGCCCTGCGCTGAAAACGCTTCGCCCCTATGGGAGGTCTGCGATCCGTGAGTCATGGTCCCGAGGGTTTGGCGCTCAGGCGCACGGTCAATTCCCGCAACTGTTCCATGCTCACCGGTTTGATGAGGGTGAGGTCAGCGTCGCCCTCGATCAGTCCTGCGGCGCGGGCATCAGCAGTGACAACGATAACGCGGGTGTGCGCCAACCGCACCTCGTTGCGGATGTACCGCAACACTTCCTCTCCAGGCAGGCCAGGCAGGTGGAGGTCCAGCAGCACCACGTTGGGAGTAACCGCCTGCAGGCGGCGGATAGCCTCATGGCCGTCCGCAGAGATCTCGGTGAGAAAGCCGGCGGTCTCGAGCGTCATCGCAAAAAGCAGAGCCAGGTCCTGGTTGTCCTCGACGATCAATGCCAGTTGTGTGCCCACATGATCCCCCTGTCGCAATCGGCAGAATGGACTGTGGCGATGACGATAGGCCGAGCACAATGGCCGGGCTGTTCCCGCGGCTTATCCGCCGTGCAGGGCGTGCCAGACCCGCTCGGGTGTGAACGGCACTTCCCGCAGCCAGACCCCGGTGGCAGTGTAGATAGCGTGGGCCAGGGCCGGTGCGACGCCATCCAGTGGGATTTCAGCGATGGACTTGGCCCCGAACGGCCCACTGGGCTCGTCACTCTCCACCAGGATCACTTCTATGCGGGGTGTCTCATTGCACTTGTAGATGTGGTAAGGCCCCAGGCGGGGATTGAGCAGCCGGCCTTTTGCGTCGTAGACCATCTCCTCGCAGAGGGCGAACCCCAGGGCCTGCAGCATGCCGCCCTCGATCTGCCCGGAGGCGGTGATGGGATTGACCACCCGACCAGGGTCCACCGCCATCAGCGCCCGCTCCACTGTCACCTGACCGGTGTCGGTGTCCACCAGCGCCTCTACGAATTGCGCGGCGAAGGGCGGAGGACTGGTGTAACTCATGTGGGAGGCGGTAGCCATGATCTGGTGTTGCTCCTGCAGGTGGAGGCTGTTCAGCGCCACCACTTCCAGGGTGACCGTGCGCCCGTCGGGGGCGTGGACCTTGCGGTCGCGCAACACCAACCCCTCTGTGGACTTCAGGCCCAGCATAGTGGCGGTGTGCTCCTTGATCTGCTCGGCCACCTGCAGCGCTGCCTTGCGCACCGCCCCGCCGCTGATGTAGGTGGTGCTGGAGGCATAGGCCCCCTTGTCGAACGGCGTGAAATCGGTGTCCGACGAGTAGACGATGATGTCCTCCAGGGGCACGCCGAGCACCTCGGCGGCGATCTGGGCCAGGATGGTGTCGGACCCTGTGCCGATGTCGGTGGCGCCGACCAGCAGGTTGAAGGAGCCGTCATCGTTCATCTTGATCGTCGCCGCGGCCATGTCCAGTCCGGCGATGCCGCTGCCGTGTAGCATGATCGCCATCCCCAGGCCCCGCCGGATGCGCAGTTCGGGCGGCTGGCGGCGGATCTCCTCCTGCTTGCGGTGCCAGTCCATCGCCGCCATACCCGCCTCGACGCAGCGCGCCAGGCCGCTGGAGCGGATCTCCTGCTCAAACCCCTCCCGCCCTTCACCCAGCGCCTTGGCGATACGCAACGCCTCCCCTTCCTTGATGACGTTGCGCATCTTGAACTCGACGACGTCCCAACCCATGCGCTCGGCGATCTCCGAGGTGAGGGCCTCGATGCCGAAGAGGCACTGCATCGCGCCGTAGCCGCGGAAGGCGCCGGGGGTGGGCTTGTTGGTGTAGACCACGTCGCAGACGAACTTCGAGTAGGGGGCGTTGTAGAGCGTCAGGCCGCGTTGCCCGCCGACCATCTGCACGGTCAGGCCGTGGGTGCCGTAGGCGCCGGTGTCACCGATGAGGTAGAGTTCGGTAGCGACGATCTCCTTGTCCTTCGTCACCCCGATCTTGTAGCGCATGATCTGCGGGTGACGGCTGCGCGAACTGGTGAACTCCTGCGCCCGACTGTACTCCATGCGCACCGGCCGTCCGGTGGCGAGGGTGAGATGGGCGCACAGGTCCTCCAGGATCATCTCCTGCTTGTTGCCGAAGCCGCCGCCGATACGCGGCTTGATGACGCGGATGCGCCGTGCGGGCAGTCCCAACAGCGGCGCGAGCATGCGGCGGATGTGGAAGGGCACCTGGGTGCTGGAGCGCACCACCAGCCGGTCGTCCTCATCCCAGTAGGTGATACAGACGTGCGGTTCGATGTGGGCGTGCTGCTGTTGCGAGGTGCGATATTCGCCCTCGAAGATGTAGTCCGCACGGGCCCACTCCCGTGCTGCGTCGCCCGTCTCCGCCTCGATGTGGTGGACGATGTTATGGGTGGCGTCATGGATGCCGTCGGTGTCCGGCTCGTCGTGGATGACCGGTGCGCCGTCGCGCATCGCCTCTTCGGGGTCCAGCACGTGAGGCAGGACCTCGTACTCCACCTCGATCAGCCGCAGGGCCTGCCGCGCCAGTTCGGGCGTCTCGGCGGCCACGACCGCCACGCGGTCGCCCACGTGACGCACCTTGTCGTCCAGGCAGACCTGATCGTAGGGATAAGGTTGAGGGTAACTCTGTCCGCCAGAGGCGAACTTGACGCGGGGAATGTCCTGATAGGTGAGCACGGCGTGGACGCCGGGCAGGGCGCGGGCGCGGCTGGCATCAATCCGCCGGATGCGGGCGTGGGCGTGGGGGCTGGTGAGCAGCGCGCCGTAGAGCATGCCATCCAGTTTGATGTCGTCGGTGAAGGCCGGGCGGCCCAGCGCCAGTTTGACCCCGTCCACCTTGGGCTCCCCCTGCCCGACGACCTGCAGCGGGGTCATCTCCGGCGGCGAGATGACCAGCGGCGGCGGCTGGATACCCTCCTCGGTAGGGTGACAGTGGCGCGTGACGACGCTGGCAGAGGACTCCTCCGCGGCCAGAGTGACGCGCACCGGCGCGAACGGTGGGACCGGTTCGCCACGCAGCATGGCCGCCGCCCGCTGCACCGCCTGGACAATCTTGACGTAGCCGGTGCAGCGGCAAAGGACGCCGCTCAACGCCTCGCGGATCTCGGCCTCGGTGGGATCGGGATTGCGGTCGAGCAGGGCCTTGGCGGTGAGGATCTGCGCCGGAGTGCAGTAGCCACACTGGATGGCGCCGGTGTCAATGAAGGCCTGTTGGAGGGGGTGGAGGTTGGGCATTGGTACATTGGTCATTGGTAAATTGGGCATTGGTAAATTGGGGATAGGAGGGGTGGGGGTCAGGCCTTCGACGGTGGTGATGTGATGGTCGGCGGCGGCGGTGGCGCGAATCTGGCAGGCGTGCACCGGCTCGCCGTCGAGGAGCACCGTGCAGGCGCCGCAGTCACCGGTCTTGCAGCCATGCTTGACGCTGACATAGCCGGCCCGACGGAGGGTGTCCAGCAGCGTCTCGCCGCGTTTGACCTGCAGGCTCCGGGTCACGCCGTTGACGGTCAGGGTAATGGAGAGGTTCTTGTCACTCATTGCTCTTTCCCTCGATAAGGCACTGCTCCAGCGCGCGGCGGGTCAGCACGCCAGCCATCGCCCGGCGATACTCGGCGCTACCCAGGAAATCTCCCTTCGGGGCGACTTCCCGTTCCACTGCGGCAGCCACCGCGTGGATGCGGGCATCGCTCAGTGGGCCGCCGAGCAGATCGGCAGCGGCGCGGGCCAGGCGGACCGGCTGCGGCCAGACGCCGGTCAGCGCCAGGCGCGCCTGCTGCACGCTTCCCCTCTCCATCTCCACGACGGCGATGACGGCGACGATGGGGGCATCAGTGGGAGTGCGGGCGACCTGGGCATAACCCCAGCGGAGAGATGGACGGGCGGCAGGGAGGTGTAGTGCGGCCGCTCGCCCCCTTGCCGGTTGCGCCAGGAAATCCTCCAGCGGCACCGTGTTGGGCTTGTCCGGTCCCTCTACGGTCACCGTGGCCCCCAGGGCCAGCAGAGCAGCGACTGCTTGTGGCGCGATGGCGGGGGCAGCCAGCAGCCGATGTACGGCGACCTCGTTGCGGGTCTGCCAGGGGAGCGCGCCGGTGAGCGCGCGGCGCAGCAGCGGCGGGCTGTCGGGCCGGTCAAGGAACGCCTGGAGCGGCACATCCCCTGCCAGAGTCCAGGTCTCCCAGTGATCTCTCGTTTTCATTCTCGTCCTCCGCTCGGGGCATGACCTGATGATGATTGTACTGTATCTGCAAACAATGTGCAAGGTCAGTGCATGCAATACGCCGCACGGAAGTCCTGATAGAGCATCGCTGATTTGACAGTCAGGACATTCTATGGCATAATGAAACCGACGTTCAAAGGCGAAGATGGAGACGAGTAGGCGCCGCAACGCCGCCACAGAGAGCCTGGAGATGGTGCGAGCCAGGCGCGGAAGCAGCGCCGAAAATCCCTCCGGAGCCGCTGACCGAACGGTTGGTACATTGGTAGTTGGGAAACTGGTAGTTGGGAAATTGGTAGTTGGGAAATTGGTAGTTGGTAGGCCTAGATTCTCCCCCAATCTACCAACTCCCAATCTACCAACTCCCAATCTACCAACTCCCACCCAGTAGGCTCAGCCGGAGTCGTCCCCCGTTAGCGGGACGGGGCGATGGTGTGTCGCCAGCAGAGTGGCCCTGTACGTGCAGGGCAAGAAGGGTGGTACCGCGGGAGCATGGCTCTCGTCCCTTTGGGATGAGGGCCTTTTTGTTTTCTGTGAACCTGCCTGGACCTGTGTGCTGATGGCAGCGCACGTGTGAACAACCTGGAGTGGGCTTTGGACTGCGCCGACGTGTCGGCGCTTTGAAAGCGGCGACTCCGTCGCCGCAG
>DAOTYX010000114.1:0-13011 GCA_034434635.1 Anaerolineae bacterium | reverse complement strand
AAACGCATCCTCCTGGGCATCACCGGCGGCATCGCCGTCTACAAGGTCTGCACGTTGGCCAGCCATCTCACCCAGGCCGGGGCGCAGGTGGACGTGGTGATGACCGAGGCAGCGACGCGCTTCGTCGCTCCGCTGACCTTCGAGGCGCTGACCGGCCGCCCCGCCTACACCGATATGTGGCGTCGGTCGGGCGAGGGATTGCCCACGCACATCGCCCACGTCGGCCTGGCCCACGCCGCCGACCTGCTGGTGATCGCCCCGGCAACCGCCAACACCATCGCCAAATGGGCCCACGGCCTGGCCGACAACCTGTTGAGCACCCTGCTCCTGGCCGCAACCTGCCCGGCGATGGCCGTCCCGGCGATGGACGCCGGCATGTGGTCGCACCCGGCGACCCAGGCCAACGTCGCCCTGCTGCGCGAGCGCGGCGTACACTTTGTCGGCCCGGCGCGCGGACGCATGGCCTCCGGGCTCGAGGGCGAGGGGCGCATGGTCGAGCCGGAAGAGATCCTGGGTCACATCCGCTGGCTGCTGGGGCGGAGCGGCCCGCTGGCTGGGTGGCGTGTCGTCGTCACTGCCGGCCCCACCCGCGAGCCGCTCGATCCGGTGCGCTTTATCAGCAACCCCTCATCGGGCAGGCAGGGCTTCGCCCTGGCGCAGGCCGCACTCGACCGCGGCGCGGAGGTGACGCTGATCACCGGCCCGGTCCATCTGCCCACGCCTGTCGGCGTGCAGCGGGTAGAAGTCACCACCGTCGAGCAGATGCGCGACGCGGTGCTGGCAGCCTGCGCCAGCGCCGACCTGCTGCTGATGGCCGCTGCCGTGGGCGACTACCGCCCGGCGACGGTCGCCGCACAGAAGATCAAGAAAGGCGGACCGCTGACCCTTCACCTGGAGCGCACCCCGGACATCCTGGCAGCGGTCGCCGAGCGGCGGGCAGTCACCGGCTTCCCGCGGCGGGTCGTCGGCTTCGCCGCCGAGAGCGAGCGCCTGGTGGAACATGCCCACGCCAAGATGGAAGAGAAGGGCCTGGACTGGATCGTCGCCAATGACATCACCGCGAGCGATGCGGGCTTCGCCGTCGAGACGAACCGGGTGGTGATCCTGGGACGCGACGGGAGCGTGGAAGAACTGCCGCTGATGAACAAGGCGGAGGTGGCTGAGGCGGTGCTAGCATTGGTCATGAAATAGCGCGAAAGGACGCGAAAAGACGCGAAAGGACGCGAAGAGACGCGAAAAGACGCGAAAGGACCCATAGTACAAAGGAGCACAACAATGCACTCAAAGAAGGGTCACTCGTTCGAGCGCTTATCCTACGAGACGATTGGCGCATGCATCGAAGTGCAACGGCAGATGGGAGTTCATTGCAGGGAAGTGGACTATCAGCGAGCGCTTGAGTTGGCGCTGCGCGAGCGCGGCCTGGAGCCCCAGCGCGAGGTGGAAATACCCCTTGCCTACAAGGGCACTGTTGTAACTCGGCGACGAGTGGACTTTGTGATCAGCGACGGCAATGAGACGCTGCTGCTAGAGACTAAAGCCAAGAGCACCATCTTGCCTGAGGATGTCGAACAGTGCTTACTCTATCTTCACTGCGGCGGTTACCGCCTGTGCCTCCTGGTCAACTTCGGGCAGAAGCCGATCGGGGTACGACGGTTCGTCCACACACCCCAAAGCCACCAGGATTAGCCACCATGCTTCCGCGCCTTCCCCGCCTTCCCCGCCTTCCCCGCCTTCCCCGCCTTTCGCGCCCTTTCGCGCCCTTTCGCGTCTTTCGTGTCTTTCGTGTCTTTCGTGTCTTTCGCGTCTTTCGTGTCTTTCGTGTCTTTCGTGCTTTTCGTGCTTTTCGCGCCCCTTTCGCGCCCTTTCGTGTCCTTTTCGCGGCTTTCGCGCTGTTGACCGCCTGTACGGCCCCGCCGAGCCCGCCCACACAGGTGGTGTCGCCCGAGGCGAGCCCTACCCCCCTGCCCACCGCAACACCCGACCCCTACCAGGTGGGAATCGCGCTTCGTGCGGCAGGCGACCTCGAAGGGGCGATGGCGGCGTTCTCACAAACACTCGCCCTCAACCCCGATTTCGTCCCGGCGCGGCTGGCCCGCGGGACGCTGCACCTGACGCGAGGCGAGCCGTCCGCCGCCCTGGCCGATGCCCAGGCCGCGATTGCCGCCGACCCAAGGGACGGCCATGCCTACGCCCTGCTGGGCGAGGTGCTGCGAGTGGGCTACGACGACCCGTCAGGGGCGTTGCAGGCCTACCGCCAGGCGGCCAGACTCGACCCGACACTGGCGGAGGCGATCTTCCCTGTGCGCTGGCGGGCAGCGGTAGAAGCCGGACAGATCGAGGAAATGGTCAGCCTGGCCGAGGAGTACGCCACCGCCCACCCGGACAACCCGCTCGCGGCCTACTACCGCGCCCGGGCGACGACCGCCCAGGGCACACCCCGCACGGCCATCGGCGAACTGGTGGAGGCACTGGAGGGCGGCGGGCCAGCGGCGGTCTGGTTCGCCCTGGGAGAGGCGTACGCCGCCGACGCCGCCTGGCCCCAGGCCCTTACCTGCTACGAACAGGCCCAGAGACAGATCGCTGCTGGTGACGCATCGCTCGGTCAGGTGCCAGACGTGTCCGTCGCGGACCTGACCGTTGGCCTGGGGAAGGCTTACCTCTACACCGGGGCATGCGCCCAGGCACGCGCCATGTTCGAACGCGCCCTGGCGATGGAGCCAGAGCGGGATGAAGTGCACGCCCTTATCGGGCAGGCGCTCATCTGCGAGCATCCCCGCCCCACACCCACCCCTTACCCATCCACGCCGCGGCCGTGAGCCAGAGACTCCCGACGTCTTCCAGACATCGGGAGTCTTCTTCGATCAGATCAGAAACTCCCCGCTGCGGTAGAACAGCGTCCCATCCACCCAGATTTCGCCGCCGTCGCGCATGTCGCAGATCATGTCCCAGTGAATAGCGGACTCGTTGCGGCTGCCGGTCTCCGGATAGCCGGCCCCCAACGCCAGGTGGAAGGAACCGCCGATCTTCTCGTCGAAGAGGATGTTCTTGGTGAAGCGTTGAATGCCGTCATTGGTGCCGATGGCAAACTCCCCAACGTACCGCGCCCCGGGGTCCGCATCCAGCATCTGCAGCAGGTACGCTTCGTTCTTCTTCGCTGTGGCCTTCACCACCCGCCCCTGCTCGAACCACAGTTCAATCCCCTCGACCTCGCGTCCGTTGATGATGGCCGGATAGGTAAAGCGCACCCAGCCATTGACGCTATCCTCCACCGGCCCGGTGAAGATCTCGCCACAGGGCATATTGTGATGGCCGTCGGAGTTGACGAAGACCCGTCCCTCGATAGAGAGGGTCAGATCGGCGTTGGGGCCACTGACGCGCACCTCACGCCGGCCCTTGAGCCAGTCCACCAGCCGCTGCTGCCGTTCGTGCACCGCCTGCCAGCGCGCTACCGGGTCTTCCTGGTCACAGTAGCAGGCAGCGTAGACGAATTCCTCGTACTCCCGCAGGCTCATGTCCGCCTCCTGGGCGGACGCGGCCGTGGGGTACTGCGTAGCACACCAGCGCAGGTCGCCGCTGGCGCCGCGCTGCATGTAAGTTCGCAGAATCGGCAGCATCGCCTGACTCCGCCGCCGCTGCCGCGCCGGATCCACGCCGCTCAACTCACGGGTGTTGCGCTCTGAGCGGATGCTGAGGGTCACATCGAAGCGTTCAACCACAAACTGCTGCAACGGTGAGACGAAATCAATCTGCTCGTCGGAAGCCAGGCGGAAGTAGGCTTCCTCCATCCCCGGCAGGGTGAGCATCACATGGGGGTGCCCGCCAGCCCGCAACACTTCCTCATAGACCGCTGAGATCAGCGGCGCGCCATCGCTGCTGCCCATGATCATCACCAGGTCACCCGGTCGAACAGCGGTGGAATACCGCACCAACACGGCAGCCAGTCTCTCTACGCGGGGGTCACTCATATTGGCTCCTTTGAGCATAGACGATAGACGACGGACCACGGACCACACAACACGCGCCACTATACCACACCAACCCATCCTGCGCAACCTGCCAGCCGCTTTGCCTGCCACTCGCAACTGTGGTATAGTATCCCTGGTCACTTCCGAAACGCGCCAGAAACGTGCTTCGGCGTTCCGTGGAGGAAAAAAAATGACTTTCACACTCGTTGACATCCTGCTGGTCCTGATCTTCGTCGGCGTCTGTGTATGGGCGGTGGTCCGCGGACTGCTCCGACAGACGTTGAGCCTGGGGGTGCTCTTCTTCACCACAGCCATTGTGGGCTTCGGCTACCCTTACGTCGGCTACTACTTCCAGGCCATCGGCGGCAGGCGGCCGATCCTGACCGAAGGCATCGTCTTCATTGTGCTATTCATCATCCTCGCCGTTGCCCTGGAGGTGTTGCTCCAGAAAGCGCTGCCCAACACCCGCCTGCCCAAACTGGGCATCTTCGACAACATCCTGGCGCTGGCGCCGGGAGCGCTCTGCGCGCTGATCATCATTGCCCTGCTGCTCAGCGCCATTGGCTACGCCACATCCGACCGTGGGGGGGCCATCTCTCAAGCCGCGTGGCACGCCTCATTACGCCCGTTCCTGGGCCGCTTCATGGAGACCTATATGGCCACGCACACGCTGTGGTTCCCCACCCCACCGCCACTATTGGGGTACCTGATTCCGTCTGGATTGCGGTGACGGGGTCACCGCTTTGGATTGCGGCGACACGTCGCCGCCTTGGATTGCGGCGACACGTCGCCGCCCTGGATTGCCCTGACACCGTCACGGCTCTGAAAGCGCCGACTCCGTCGGCGCACTCCAAACTTTGGATTGCGGCGACACGTCGCCGCTTTGGACTGCGGCGACTGCGTCGCCGCTTTGGATTGCGCTGACACCGTCACGGCTCTGAAAGCGCCGACTCCGTCGGCGCACTCCAAACTTTGGACTGCGGCGACACGTCGCCGCCCTGGATCGCCCTGACACCGTCACGGCTCCGAAAGCGCCGACTCCGTCGGCGCACTCCAAACTTTGGACTGCGGCGACACGTCGCCGCCTTGGATTGCGGCGACACGTCGCCGCCCTGGATCGCCCTGACACCGTCACGGCTCCCAAAGCGCCGACTCCGTCGGCGCAGTCCAAAAGGCGGCCCGAGTTGCGGCTATAGAAGCCAGACAATATGGAAGCCCGTCACTGTAAGACGCTCGAACTACCGAAGATATTGGAGCGACTGGCTGGCTACGCCGACTTCTCCGCCGGCGCGGAGAAGGCCCGTAACCTGACCCCCAGCCCGCTCTTTAGCGAGGTCCAGGAGCGACTGGAGACCACCGGTGAAGCGCTGCGCCTGCTGGAGGCCCGCCCGGAGACAGGACTGGGAGGCGCACGGGACGTGCGGCCGCAGGTCGAGACCGCCCAGCGTGGGGCGATCCTGCTGCCCAACGACCTGCTCGACATCCGCAGCACGCTGGTCACCGCGCGCGCCCTGCAGCAGACACTGATCCGCCTGGATCGGGAATATCCGCACCTGGCCGACATCGCCGGGCGTATCGCTCCCTGCCCCGACCTGGTCGAGGAGATAGACCGCTGCCTGGACGAGCGCGGCGAGGTGCGCGACGATGCCTCACCTGCCCTGGCCCGCATCCGCCGGGAGTTGCGGGTGGCGCATGACCGCCTCCTCGAGCGGCTGCAGCGGATCATCTCCTCCGCCGACAACCTGCCCTATCTGCAAGAGGCGATCATCACGCAGCGGGAGGGGCGCTACGTCATCCCGCTGAAGGCAGACTTCAAGGGCCGCATCCGTGGCATCGTCCACGACCGCTCCGCCTCCGGGGCAACGCTGTTCGTCGAGCCGCTGGGCGTCGTGGAACTGAACAACACCTGGCGCGAACTCCAGATCGAAGAAGAGCAGGAGGTGCAGCGCATCCTGGCAGCCCTCTCCGCCCTCACCGCGGCCCACGCCGCCGAGATCGCCCATACCGTGGACGCCCTGGCGGACCTGGACCTGGCCTTCGCCAAGGCCCGCTACGCCGAGGAGACCGACGCCAGCCCCCCCACCCTGCTGCCCTTCCGTCAGCAGCGCCCCGGCTCGACCCTGCGCTTCGTCCAGGCCCGTCACCCGCTGCTCGACCCAGAGACGGTGGTGCCGATCGACGTGGTGCTGGACGAAGAGACCCACGTGCTGGTCATCACTGGCCCGAACACCGGCGGCAAGACCGTCGCGCTCAAGACGGTGGGACTGCTCACCCTGATGGCCCAGGCCGGCCTGTACATCCCGGTTGCCCCCGGATCGGCCTTCTCCCCCTTCGCGGCGGTCTACGCTGACATCGGCGACGAACAGTCCATCGAGCAATCCCTCTCCACATTCTCTTCCCACCTGACCAACCTGCTCTCCTTCATTGACCGGGCGGACGAGCGAAGCCTGGTGCTGCTGGACGAGTTGGGGGCCGGCACCGACCCGGCTGAGGGGTCTGCGCTGGCACGCGCCCTGCTGGAGTACTTCCGCCAGCGCGGGGCGACCACGCTGGTCGCCACGCACTACCCGGAACTGAAGGCCTACGCCCAGGTGACGCCCGGCGTGCGCAACGCCAGCGTGGAGTTCGACGCCGAGACGCTGCGCCCGACCTACCGGCTGACCATCGGCCTGCCGGGCCGCTCCAACGCCTTCGCCATCGCCCGACGGCTGGGGCTGGACGAGGCCATCATCCGCGCCGCCGAGGGGTTGGTCTCTCAGGAAGACCGCCAGACAGAGGGACTGCTGGCCGACCTGCATCGGCTCCGTCTGCAGGCAGCGCAGGAGCGGGACGAGGCCCTGGCGATGCGGGCCAGAGTCACAGAGCAGGAAGAAGCGTTGCGCCGACGGCTGGCGCAGATGGAGCGAGAACACGCTGAGGCGTTCCGCGCCGCGCGCCAGGAAACGGAGGCGGAACTGGCGCGGCTGCGCGCGGAGGCGCAGGCGCTGCGCGAGCGGTTGGAGGCGGCTGCGACAGCAGAGGAGGTCGCGGCTTTGGAGGAGGAGATAGAGACGCTGGCGGAGACGGTAGAGGAGGTCGAAGCCATTCCGCTCCCGCCCCCCCCGCCACTCCCGCCAGCCCGTCCCATCCGCGTGGGCGATACGGTGCGGGTGGCTCCGCTGGGCCGCGAGGGGGTCGTGCTGGCGCTCGACGGGGAGGAGGCCCAGGTGCAGGTGGGACCGGCGCGAGCGCGCGTGCCGCAGGCACAACTGGAACTATGCGCCCCGCCCGCCACGGAGGTGGAAGCCTATCAGCCCGCCTTTCGTCCCGCCGACGTCAGCATGCGGCTCGACCTGCGCGGCTACACGGCCGAGGATGCGCTGGAAACGCTCGACCGCCACCTGGACGCGGCAGCGCTGGCGGGACTACCGTGGCTGCACATCCTCCACGGCAAGGGCAGCGGCGCGCTGCGACGGGCAGTGCGGGAGTTCCTGCACACCCATCCGCTGGTGGAATCCTACCGCTCCGGCGATGAGGGGGAGGGAGGCGAAGGGATCACCATCGCCACTCTGCGTTCGTGACGGTAGACTGACGGTCAACCCTCCTCTTCGGTCAGCCCCAACCGTTCCATCCGTCGAGCCCGTTCCCACGCTGGACCTTCCTCTTTGGCCTCGAGCGTGGCGCGCAGTTCGAAGATCTGGTCCCGCAGCACGGCGGCCTTCTCGAACTCCAATTCCTGCGCTGCCTTCTTCATCTCCTTCTCCAGTTCGCGAATCAGGCGGAGCAGTTCATCCCTGGACATCTGCGCCGGCTCAGCGGCGGCCTGCGGCGCGGCAGCGCTGCGCACCCAATCGGTCAGGTCGCGCACCTGCTTGACGATGCTGGTGGGGGAGATGTTGTGCTCCTGGTTGTAGGCCATCTGGATGCGCCGCCGCCGCTCGGTCTCCTCGATTGCCCGCCGCATCGAGTCGGTGATCTGGTCGGCGTACATAATCGCTGTTCCGTTGATGTGGCGCGCCGCCCGGCCGATCGTCTGGATGAGCGCGGTGTCGGAGCGCAGGAAGCCCTCTTTGTCCGCATCGAGGATCGCCACCAGGCTCACTTCCGGCAGGTCCAGCCCCTCACGCAGCAGGTTGATGCCCACGACCACGTCGTAGGCACCCAACCGCAGGTCGCGCAGGATCTCCACGCGCTCGATAGTCTCCACCTCGCTGTGCAGGTAGTGCACCTTGATGCCCAGTTCACGCAGGTAATCGGCCAGGTCCTCGGCCATGCGCTTGGTCAGCGTGGTCACCAGCACGCGCTCGCCACGCCCCACCCGCTCGCGGATCTGCCCCACCAGGTCGTCCACCTGTCCCTTCGCCGGCTTGACCAGGATGGCGGGGTCCACCAGGCCCGTGGGGCGGATGATCTGCTCGACCACCTGCTGGCTATGCTCCAACTCGTACGGCCCGGGGGTGGCGGAGGTGTAGATGACCTGGTTGACACGGGCCTCGAACTCCTCGAAGGTCAACGGGCGGTTGTCTCGCGCCGACGGCAGGCGGAAGCCGTACTCGACCAGCACGTCCTTGCGGCTGCGGTCGCCGTGGTACATCCCGCGCACCTGGGGGATGGTCATGTGGGACTCATCCACCACCAGCAGGTAGTCCGCCGGAAAGTAGTCGAGAAGGGTCCAGGGCGGAGAGCCGGGGGGACGCTGCTGCAGGTGGCGGGAGTAGTTCTCGATGCCAGCACAGTAGCCCACCTCGCGGATCATCTCCATGTCATAGCGAGTGCGCTGCTCCAGCCGCTGCGCCTCGAGGAGTTTGCCGGCCTCGCGCAGTTCTGCCAGCCGCTGCTCCAGTTCCACCTCGATATCGGCCAGGGCCTTCTCCCGCTTCTCCTCCGGGGTGATGAAATGCTTGGCCGGGAAGATCTGCACCTCCTCCATCTCGGCCAGCACCTCACCGGTGAGCGGGTCAATCTCGGTGATGCGCTCCACCTCATCCCCCCAGAAGCCGATGCGGTAGGCAGTCTCGGTGTAGGCGGGGCAGATCTCCAGGGTGTCGCCGCGCACGCGGAAACGGCCGCGCTGCAGGACGGTGTCGTTGCGCTCGTAGTAGACGCTGACCAGGTGCTGGAGCACGCCGTCGCGACGGTAGCGCTCGCCGCGGGCCAGGCGGAGCACCACCCGTCCCCACTCTTCGGGGTCACCGATGGCATAGATGCAGGAGACGGAGGCGACGATGATCACGTCACGACGGGAGAAGAGCGCCGTCGTCGCCGCCAGGCGCAGGCGGTCGATCTCTTCGTTGATATCAGCGTCCTTCTCGATGTAGAGGTCATACTGCGGCAGGTAGGCCTCCGGCTGGTAGTAGTCGTAGTAAGAGACGAAATACTCCACCGCGTTCTGGGGGAAGAACTCGCGGAACTCAGCGTAGAGTTGCGCGGCCAGGGTCTTGTTATGCGCCAGCACCAGTGTGGGCCGCTGAACCTGCTCGATCACCTGAGCGATGACGTAGGTCTTGCCGGTGCCGGTGGCCCCCAGCAGGGTCTGGTGCCGATCGCCCCGCTGCAATCCGGCCACCAACGCAGCGATCGCCTCCGGCTGGTCACCGGTGGGACGGAAGTCCGAGACGAGTCGGAACCTGGGCATGGGGCCTCCTGTAGGTAGAACGTCGGTTCGATTATACGGCAGGCTGCAGGAGTTGGCAATCGCTACCGGTTCGCCTTGACAACCCTGCTCTTCGGGATACAATGAAGCCAGCAGGCCATTTGGGACCGAGTGGGGTAATGGAGTACAAGGACTACTACCAGGTTCTGGGCGTCAGTCGTGACGCGACTCAAGAGCAGATCAAGCGGGCCTACCGCAAACTGGCCCGCCAGTTGCATCCGGACGTCAATCCCGGGGACCGCGCTGCCGAGGAGCGGTTCAAAGACATCAACGAGGCCTACGAGGTGCTCTCCGATCCGGAGAAGCGCAGGCGGTACGACCAGTTGGGAGCAGGCTGGCAGCAATGGCAGCGCACCGGCGGCGCTCCCGGCGGGTTCGAGGACTTCGCCCGTCAGTGGTTCGGCCAGGCCGGGCCTCAGGTGCAGTACCAGGTCAACGTCGAGGACCTCTTTGGCCGGGGCGGGAATCTGGGAGACCTGCTGGACGCGCTCCTCGGTGGTCTGGGGGGTGGCGCGCGTGCCGGTGCACCCCGCGGTCGCACCGCCCGCCGTCCCCGCGCCCTGGAAGTGCCGGTCGAACTGACGCTGGAGGAGGCCTACCACGGCACGACCCGCCGTCTGGAGCGCACCGACGGCCGCATCGTCACGGTGAAGATCCCCCCCGGCGCCCGCACCGGCTCCAAAGTGCGCCTGGCCGGCCAGGGAGAGCCCGGCCCTGACGGCACTCCCAGCGACCTGTTCCTCGCCGTGACCGTCGCCCCTCATCCGGTCTTCCGCCGCGAGGGGAATGACCTCTGGCGCGACGTGGCCGTGGACCTCTACACGGCGGTGCTGGGCGGCGAGGTGCCCGTGGAGACGCTCAGCGGCACGGTCATGCTCAAGATTCCCCCCGGCACCAGCAACGGCAAGACCTTCCGCCTGCGTGGCAAGGGCATGCCCATCTCCGGCAAAGCCGGTGGGTATGGCGACCTCTACGCCGTCGCCCAGGTTCAGATACCCACCCACCTCAGCGCGCGAGAACGGGAACTGTTCCAGGAACTGGCCCGCCTGCGCGAGCAGAAATAGCGCCGACATCCGTGAAAGGAGACCTCGCCTGATGCGGTGGCGATGCAGACTTCTGCTCTCTCTAATCCTGCCCTCCGTCGCCCTGCTGGCCTGCTCACTGACGCTCCCCTCCTTCCGCTCTTCCGGCGAGCCACAGGGCCACCCGCCCACGTATTCCCCCTCATTTGTCGTTGCAACCCCCACGCCGCTGCCGCCCTCGCTCATCGCCGAGGCCACGGCTGACGAACTGCTGCTGATCAACGTCTACGCCCGCACCAGCCCTGGCGTGGTCAACATTGACGTCGCCAGCGGGCAGGGAGACGCGGCCACTCCCTTCGGCTCTGGCTCCGGCTTCCTGATCGACACCGAGGGACACATCGTCACCAACAACCACGTGGTCGAGGGGGCAGATACCATCTGGGTCACCTTCAGCGAGGGCAGCGCGCGTCGCGCCCGCGTGCTGGGCAGGGACCCCTACTCTGACCTGGCTGTCCTGCAGGTGGACGACCTGCCACCAGGGACAGTGGCGCTGGAACTGGGGGACTCCGACCTGCTGCAGGTGGGCCAGCAGGTCATCGCCATCGGCAACCCCTTCGGCTTCGAGGGCACGATGACCGTGGGCATCATCAGCGCCCTGGGCCGCACCCTGCCCGCCACGGTCGCCGCCGAAGCGGGCGTCTTCTCGAACCCGGAGATCATCCAGACCGACGCGGCTATCAACCCCGGCAACTCCGGCGGGCCGCTGCTGGACTCCCAGGGACGCGTGGTAGGGGTCAACACCGCCATTCAGACCACCCTGGGTGGCAACATGGGGGTGGGCTTCGCCGTGCCGGTCAACACCGTCCGCCAGATCGTGCCGCATCTGATCCAGGAAGGCACCTATCATTACCCCTACCTGGGCATCATCTCCGATCCGCGCTTCACCACGGCGCAACTGGCCGACGCCCTCAACCTGCCCACGCCCCAGGGGGTGCTGGTGGAGTCGGTGGCCCCGGGCGGGCCGGCCGAGCGCGCGGGCATCCGTGGCGGAACCTATCAGGCGCGGGTGATGGGGCAGCCCGTGACGGCAGGAGGAGACCTGATCCTGGCCATCAACGGGTATCCGGTCAACAGTCTCGACGAACTGACCGCTTACCTGGTGCGTCACACGGAAGTGGGGCAGACGGTCACCCTGTCGGTGCTGCGGAACAACGAGCAGATCGAGATCCCGGTCGTGCTGGGGGAACGACCGCACCAGTAGCACAACTGGAAAGGAGGTAGATATGCCAATAGACGAGAAAGAGTTGCGGGAACTGGCGAAGTTCCAGGCTGAGACTCCGATTCTGAGCGTTTACCTGGATGTGGATCCGACGAAACGGACACGGGAGGAATACCTCCACGCCATGCGACACACGCTGGACGGGGTCAGGGGGCAGGCAGCGGAGGAGGACATCGCTGCCGTGCGCCGGTATTTCGAGCACGAGTACGATGGGAGTGGCCGCGGCGCGATCGTCTTCTCCTGCACCGCCGCTGGTTTCTGGCGAGCCTACACGCTGGCGGTGCCGGTTGCTTCGGGCGTTACCCTGGCCCGCCGACCGTACCTCTCGCCGCTGGCCGCGCTGATGGACACCTACGACCGGTACGCGGTCATCCTGGTGGACCGCCAGGCTGCCCACGTGCTGCTCTTTCACCTGGGCCGGCTGGTGGAGGAACAAACCCTCGCTGGCGAGGAGGTGCGCAAACTGAAGAAAGGGCGTGGCTCCTCCGGCGGCCCCGGTCGCCGCGGCGGCGCGCCCATCTCTGGCCGGCACGAGGAGGAGGTCGCCCTGCGCAACCTGCGCGAGGCAGCCCGCTTCGCGGAGCGCTTCTGCCGCCAGCACAACCCACAGCGAATTGTCCTCTCCGGCGCAGAGCCCACCGTGGCTCAGTTCCGTGACTTTTTGCCCAAAGCGTTGCAGGAACGGGTTATCGGTACGCTGGGGTTGGGTCCGGGGACGAGCATCAACGAAGTGAGCGAGCGTTCACTGGAAATCCTCCAGCGCGCCGAGGAGGCCCGTGAAGCAGCCCTCGTGGAGACGCTCTTCACCGCCGCTGCCAAAGGGCAGGGGGGCGTGGTCGGCCTGGACGGCACGCTCAGCGCCACGCACGAAGGGCGCACACGCACCTTGATCCTGGACCGCCACTACCACGCCCCAGGCTACCGCTGCAGCCACTGCGGCTACCTGACCGCCCAGACCCTGGAGCGGTGCCCCTTCTGCGGGGGAACCTTCGCGGAGATCCCCGACGCGGCGGAGGCCGCCGTGACGAAGGTGATCGAGGAAGGTGGAGAGGTGGAGGTGGTGGACAACCACCCATTGTTGGAGAAGGCCGGAATCGGGGCGTTGCTGCGCTA
>DAOTYX010000113.1:0-9910 GCA_034434635.1 Anaerolineae bacterium | reverse complement strand
GGCGGCATGGGGATGCCGCCCCACGGTTGTCCCATAGCCCACACATCCTATGCGCCAGCGGGCGGCATCGGGATGCCGCCCTACGGTTGTCCTGGCCGGCGTGGCAGAGAAGCAAGCCGCCCGTAATCCGTCAGGACGATGTCGGGGGCCTGCAGCCGCTCGCGCACGCGGGGGTCGCGCAGCGCCTGGGTGTCCAGCGCCCGCCAGCCCTGCATTCCGGGGTGACACAGGAGCTCCGTCACCCCCGACGGCAGCCGGTCGAGGATGTCCAGCAGCACCTCCACCGTGCGCCGGCCGTCCTGCGAGAAAGAGGACTCCCAAAAGTTCGTGCGCGGCAGGCGGCGCTTCTCCACCATCGCCCGGTAGCGGCGCCCCTGCCAGCGGATGAACCACGGCGGGAAGCCGCCATAACTGGCGGAGAGTTCCTCCGCCTTCTCCTCCAGCGCATCGTCGAACGGCACGCGCACCGGCACACGGTCGTACTCCTCGGCCAGTTCCAGGCTGAGACGAAACCAGGAGGGGAAGACGTAGGGATAATGGCAGTGCAGGTCGAAGTGGGAGGGGGGACGCCCGGCATCGGCGGTGAACTTCTCCGCCTGGGCGCGCCACTCGGCCTTCAGTTCGCGCCGGGAGATGAGCGGGAAGCGGCGCAACAGCGCCATGCCGTCCCGGAAGCGACCCTGGGCATCCACCAGGGTCGGCACGCGCTCAGGGGAAAGGACAGGTTGCCCCTCGTTCATCACCAGATGCAGGCCGGCGTCCCATTCCGGATGCTGGCGGAGCATCTGCGCGGCGCGCGGCCAGTCAGGCTGGTTGACCATCGCGCTGGTGCTGGTGACGACGCCGGCGGCGAACAGTTCGCCGATCGCCTCCACCGTGCCATTGACATCACCCAGATCGTCGGCATTGATGATCAGATAACGGGTCATCGGCCTCCCCTTTGGCCACGAATCACACGAGTTCTTCGTTCAATTCGTGCCATCCGTGGCAGAAAGCAAAGGACTCTGTGGTTGGAGAACATCATCACCACGTCAGGCGCAGCGTGAGCACCTCCCGCCCGCGCAGCGAGAGGGGCACGCTGGCGGAGTCGCGGGCCAGTTCCTCCGCGTCGCGTTCGGCCATGTCGGTGCGCACCGCGCGGGCGCAGGGCCGCCACAGGCGCATCACCCCCGTCACCGGCTGCGCGGCGCTGTTCCACAGGCGCACGATCAGCCCCGCCCCCTCCTCCGGCGGTTTGACCGCGCTGAGCCGCAGCAGGTCAGGCTCCAGGCGGATGAAAGAGAGGCTGGGCGGCAGCCGACCGGGGTGAGCGTCCGTCACCACCGCCCGCAGATCGGTCTGGAAGGCATCCGCCAGCGGCAGCGCCGCCCGCCAGTCCCCGCGGTGGAGGATCAGCGCATAACGGAAGAGGTGGCGACCGGGACACTGCGCGCCCGGCGTCTCCAGCCCTGGCCCGGCATGCCCCTGGCGGCAGTGCAGGTCGGCGCGGGAGAGCCAGCCCACACAGCGCAGCAACGTCAGGGCGATCTCCGTCCCGCCGTCGGTGCGCAGTGCCTCCACCTCCGGCAGACCGCGGTTGACGACCGTCATCCCCACCTGCCCGTCCGACAGGCTGGCCCACCCCAATTGCGGGCGGGTAGGCACCGGTTGCTCGGCCCAGCCGGCCGTCTCCGTGGGCAGGTCGAGCGGCCACTCTACCACATCCCAATGCCCCTCAGCCGCGGCCCGCTCCACCGCGCGGGGGAAGGGAAAGTGAACCCGCAGGCGGTGATCGCTGGCCGTGTTCTCCACCACCGTCTCGAAGTCCACCCGCCGCACGCCTGGCGTGAGCGTCACGCGGGTCGTGATCGGCAACTCCACCCGCTCGCGGCTGCGCGCCGCGCGGTCGGCGGGGTCCAGCCCTGCCGGGACCCGGTAGCGAGTGGTGACGACCAGGCTCTCGCCGAGCGCATCGGAGAGGCGGCGGACCAGCGGCGGAGCGACCGGCGCCTCCACCACCTCATCTTTCTCCGGGCAGCAGTAATTGTACTCGTCCCCGCGGTCCCCGCCGTCCACGAAGCGGTTCACGCCGCGCACCACCAGCCCCGTCTCCAGGTCCGTCACCGTCAGCAGGCCGGTCTCCGCCTCGATCTCCACACGGAAGAACTCGTTCTCCAGACAGCCGTCGCCGGTGGTCCGTGGTCGGTCGTCCGTCGTCCGCGGCCCAAACCGGTAGGCAGCGAATCCGAGCGGGGGGACGTCGCGGGCGAGGAAGGTGACCTTCACCCCCTCTTCTTCCCGCAAATGGACACGGAAGCCGGTCACTGCCGGGTCGTCGAGCAGCGCGTGCAACCTCTCCAGCAGGTCGGCAGAAGGGGAGAGAGTGGGTCCACCCCCGCGGGAGAGGGAGACCGCCAGGTGGGCCACCGTTTCCTCCATCCAGACCTGCAGCCCGCCGATGGTCATCTCCTCCCCCAGAAGGCCGCCCCCGCCCTGCGCTTCGACCTGGGAGACCATAAAACGCAGCATCTCCCGTTCCACCTCCATCACCGACTCGCTGCGCACCAGCCGGTCGGTGATCTGGAAGGGTACCGGCTGGCCGTCCGGCCCCACCAGCGCCCTGCCCTGGGGGTCAAAAGGGGGCATCTCGACACCGCTCACGCGGTCGGTGCGGGGAGAGGAGGAGGGGTTGAAGACCAGCAGCGCCGGCCCCGACTCCCCCTGCGTGTCCACCTGCGCCGCGAGTCCTTCCAGCGCGGCGCGGATGACCTCCTCCGTCAGTTGTTCACTCTCATCGAAACGGGTCTCCATCTGCCGGTGCACCGCGTCAATGGAGCAGCCGCAGATGGAATCGTGGGGATGGTTTTCCAGCAGGTACTTCCAGGCGCGGCGGATGTGTGCGGGCAGGCAGAGGCCCGCCGTCTGCACCTCCACCTCCGCCAGGGCCGCGAACGGTTCTGCCCACCGTTCCAACAGCGTCTGCCCGGTGTGGTTGCGCTGTTTGATCCACATCCGCGTCGAAAGGACGCCGGGCAGGAGGTGCGCGCGGCGTGGGTCGCGCATCTCGCCGCTGCGCAGCGGGAGCGCCTGCAGGCCTGCTTCCCCCAGTTCCGCGCGCACGGCAGAGACAAAGGCCGGCAGGTTGGAGTGGAGCAGTCGGTCAGGCAGGCGGGTGCTGGCGGAGGCCAGGAGACGAGGCAGGTCTGCGCGAGGGCGCATGTGGTCGGTGCCCTGCATCAGCAGCAGATGGGAGGTTGCCGCATGGGGGGCCAGGCTGTCGCGCGCCTGCGCCAGGCCGGCGACGAACCCCTCCTCATCGGCGGGAAGCATGGCCGCGTTGCTGTAGGAGTCGCGCAGGTGGCAGACCAACACCGTCGTGCCGTCGGGCGCAGCCCAGCGGAACTCCAGCGGCGCTTCCCCCACCCCCCGCCAGAAGACCGCCGTCTCGATGCCGAAGCCGCGCAGCAGTTGCGGCAGTTGGGCGATGTGGCCGAAGGAGTCGGGGGTATACCCCACCTCCATCCGCGCGCCCCAGTCCTGACAGGTGCGCCGGCCCTGAAGGAGGTTGCGCACCAGCGCCTCCGGACTGACCAGGAACTCATCGGGGAGGACGAACCACGGGCCGATGAGCAGCCGGCCGGCGCGCACTTGACGACGCAGCGGCTCCTCCAGGTCGGGGCGGACGTCGAGCACGTCCTCCAGCACCACCGTCTGCCCGTCGAGCAGGAAGAAGCGGTAGTCGGGGTCCCGTTCCAGGATGTCCAGCAGTTCATCCATCAACCGCACCAGGCGGAAGCGGAACTGCTGGAAGGTGCGGTACCATTCGCGGTCCCAGTGGGTGTGAGAGACGATGTGCAAAGTGAACACAGCCCCTCCTTCAGATCTTCGAGGTTCCAGAGATCGGGCGACGCGCCTCCCCGACGATGTGTACTCGCCACGAGGCCGGAGTGACCCGCTCCAGGCCGCAGGCCAGCCGAAAGGCGATCTCACCGAAGGCCAGATAGGTGGGGTCTCCCACCAGCCACAGCCCCACGGCCTCCAGGCCGGCGCAGCGCAGCAGGCTGCGAAGACGTTCGGGCGTGTTGGCCCGGTAGAGCGCCGGGAAGGTGTCGGCGGCATCCCGGCCATAAAGCCGACCCACCAGCCGTCCGCCCCGCAGGAGCCGGTTGAGCACCAGCAGCGGATGGCGCGCGTTCGGTGTCAGGAAGACGAAATGACCGCCGGGTCTGAGCACCCGCGCCACCTCCGCGAAAACGGGCGCCGGGGAGGGGAGGTGCTCCAGCACCCAGGAACAGCAGACCAGGTCGAAAGTCCCATCCGGCCAGGGCAGCGCTTCGGCCCGCGCACAGACGCGGGCCAGGTCGGGCAGGCGGTGCGCCCGCAAGGAGGCCGAGTCGGGGTCGGCTCCCACCGCCCGACCGATGCGCAGCTCCTCGACCACCCCGCCGCGTCCGCACCCCAGGTCGAGCCAGCGCGTGGCGGGCGTCAGGTGGCCGGCCACCCGATCGCGGTAGAGATGGGAGGCCGGCTGCCACCCTTCGTTCGCTGCCGCGTAGCGGCGGCGATAGGACTCCTGACGGTCCAGCGTGAGCACGTTCAGGGCAGGTCCGCCGCGCTGAAACTGTCGGGGAGCAACTCCGCCACTGTCATCTCGCGGTAGTGACCCCTGGTATCGGCGATCAGCACCACCAGGTTCTCCCCGAACTCGCGCAATACCTGGCGGCAGGCGCCACACGGCGCGCCGCCGTTCTCCGTGACGACCGCCAGGGCGACAAACTCCCGTTCCCCCTCAGAGACCGCCTTCACCACCGCCGTCCGCTCGGCACAGAGGGTCAGCGGGTAGACCGCGTTCTCCACGTTGCAGCCGGTGTAGACGCGCCCGGAGCGACCCAACAAAGCCGCGCCCACCCGATAATGGGAGTAGGGCGCATAGGCCTGCTCCCGCGCGGCCTGCGCCCGGGCGATCAGCATCGCGCGGTCAAACTCCTGCATCGCTCTTCTCCGTCTGTGTCAGCCGGACCCGCACCTTGCGGATGCGCCGTCCGCTCACCGTGAGCACCTCGATCAGCAGCCCGTCGAACGGGAAGGTCTCTCCGGGCTGCGGCACCTTCCCCAACTGGGTGTAGACAAATCCTCCCAACGTGTCTCCTGCCTCCGCTGGCAGATGAGTGCCCAGCAGGTCGTTGACGTCGTCCAGACTCATCCGGGCGTCCAGCACGTACTCGCCATCGGCGACCTTCTCGAAAGCCGGCTCCTCCCTGTCGTACTCGTCCTGAATCTCACCGACGATCTCCTCCAGGATGTCCTCCACCGTCACCAGCCCGGCAGTGCCGCCGTACTCGTCCACCAGGATCGTTATGTGGACACGACGCTGCTGCATCTCCCGCAGCAGGTCGTCCACCTTTTTCGTTTCAGGGACAAAGTAGGCTGGCCGGAGGATCTCCCGGAGCGACACACCCTCTCGCTCATCGCGCAGCCAGGAGAGGAGGTCCTTGGCGTAGAGCACACCCAGGATGTGGTCCACCGACCCCTCGAAGACGGGGATGCGGGAGTGGCCAGCGCTGATGATCAGGTCCAGCGCCTCCTGCAGGGAAGCGTCAGCGTCGAGCGCCACGATGTCCATCCGCGGCACCATCACCTCGCGGGCCAGGGTGTCGCCGAACTCGAAGATGGAGTAGATCATCTCTTTCTCCTCTTCCTCGATGACGCCCTCTTCTTCGCCGGCGTCCACCAGCGTCTTGATCTCCTCTTCGGTGATGAGGGCGGTGCCGCTGAAGGGCGTACCGCCGAAGGGAGCGACCAGCAGGTTGCTCAGCCAGACCATCAGGCGGACAAAAGGCCAGAGCACGACTTCTAACGCGTAGACGAGCGGGGCCAGCGTCAGCGACCAGCGTTCTGCCCGCGAAGCCGCCACCGCTTCCGGCACGAGCCGTCCCGCCATCAAAAGGATGCCGGCCAGAGCGCCCTCCACGAGAAAGAGAGCCAATGCCAGCGCCCAGCCGCTGGTTCCCCTTGCCCCGTTCAGCACAGTGGCCAGAGGCCCGACGAGCCAAAGCGCCGCCACCGCTGCGGCCAGCGTCGCCAACAGCGCCTTGCCCAGGTAGAGCGACCCCAGGAGCCGACTGGCGTCCTCCACCAGGCGCAGGGCCAGTTGCCCCCGTTTTCCCGCCTCCGCCGCCACCTGCCTGAGCCGGCTATGGCGCACACTGGCGAAGGCGGAACGGGCCGCTGCCAGAAGGCCGTGCATCGCGGTCAGCACTACCACTATCCCCAACCCGATCCAGTTCTCAACCCTCACCCCGGTCCCCCGTCTCCGCGTCTCCCCGCTTCCGTGTCTCTCCAACCACCCTCGCCGGCACCCCGTAGGCCACTGCGCCATCCGGGACATCGTGGGTCACCACCGAACCCGCACCGGTCTTCGCCCCACGGCCTACGCGCACGGGCGCCACCAGCATCGTGTCGGAGCCGATGAAGGCCCCCTCGCCGATCTCCGTGCGGTGCTTGCGCTCCCCGTCGAAGTTGCAGGTAATCGTGCCCGCGCCGATGTTCGCCCCGGCCCCCACCTCGGCGTCCCCCAGGTAACTGAAGTGGCCCATCTTGGCCCCTGGCCCCAGGGTGGCGTTCTTGACCTCGCCGAAGTTGCCCATATGCGCGCCGACGCACAGCCGCGCCCCCGGCCGCAGGTGGCCGAACGGCCCCACGTTGCTGCGGTCCTCCATCACCGCCCCTTCCACCACCGAGAAGGTCACCCGGCAGTGGTCGCCCAGGGTGCTGTCCACGATCAGCGTGTGGGGGCCGATGTGGCAGCCCTGTCCGATGGCCGTCCGCCCGCGCAGGATCGTGCCCGGCTCCAGCACCGTGTCCGGCCCGATGCGCACCTCTGCCTCGATGTAAGTCGTTGCCGGATCCGTCATGGTCACACCGGCCTCCATCCACTGGCGGTTGATGCGCCCGCGCAGCACCGCCTCCGCCTCGGCCAGATGGACACGGGTGTTGATCCCCAGGACCTCGTTCTCATCCGCCACCGGCGCCACCTCCACCCCCCTTCCCTGCGCCACGGCCATGCCGATCAGGTCGGTGAGATAGTACTCCCCCTTGGGTTGCGTGAGCGGGATGCGGTCAACGTTCTGCCACAGCCAGGCCGCGTCGAAGCAGTAGACGCCGGCATTGAGTTCGCGGATGGCCCGCTCCTGCTCGGTAGCCGCCGCCTCTTCGACGATGCGCACGACCGCGCCGCGCTCGTCCCGCACCACGCGCCCAAACCCGCGCGGATCGTCGCTGACCAGCGTCAACATCACCACCGCCGCCCCGCTGGTCCGCTGACGGTCCACCAGGGCGCGTAGTGTCTCCGCGCTCAGCAGCGGCATGTCGGCGTACATCACCACCACCTGCTCGCTCCGTCCGACCAGCCGCTCGCGGGCCTGGAGGACGGCGTGTCCGGTGCCGCGCTGCTCCGCCTGCTCCACGTAGACCGCCGCCTCGCCCACCACCTGGCGCACCGCGTCGGCCCCGCGGCCCACCACCAGCAGCGGGGGCGTGTCGCTCAGCAGGCGCGCCGTTTCCACGGCATAGAGCACCATCGGCCGGCCAGCCAGGGGATGGAGCACCTTGGGCAGTTCAGAGCGCATCCGCGTCCCCTGCCCGGCTGCCAGGATGACCACTTCCAGACTCACATCCACCTCCTCAGACTGCCCGCTAAAGGACAAGAAAAGGCCGTCACCCAGCCCAAAGTCGGGCCGGTCACGGCCTACGCAGGGAAATTCGCTTTGCCGATTCGTCCAACACCGGATTCGTCCAGCCTACCTCTGACCATCGGGACACGACAGAGGGGCCACACGCCAGGCTGGGGCGGCAGGATTCGAACCTGCGGTACACGGATCCAAAGTCCGTTGCCTTGCCTCTTGGCCACGCCCCAAAGGAACTGCTCAACGCAGACGTATCTTACCACAACCGGGGCCGAACTGCAAACCCTCCACTTCGCCATCGGAGAGCGCCTTTTGCGCCTCCCGGAAGGTATGCTATACTCGCAATCCCTGTGGTCCGTCGTCTGTGATCCGTCGTCCATCAAGAAACGATGAAGCCTTTCGAGACCCTCCTGGCTACAGCCTGGCAGCGGCGGGACGCGCTGCACCGCGCTCCCGACACGACCGCCTACCGGTTGCTCAACCGCGCCGGCGACGGCTTCCCCGACCTCAGCGTGGACCGCTACGGCGACGTGCTCGTGGCCAACATCTACAGCCGCGGCGTGCGCGTGGAACCGCCCCGGGCGCTCCTGAGCGCTCTGGCCGAGATGGCCTCGGCGCGGGCTGTCTACGTCAAGTACCGGCCCGTCGAGGCCCGCCGGCTGGACGACGACCTGCGCCGCATGCTGGCCCCCCCGGAACCACTGCTCGGCCCGGCCGTGGAGAGCCTGGAGGTGCAGGAGAACGGGCTGCGCTTCCTCATCAGGCCGGGCGAGGGGCTGAATCCTGGCCTGTTCCTGGATATGCGTGAAGTACGCGGGTTTGTGCGCGTCAACGCGGCGGGAAGGACCGTCCTCAACTGCTTCGCCTACACCTGCGGCTTCGCCGTCGCTGCCCTGACGGGAGGCGCAACCCGTGTGCTCAACCTCGACATCTCCCGCCCCTACCTGGATTGGGGGCAGGACAACGTCGAACGAAACGGCTTTCCCACCGTCCCGACAGACTTCGTGCGTGGGGACGTCTTCGACTGGCTGCGCCGCTTTGGGCGGCGTGGAGAGAAGTTCGACCTGGTCATCCTCGACCCGCCGAGTTATTCGACCACCCGCCAGAGCCGCTTCTCCGCTGAGCAGGACTACGCCCGCCTGGTAGCCTTGGGGGCGAGGGTCGTGCAACCGGGTGGGCTGCTGATCGCCTGCACCAACTGCGAACAGTTGCCACGGCAAGGCTTTCTGAGCCGGGTGCGCCAGGGGCTGGAGGGGGTTTCTGCCCGCATCATCCGCACCGACCACGAACCGGCGCCGGATTTCCCTGTCGCCCCCGGCGCTCAGCCCTATCTGAAGGTCTGCGTGGTGCAACTGGATTGACGACAGACGTGGTCAAGAACAGAACCTCAGCCCAGCCGCTCCAGGATCCCGTACAGCAACACCCCGGCGGCGACGGCCAGGTTGAGGGAACTGACCCGACCATGCATCGGCAGACGGATCACCCGTTCGCACACCGCCATCTGCTCCGGCGACAGCCCCTCCCGCTCGCTGCCCAGGAGCAGGACGAGCGGCCGCTCGCAGGCGACAGTCCGGTAGTCCGTTTCGCCATGCGCCGACGAACCGATGACGTGGTAGCCGTGCCCGCGGGCCCAGGCTGCCCACTCGTCAAAACGAGCCATAACCACGGGGTGCCAGAACAACGCCCCCATGCTCGCCCGCACCGCCGTGGGGTGATAGGGGTCCACGCTGCTATCGAGCAGGATCAGCCCATGAGCGCCAACGGCATCTATCGTCCGCAGGATCGCCCCCACGTTGCCGGGGTCCTGCGGCGCGACCGCCGCCACGCCCCAGGAGAAGTTGTGCGGGGCAAGCGTCTCCAGGGGGATGTGGCGTTGACGGACCACGGCCACCACCCCCTGGGGGTTCTCCTTCTCCGCCACAGCGGCGAGGACTTCCGCCGACGTTGCCCAGCAAGGGATGCCGTCGGCAGAGGCCTGTTCGACCAGGCGGCGGGCGAAGTCCCCCTCCAGCAGGTCAGGCGCGTAGCAGATGTACTCGACCCCAGCGCCCGCGGCGAGGGCCTCGCCGATGTGGAAAAGGCCCTCCACCAGGTACAGGCCAGTCGCCTCGCGCTCCTTGCGCTGTCGCAACGCCCGCGCCTGTTTGATCTTGGGATTGGCGTGGCTGGTAATCATCGTCCGTCTATCTTAGCACGACCTCCCCATTCAGCAAAGCGCGGTCCATAGTCCGTGGTCTGTGGTCCGT
>DAOTYX010000112.1:0-3169 GCA_034434635.1 Anaerolineae bacterium | reverse complement strand
GAGTCCACATTGTTCGTGTAGGTGTCCGTCGCCGGGTTCAGCAGGCTGCCGTTGATCCCGCCGCCCACTGCCCACACCCCCACGCTGGGGCTGGTATAGGTGTAGGTCTCCGTGTTCCAGTAGAACTCTCCGTTCGGCGACCCGTTGTTGTCGAACGTGGTCCAGCCGCTCCCATAGCCGATCCCGCCGCTGAAGTCATACTGGAAGATCGTCTGCCAGCCGCCCGCCAGCGATTCGGACGAGCGGGCTGTACCTGGAAGCAGCGCCAACAGCAGCAATCCCGTGATCACCATCCCGACGGCAATGGCGATCCTGCCCGTGGATGCCGCCGACCGTGCTACACTCCTTTGCGTCACTTTTCCCTCCTCACACAGAATAGCATCTGCTGCTCTTCCTCTCCCCCATTCCCCAATCTACCATTCCCCAATCTACCATCTCCCATTCTACCATCCCCTGCCAGCGTGTCAAATCACACGAAAACGCTCCACCCCCACATCACCGTCGCCTGCCACGAAGGAACAACGCCACCACCAACACCACCGCCAGCCCGCCAACCCACAGCCCGGACGTGGCCCAGATGCGCTCCCAAACCGACGGAGAGGCGGAGACGCGGAAAGAGGAAGACGCGGAGAGGGAGGGGCGCGGGGAGGGGGAGATGGCGGGAGACGGGAAGGGGGTCACCGTAGGCGCGGGCGTGGATGTAGGAGTGGGGGTGGGGGTGGGAATGGGGGTAGATGTGGGCGTAGGAGGAACCGTGGGCGTGGGAGTGGGCACCGGCGACGCCTGCGCTGCCAGAACCACGGCTGGCGCGGTCGGCGCAACCTCCGCCGCAAGGGTCGGATTGACGATGATCGGCGCGGCGGGGATGTCCGGCGGCAGCGGCTCGCTGGCCCGGTAGCGGTCGGCCATCTCCCGCGTCAGATTGAGGTAGAAGTCGCCGTAGGCCACACTGGGCTCGATCTGCGACCCCTCCAGCCACTCGTTGAAACTGGTGATGACCACCCAGTCCGCTCCCGAGCGGATCGCCCCGTCCCAGCAGTTGCGGTAGTAGTCGCCGCCGGCGCGGTCGCGGACGAAGGCGTCGGCCCGGCCGGTGACGCGGTCATCGTAACCGGGCATCACAGTAGCCACCCAGTACTTCACCGCGTCGTGGCTGGCGTTGCGGTCGTGGATGCGCTCGCCCCAGCGCACCAGCGTCGCGCCGGGATCGGCGTCCCAGGCCACGCTGTAGAGATGGGTGCCATCGAAAGAGTCGAGGTAGTTCAGGTCAACCCCCTCCATGATCCAGATACTCCGCCGCTCGGGGTCCACCAGTTCGCGGGTCCTCTCCCACCACTCCACCGGGAAGCGGTTCTGCCGCCAGAAGAAGACCACCGGCCGGCCATTGACCCGCAAATAGGCCGGGTGACGGGCGTGCACGTTCAGGAGGTGCTCCAGGGCGTCCACCACCGCCTCTTCGGAGGTCAGGAAGGGACTGGTGACCTCGAAGTCCACCGCTGCGAAGAAGCCGTGCCGGGCAGCGATGTCGAGAAGCAGGGCGAAGTTGGTCTCGGTCTGGTTGTTCTCCACCTGCGGGCCATACCAGGACTGGACGAAGCCGTCAATACCGGCCCCCTGCGCCCACACGACGTGCCGCTCGATGGCCGCAGGGTCAGTCGAGACGTAGGGCTGCGCTGGCTGGTCGGACAGCGGCCGTTGCCAGGTGGTGTTGTCGAACCAGGCGTAGTAGAAGGCCAGCACCAGCCGCTCACCGAAGGCGTCGGCAGGAGCGGTTGGGCTGAGCGTCAGCAAGAGCAGCAACGCGACAGGCAGCAAGCGACGCATCACCGCCTCGCGCGCATCACCAACGGCAGATAGCAGCGGTGCTCCTGCGCGGTGAGGAAGAGGCCCTTGTTGCTGCTCACCGTCACGTTGCCGGCCCCATCCACGACCTGAACGAAGAAGGAAAGGCTACGGCTCTGAGCGACCAGTGTCCCGTACCAGTTGTTGTTGTCCTCGCCGCTGGCAGGGTAGAGGTCCATGCTGCGCCAGTAGCCGTCCCCCAGGTCGTAGGTGACCAGCACACGATGCACGCCGGACTCATCGAAGGCGCCTACCCAGAAGGTTATCACACCCTCAAACGCCTCCGCCGAGCCCGCGAACACAGTGGGGAGCATGTGATCATCACGGGCCGAGTAGAACGCCTGCACCTGCACCTCGTCGTAAAGCCGCTCCAGCCCCTGCTCCCCGTTGTACTGGCCAGGCACGACCACCAGCCGGTTTGCTCCGCCAAAGCGGTTGAACAGGGCCAGTCGGTCGGGGAACCAGCCAGGCATCTCGAAAGCCGGCTCGGGCTGCGCCGTGTCGGTCACCGGCCGGGAGACGAAGGGGTCGAAACCCGTCAGGTCACTGTAGTGGCCGCTCAAGAAGAGCGCGCCGTGGGCAACGAGACCTGAGGGAGACGGCAGCGTGATCGCCGCGCGAGGCTGCACCGGCTGACCGGGGCTGGCCTGCACCTCCCCGCCCACGCTGTAGTAGACCCCTTCCGGCTGCCCCCCCGCCGTCGCCTCGTGCTCCGTCAGGGTCAGGTGAAGCGTGGCTGTGATGGAGTACAGGCCATCGGCCGTCTCCGGGACAAGGCTGCCCACGTCGCTGCTGACTCCCTCCTGGGCGCCCGCCCCGCCCGAGACAGGCAGATGCACGCGCAACATGGGCAGGCCGTAGAGGGTGGCCTCCATCAGCACCTTCTCGTGATAGATACTCAGGCCGCCACCGGGCAACGAGCCCAGGTAGCGAAGTTTGGCGTTGCGCAGCGCCACACCCAGCGGCATGTTCTGGTGACGGCCCAACTCCTCGCTGAAGAGAAGCATCAGCCGCTCGGAGAGTTCTACCGCGTCGTCCATGCCGTAGCCGAAGCCCGTGTTGCCGACCCAGGCGGAGGCCCGCCGGGCCATCGCCTGGGGGAAATCCAGGCCGGTCTGCCAGTAGAGGGGGTTCACCTCCGCGTCGGCGGCGCTCAACCCGCTGTGACAACCCACGGAGAAGCCCAGGGTATCGGTGAAGGAAGCATTCGCCACCAGACTGCTGGAGAAGGGGGGCGAGGTGTTCACCGGCGGGTAGGCCTCGTAGTGGGCGAAGTGAGCGTTGACCGAAGCCACCTGCACCGGCGGGCTGGCGGAGGTCCAGGCCG
>DAOTYX010000111.1:0-4157 GCA_034434635.1 Anaerolineae bacterium | reverse complement strand
TTCAAGGGATCGGGTTATGATTCGTATAACTTACACTATCCGAATCATATTCTATCACGAAAAACGTCTCCTGTCAACCGGATAGCGCGAAAGGGCACGAAAGATGCGAAAGGGCGCGAAAGGGCGCGAAAGATGCGAAAAGGCGCGAAAGGCGCGAAACAGAGCACCTTTAACCTGCAACCTGAAACCCTGTAACCTGAAACCCCGTACGTGCCCCCTCCTTCTCAAAATCGCCCGAACATGTTACAATACCCCTCCACGCGCCAGACCCCACACCCGGCGGTTGGCGCGTGAAAACTGTCCCGAACACTGGCAGGGAACCCATGAACCTGGCCGCAAACGACACCAATAACCCCGCCGCACGCCGACGCCTCGCCGTCGCGCTGGCCGTGGCTTTGCTCCTGCCGATCCTCCTCTTCGCAATGGGATTTGCAGCCCACCGTCTGATGCAAAAAAACGAAGAGCGGGCCGCCCGGCAGTCCCTTGCCCCTTTCTGGCAGGCCTGGGAAATCCTCGACCGCTACTACAACGGCGAACTCCCCTCCGCCCAGGAACGAACCTACGGGGCCATCCGCGGCGCGCTGGCTACGCTGAATGACCCCTACACGATCTTCGTCGAGCCTCCCCAGGGGGAAATCGAACGTGACCAACTCTCCGGCACTTATGGCGGGATCGGCGTGGACCTCTGGCGGGACGATGCAGGTAACACGCTCCTCTTCCCCTACCCCGACTCCCCTGCCGCCGCTGCCGGTGTCCAGAGCGGGGATCAGTTGCTTGCAGTGGACGGGCAATCAGTGCTCACAGCCACCCTCGACAGCATCAATGCCCTGCTGCACGGCGAGGTGGGCACAGCAGTGACCCTCACCCTCTCCCGCCCCCCAACCCCGCCGTTCGACCTGACTATCACCCGCGCGGAGATCAACCTGCCCAGTGTCACCTATCGGCTGCTGGAAGGCACGCCGCCCGTGGGCTATCTTCACATTACCACCTTCACCGAACGTACCCCCGAGGAGACCGAGGCGGCCCTGCATTCCCTCACCGCCGCCGGGGCGACCGTCTGGGTACTCGACTTGCGCGACAACGGTGGGGGGCTCATTCAGTCTGCGTCAGCGGTGGCCGATCTCTTCCTGGATAGTGACCAGGTGATGTTCTACCAGGTCCGTCAGCGCGATGAAGAGACTGCTTTCCGCGCCCACCCAGGCGGCCCGGGCACGGAGGGCCGCCTGGCTATCCTGGTCAACGGCTCCACCGCCAGCGCCGCCGAGATCGTCGCTGGCGCGCTCCAGGCGCACGGACGAGGCCCGCTGATCGGAGAGCCCACGTTCGGCAAGGGCTCGGTACAGATGATCTTCCCTCTGTCCGATGGCTCAAGCCTGCACGTCACCGCGGCGGTCTGGCTGCTGCCCGACCGCCAACCCGTCAGCCCAGAAGGGCTGACGCCGGACCTCCCTGTAGCCGCGGGTGGAGGCACAGACCCGCAGTTAGAGCAAGCCCGGCAGTACCTCGAGACAGGAGATTAGCCCGATGAGCCGTTTGCGGTGCTGTGGTGCACTCTTGCAGGGCCTGGTAACTATCGTCTTGCTGCTCTTCACGGCCGTGGCTGCCTTTGCCGCTGGCTTCGCCACCTCGGTCTGGATGGACTCTCGGACGCCGCTTCAGCCTCGGTCCACACCAGTCTTCTCACTGGCCTCCCCCACCCCATCCTCTGAGACCAACACCGAGCAGGAGACCTTTCAACTCTTCTGGGAAGTCTGGCACCTGGTCGAACAGAATTACTACGGCCAACTCCCGGACGAGCAGACCGTCACCTACGGCGCCATTCGGGGCATGCTGGAGACGCTGGGGGATGACTACACCTCGTTCATCGAGCCACAGGCCGCAGCCATCATCGAGGAAGACGCCAGCGGGACATTCGAGGGGATTGGCGCTTTCGTCCGCATGCGGGACGATGGGCGACTGGAGATCTCCGGCGTCATCAGTGGACAGCCGGCAGAGCAGGCCGGGCTGCGGGCGGGAGATGTGGTCTTGGCCGTGGACGGGCAGTCCATCGCCGGCTACGGCATCTACGAGGCGATTGCCCTCATCCGTGGGCCGGCCGGCTCTCAAGTCACCCTGCTCATCGAACGGAGCGAGGATGAGGAGACCCGTGCCTTCGAGGTGACGGTCACCCGGGCGCGGGTGGAGATCCCGTTGGTCGAGGCACGGATGCTGGAGGACAATGTCGCCTACATTCGTCTGACAGAGTTCAGTTCCACCGCCTCCGATCAGATGCGCAGAGAACTGGAAGGCCTGCTGGCCCAAAACCCGGTTGGGTTGATTTTCGACCTGCGCGGCAATCCCGGCGGCTGGCTCGAACAGGCGGTGGAGGTCTCGGACCTGTTCCTGGACAACGGCGTGGTGCTGATCCAGCGCTCCAACGACGGCGGAGAGCAGGTCTACCGTTCACGGGATGGAGATCTGACGGAATCGGTCCCCCTGGTAGTGCTGATCAACGGCGGCAGTGCCTCGGCTTCGGAGATTGTCGCCGGGGCAGTCCAGGCGCGCGGGCGTGGCATCCTGATCGGCGAGCAGAGTTTCGGCAAGGGCTCGGTGCAACAGCCTTTCCGCCTGTCGGACGGCTCGGAACTGCGGGTGACGGTTGCTCGTTGGTACACGCCCGCTGATGTGGCGATCCACGGTCAGGGGCTCACTCCTGACATCGTTGTCCCGTGGCCCGAAGAGACGGCAGCGGGGGAGGATCCACAGATCGAGCGGGCGCGTCAGTACCTGCTCAGCGGTGAGTAGATGAGAGACGCTGAAGGCATCAAGGTCGTCGCCACCAACCGCAAGGCGTCGCACGACTACCGTATCGAGGACCGCTACGAGGCCGGCATCGCTCTGACGGGGACGGAGATCAAGTCGGTGCGTGCCGGCCGAGTGGTGCTTCGCGAGGGGTACGTCCAGCCGCGGCGCGGCGAACTCTGGCTGGTCAACGTCCATATCGCTGCTTATGACCCGGCAGGCCGGCAGGGACACGACCCGCTGCGTCCCCGACGGTTGCTGTTGCACCGCAAGGAGATCAACCGCCTGATGGGCCGCATGCAGGAGCAGGGCTACACCGTTGTGCCGCTGCGGATGTACCTGAAGCGCGGTCGGGCCAAGGTGGAGATTGCGCTGGCACGCGGTAAGCGTCAGTACGACAAGCGTGAGGCCATCGCCCGACGGGATGCCGAGCGCGAGGTACGCCGGGAGTGGAAAGAGCGGCTACGATGAACGCTGTCGAGCCACTGGTCGTGGACGGGCAACCGCTGCACTCCATCCGACAGATCAACAACCTTCCGTTGGCGCAGCGCGACGCAGTCTACCGACTGCTGCTGCCCTCCGAGGCGCTTCTCCGCTTTGGAATTCCCTCTTCTCTAACCGATACGGCAGGCCGGCCCCTTTTCACGTGCCTGGGCGAAGCCGGCACCTCTTCTGTGGCAATCTCGCTACGGCGCAGTTGGGAGGACGAAGACCCGGTGCTGTACCTGGAACTCTCCGATACGCTCAACAACCAGCTGGAGGTACTGCTCTTCGTCATCAACGACCCTGAGGCCCCTCGATTCAACATCGACCGCATGCCCGATGGGTGTCCGACCGACTTCGGCACCACCTGCCGCAACATCGCCGAGGAGGTGCGGGCGATGGAGGCAGGCCTGGCCCCGGGGCAGGTCAGAGAAGGAGCGCGGCTGGCGCGGCGGCTGGTTCCACGCTTCGAGGAGTTTGTCGCGCGGCTGGGGTTCGATCGCTTCCATGTCCGTCCGCTGGCCTACCACAGCGCGATCCTTTTCGAGCGGTACGGCTTTTCGTACACGATCGGTCGTGGGCGGATGGAGTGGATCCATCAGGAGTTCGCGCCGGGCGGGGTGCTCTACCGGCGTCTCGACGGCTCTACCCCATTCCGACGGGAGTCGGCGGCGTGGAGTGTGCGGGGGCGGAGTTGGGCAATCCACGATGGGATTTTGGAGGAACCCTTCACCGGAGTGCAGATGTACAAACGTGTGGGCATCCATGCCGGCATCTGCACCTACCCTGATGCTGTTTGGTGACTGCCACCGACCCCCCGCTCCGCAGGATGGACCAGGTCGCACCGATTTCGCATAGCCTGGTTGGCAGTTCCGGGCAAAGTCAGCAAAGGG
>DAOTYX010000110.1:0-5115 GCA_034434635.1 Anaerolineae bacterium | reverse complement strand
TGGGCCTGGGCGGCGAGCGCCAGTGTGGCGTTGAAAGCCAGCGGCGGCAGGCCATGCTGCGCGCGCACCTCGTTGATCAGCCGGGCGACCTCCTGCGGCCAGGCAGCCACGTCAGCGGGCGGGGGCGGTGGAGGGGGTGGCGGCGCAACGGTGACCGCCGGGGCAGGGGTGGAAGCGGGGGGAGCCAGCGGGAGCGGCGTCGCGGTCGGCGGCGCCTCTGCTACCAGGGGCGCCTCCAGCGGCAACACCAGTTCCTGTCCCACCCGCAGCAGGTCGGTCTCCTCCAGCCGGTTCGCCTCCTGCAAGGCAGCGAGGTCCAGACCGTATACCTGGGCGATGCCGCTCAGCGTCTCCCCGGGTTGCACCACGTGCACCACCCAGAAGGGCGAGGCGCCGGCCCACTCGGCCGCCGACGGGATGAGCAGCACCTGTCCCGCCCGCAGCGCCGTCGTCTCTCCCAGGCGGTTGCTCAGCTGGATGGCGGCCATCGGCACACCGTACTGCATCGCCAGGCCCAACAGGGTGTCGCCAGGTTGGACGGTGTACGCGACAGGGGTGGCCGTGGCCTCCGGCAGGGTAGACGCGACCGTCGCCGTCGGCAAGGGAGAGAGCAGCGGACAGGTCGTTCCCGACGGAAGCACTAACGGGTACACGGCCAGCGTACCGGTGGCAGCGGGCGACGATCCCGCTGCGGGTGGAGTGGAAACCACTCCCCCACCGCAGCCAGCCAGCCACAGGCCCACCAAGGCCAGCCCCAGCCAGCACCGACATCGCCTCATCCGCACAGCACCTGGCTGCTACCGAAGCGACAGGACGTCGGCCAGCGGCACGTCATTGACGAAGACGGCCACCTGGCCCGTCGGGGAGAACTGGCGCACTGTCTCCTCCAGCTGTGCCTGGACACGCGGGTTGTCACACACGCCGCCCAGCATCAGCGTCCCGGAAAGATGCACCACCGCCTGTCCGCCCTCCATCGTTGCCGACTGCACCTGCAGGTCGGACTGGTAGAGCGCGTTGTAGAGGCCCGATTCGCCGTAGTACGGTTCGTGGATGGCGAGAAGCGTCTCCAGCGCCACGCGCAACGGCTCCGACCCGGCGGGCACCTCCACCGTGACCGGGACGGCGCTATCGCCACAGCCGACTGCCAGGCCTGACTGTCCGTTGTCCTCCAGCGCGATGAGGAAGAACTGCGCCGTCTGGGGAGATGGCTCCTCCGTCACCACAGGCAGAGTGGGCGTGGAATGGCCTGCGCCTCCGGTGGATGCCGTTGGCGAGACCGGCACCATGGCTGGCACCGTCGGTGTACACGCCACACCCAGCAGAAGCATTCCCATCAATGGCAGAGACGTCATTACCTTCATCATTTCCGCATCTCCCCCTCTCCGCGTCTCCGCGTCATATCTCCATCTCATACACCCGATACCGCCGCAACGGCTTCACCCCTAACCGCTGCAGGGCGTTGTTCATACGCACGTTGTCCTCCAGCACGTAGTTCACCTCCAGGCGGACCCCGCCCGGGTAGAGCGCATCGTGCGTGGCGCGGTAGAGCAGCGCGTCCACGGCCTTGCCCTGATACTCCGGGATCACTCCCAGCGCCCACATGCGGTACTGGCGCAGGCGGGGCAGACCGAAGAGCAGTTTCAACCAGCCGAAGGGGAAGAGGCGTCCGTTCAGCCCGCGGAGCAGGAGGTTGACGTCAGGGATGGAGAGCGCAAAGCCCACCGGTTTGCCATCCGGCCCCTCGGCGATGAGCACCGCCCGCGGGTTGATGATCGCCTTGAGGTCGCGGGCCAGCGCGCGCCCCTCCGCCTCCGTCACCGGGTAGAAGCCCCAGTTGGGACCGATGGAGCGGTTACTGACCTCCACGATGGCGGCGACCTCTTCTTCGAGCCGCTTCATATCCACTGCTCGGACGCGGACACCGTATCGCTGCTGGATACGGTCGGTCAGGTCGAGGTAGCGCTGAGGGATGCGGTACCCTTCGGCGGTATCGGCGTAGTAGACCAGCAGGTCTTTCGCCTTCTGCAGGCCGAAGGCGACCATCTGGTCGTTGTAGTACGGGGGGTTGTACGGAGCCATGATCACCGGCGGCGGCGTGAAACCCTCGACCACCAACCCCCACTCCTGGGAGGCGAAACTCCACGGTCCGCGCATCCTGGTCATCCCCCGCTCCCGCAACCAGGTGCGCGCGGTCTCCAGCAGGAGCCGGGAGGCCTCCGCGTCCAGCGGGCACTCGTAGGAACCGAACAGGCCGATCGGCGCGCCCCACGCTTCCACCGCCAGGCGGTCCACGAAAGCCGACACCCGACCAACGGGCCGACCGTGGTCGAGCAGCAGGAACAGCGCCACCTCACAGTGGTCGAGCATAGGGTTGCGGCGCGGGTCGAACTGGGCGCGCTGCTCGCTGCGCAGCGGCGGCACCCAGACCGGGTCGTTGCGGTAATGGTGATAGGGCAGTTCCACGAACCGACGCAGGTCGGCGCGGCTGGTGACAGGGCGGATTTCCATATTGACCTCGCTTATCGTAAATCGCGTATCGCGTAGCGCATGATCGGGCGGGTATCCGAGCGGCGCAGCACTTCGACGAAGCCCGCCTGGCGAAAGGCGGAGGCTGAGCCGGTGTAGATGAAATTGAGTCTTTCCAACCTGCGGGAGGGTATCCCTCCGCGCACTGCGCATCTCAGCGGCGACGCGCAGCCAGTCCCACCAACAGCAGAAGGAGCACCAGCGCTCCAGCCAGAGGAAGCGCGGCGGAAGAACCAGCGGTCAGCAGTGGCGGGCCGGGATTGAGCGGGGTTGGTGTGAGAGTGGGCAACGGGAATGGAGTCGCTGTGGGAGACGAAAGGACGGTGGGGGTAGAAGTCGGCGACGGGGTCGGAGTAGGCGTACCCGTGGGAGTAGTGGTAGGGGTGGGGGTGTAGGTAGAGACGGGGGTCGGCGTGGGCAACACAGAGACCTCAACCGGCGGGCTGGTGGGCGCGGGCGGCGGCGGCGCGGACGTCTCGCCGGGCGCGTCCTCCACCAGCAACAGCGGCGCGCCGCCGATCAGACAACTGCCCTCGTAAGGACAGCCCGGCAGGTCGAGGGTGTAGTAGCCCCGCTCCGGGTAGACCCGCCGCGCGCGGCCATACATATCCACCAGCAGCGCGCTGGTGGTGCGCGCCGCCAGCACCGCCCTCTGCGGCGAGGGCGTGCGCGACCAGACGACCGTGGTCATCTGCGCGCCGCGGTCCACCACCACCACCGAAAGGTCATCCCGCCGCTCCCAGCGGCCGGAGCGGAAGCCCGCCAGGTAGGTGGCGGCGATCTGGTAGGCGGTGAAAGCCGGGCGACGGGTCCCATCCATCCGCACCAGCCCAAAGGGCTCCGGGTTGGCCGCCAGGTCCCGCTCCGTGTCAGCCATCTTGAAGACCGCGATGCGTTGTGCCCCGGCGGCGATGCCCAACGCCATAGCCTGGATCATGAAGGCCGCCTGTCCCTCCTGGGAGACCTGGAACTGCGGGTTCGCCACCGGCCAGGCCGGGTCATCCGACGGAGCGGCATTGGTCTCGACGATCCAGATCGGCTGGCTGAGCCCGTACTCACGCAGCAGGCCGTAGTAGAAAGCGGTCAGGTCGTAGACGTTCTCCGGCTGAAAGTAGATGTGCAACGTCATCACGTCGAAGTAATCGTTGTAGGCGGCGGCGTTGCGGTCAGCGGCGAGCGTCCGCAGCAGGCGGCGCAGGAAGAGCTCGCGGCCGTAGTTAGCGTCCCACCAGTGGGTGACCGCCGCCAGGTGGATGACGGCGTTGGGATTGGTCTCCTTGATCGCGCCGTAGGAGACGCGCATCAGTTGCGCGAAATCCTCCACCGTCCCTCCCCAACTCTGGTGGTAGGTCTCCCAGATATCCGGCTCGTTCCAGACGATCCAGTGGTCAATTCGGCCAGCGTAGCGGGCGACCAGGGCGCGCACGAAGACCGCCCACAGGTTGTTGGGGTCATTGTGGCCCAGGTAGAGCCCCACCGGCACGCCCACGCCGCGACTCGTGTCGGTGGCCCAGCCGGGACAGTTGGTGATCAGCCCGATCACCTGCCGCCCCTGCGCCAGTTCCAGGTTCAACTGCTCGTCGGTGATGGGCAGGTTCCACTGGTCAGGCCCGTCCGGTTGGACCTCGTTCCAGCGGAAGGTGACGCGGGTCCAGCCGGCCCCCAACTCTGCGGCGGCCCATGGGGCATCGTAGGCTTCGATGACGCCGAAGCGGTAATCGGGTATGGCGACCTGGGCGGAAGCGGGAAACAGGGGCAGCAAAAGCAACACGGTGAGGAGCAGGAAAACCCATCGTCTCATAGGGACGATTGTAGCAGAAAGGGAGCCTTAGGCAAGTCCGCAGATCTCGAGAGGCCCCCGTACAAGACACCAAGGGACTCATCCCCTTCCCATAATGCACCCTTCGTGATACACTTCCCGTCGGGCCTCTTGAGAAGTGGAGGAAAGATGAACCTGCCAACCATCGTGCCCATTCGCCATATCCAGGTAGAAACGGAACGGGTGCGCACTTTTGTGCTGGACCTCGACCTGCCGCAGGCGGAGCCGGGGCAGTTCGTGATGGTCTGGCTGCCGGGGGTGGATGAGAAGCCCATCTCCATCGCCCACCCTGCCCCGCTGACGCTCACCGTGGCCCGCGTGGGGCCATTCAGCGCCGCGCTGCATCGCCTGGAACGCGGGGAACGGTTGGGCATCCGCGGGCCATACGGCCACGGCTTCTCACCCCTCACCGACCGGGCCGCGTTGTTGGTGGGCGGAGGGTACGGCGCGGCGCCGCTCTACTTCCTGGCCAGCCAGGCGCTGGCCCGCTCCATTCCCACCGTTGTCGCCCTCGGCGCGCGTCATGCTGGCGACCTCATCTACCTGGCGCGCTTCCAGGAGTTGGGCCTCCCGCCCATCCTGGCCACCGACGACGGTTCGGTCGGCCACCACGGCCCGGTCACCCAGGTCGTGGCGCAGATGGCAGAGCACGGCTGGGAGGATTCCGCCTTCGCAGGCCACCCGCCAGCCCTCTACGCCTGCGGCCCGGAGAGGATGCTCGTCACGCTGCTGCGGCTGTGCCAGGATCAAGGGTTGGTCGGGCAGTTCAG
>DAOTYX010000109.1:0-1612 GCA_034434635.1 Anaerolineae bacterium | reverse complement strand
GGGGATGGCAGTTTCACCATCATCGCGCTGGCCGGGGATGGGTCGGAGATCGGCCGCCAGACAGCCACTTTTGAGACTCCTGCCTGCGCTGGCCCCACGACGGTGGACCTGCAGGCCTCTGGCGACTCGTTCTGGTGGCCTCAGAACATGATATGTATGGCCGGCATGTGCCCCGATTGGGGGCACGGTTCTGCGCTGGAACTCAAGAATGGCAGTTCCGGTGGAGGCGGGCTAAGCGTGTTCTATCCAGGGTTGGTCGCGGTGCGGTTCGACCTGGGGGGCATTCCTGCCGGGGCGACCATTGACGAAGCGACGCTTTACTTGCGTCTTACCAGTGCTGAAGGTGCGAGTTCGGCCAACCTGAGGGTGGCGCGGGCTGATTCCCCCTGGTCGGAAGATGACCATTCCGTAAAGCCTGGCTGCGAATCATCGGGCGCTGTCACGCGTGCGGTAGGCATCGGATCGGGATGGTATGACTGGAACGTCACAGACCTGGTCCAGTACCAGCTGGCCAATCCTACCACGAATTATGGCTTCTGCGTCACAGGTGGGACGGTTGACGACGTCCGCGTCTTCGCCAGCCGTGAGGCTTCCGCGTCCAGTCGCCCGTATCTGCGGGTGACGTATCGGCCGTAGCCACCGCATCCCTTTTCGCTTTCGCGGGTAACTGCCTGCCGCGCTGACTGAAGGGGCGAGGCGCTGTCTCAAAGGTCCGCGTCACCGGCTGACTGTGGGCAACCACATCGGCCATGCGAGGATGACGATGTCCCGCCGCTCCAGCGGTCCCAGGACGCTGCCGGAGATCCGCGCGGTGTTGGTCAGCGGCGAAAGCCGCGGTGTGGCGGGCTGGGGCAGAAGGGCGTAGGTCACGCGGACCCCTGCGCCTGGCGGGACGTCGCCGCTCCAACCGATTGTCGCGCCGTTCCAGGTGGGTGGGGGGCCGGCGCTGGCGCCCAGCGTCCCGGTCAGCAGGGTCAGGCTGGCAGGTGGCGTATCGGTGAGTAGCACGGTGCCGGTCAGGTTCCCGCTGTTGGTGATGGACACCGTGTAAGTGATGGCCCGGTCAGGCCGCTGATGGGGGCACCAGGCGGAGGTGCCCCCATCGCATGTCTTGCGCGAGGTGACTAACACGGGGGCAGGTTGAGTGAGCACCGTCGTGTGAGCCTGTCCCCACTCTTCGTCGGTGAAGGTCCCCCAGTTGCCGGCGCTGTCGCGGGCGCGTACACGGAAGAAGTAGGTATGGCCGTGTGTGCCAGTGAAGGGGGCCGATGTGGCGTCAGTCTCCCCCAGCCAGGTGCTCCACGCCCCCTCGTCGCCGTCGCGCACCTGCACGTGATAGGCGGCAACGCTGCTCCAGATGTCCTCACCCGACCAGGTGACGGTGAAGGTGGGGGTGTCCACCCACGGCGGCAGGGGGCCCACCCGCGCCTCCTGCGGCAGACAGTCGCGCGTATGGAACCCCACCAGCAGGTTGCCCGCGCCATCCAGGTAGGCCACGCTGACCTGGTCGGTGCTCCTTCCACCGCTGGGCAGGGTGACGAGCAAAGGACTGGCCGGGCCGATGAGGTAGGGGCTCCAGTGGCCCAGTTCCGTGCAGGTGTTGCGGTCCCAG
>DAOTYX010000108.1:0-29883 GCA_034434635.1 Anaerolineae bacterium | reverse complement strand
TAGCGGTTGCCGACCCCCCACTCCACGTGGCGGATCGCCAGGCCGTCGTAGTAGCGGCCCAGGATCTCGCCAATCTCCTTGGGGGTATCCCCGTGAGCGATCTGGGTGGTCTTGCTCTCGATGAAGGCCGCGTGGCCGCCCAGTTGGGCCATCCCGGCCTCGAACGAGCCGCGCGTGCGCGTGCTGCTGAAGAAGAAGAGCATCGCCAGGACCTTGTCGCGCAGGTAGGGGTGTGGCTCGCCCACCGCCCGCTTGCGCTTCAGGTCAAAGGCCATGTCCAGGACCGTTTCGACCTCTTCCTTCGAGAAGTCCAGATCACCGATCAGATCACGGCCACGCAAGTTCGTCTGCATCGCTCGAACCTCCTTCGCCGATCCTAGGAAACTGCGCCGAGGATAAGCGCCAGCATGCCCATGCGCAGCACGACGCCGTTGTAGGCCTCCTGCCAGTAGCGGGCGTGACGGGTAGCGTCCACATCGGGCGGTAGTTCGTCCATGCGCGGCAGGGAGTGGAGGATGATCGCATCACTGCGCGCCCTCTCCGCCAGCAGCTGGCGTGTCACCCGATAGTTCTCCGGGGTCAGCCCCTTGTCCGCCCGGGCCTCGTCGCGGGCCTTGGTGTAGTCGGGCTGCACTACCGGCTCCATGTAGATCACGTCCGCCTCGCCAATGACATCGGCCACGTGGTCCGCCTCGCGGAAGACCAGGTTGCGCTCCCGCAGTTCGGCCTTGAACTCCTCGGTCAGCGACATCTCCGGCGGGGCGACGTAGATGACCTCGACATCGAACTGGGTGAGGGCATAGGAGATGGAGTGCATCGTGCGCATGCGCATATCGCCGATGCAGAGGAAGGTCAGCCCATCAATGGTGCCCTTCTCCTGCAGCACGGTGTACAGGTCGGTGAGCACCTGGGTGGGATGCTCGCCCCAGCCATCGCCAGCGTTGATCACCGGCACGCTGGCCCACTTCGCTGCTTCCGCCGGCGCACCCTGCTGGAAATGGCGCATCACGATGACGTCGCCGTAGAACTCCAGCATGTGCACCGTGTCCTTGATGGACTCCTGATAGAAGTCACCGGCGCGGGTCATCTTGAAGTCGGCGAAGCCGGAGACGTGGCCGCCCAGACGGTGCATGGCCGCCTCGTGCGCCAAGCGGGTGCGGGTGGACGGCTGATAGAACGCGGTGATCATCGTCTTGTCCGCCAGCAGGGTGGCGTTGTGACGGTCGCGAGCATAGTGCTCCAGCGACTGCGCGACCTCGAACATGTAGAAGTACTCCTCACGCTCGAAGTCCTTCAACGACAGAATGTCACGGCCCAGAAAACTACGCATGGTCAAACCTCCTCAATCTCTTCAAGATATTGGCTTGTTTTTGGACCACGGACCACGGACCACGGACCACAGACCACTGACCACAGACGACAGGCCGTCGTCCGTCGTCTGTCGTCTGTCGTCCGTCGTCCGCCTCATATCCGCCCCACCTTGCGCACCACGTGGAACCGAAAGTAGCCGGGCACAAAGAAACTGAGCGAATAGTCCACCACGCGGTCGTTGACATCGTGCAGGCGGCCCACCAGTTTGAGGAGCGCCCTGCCACGGCGCAACTGCAGGCTCTTCGCCAGCATGGGGTCGGCCTCCTCGGCAGCGATCTCCGTGGTCGAATAGGCCAGCACCGGCGAACGTCGCTCAAGGAACAGTTCCAACACCGAACCGTTGAAATGCTCGCCCAGTTCCTCGTAGCGCAGAAACTCCTGAGGGACAACATCCACCAGATAGGCCACCGGTTGACCAGCCACCGCGATGACCCGCGAGACGGCGAGGACGTCCTTCGGGCCGTCCGGGGGAAGCCGCAGCCCTTCCGCCTCCTCCTCCGTCGCCAGCCGCTCGACCACGTCCAGATGCGCCACCTCCGTGTGCAGGCCGATGCGCCGGGCCAGGCTCTCCAGGCTCTCCAGCACCTCCAGGCCCGACTCGAGCAACGGCGAGCGGGAAGCGACGAAGGTCCCCAACCCCTGGCGGCGGACAATGGCGCCCTCTTCCTCCAACAGGCGCAGCGCTTCCCGCAACGTGGCCCGGGAGATGCCCAACTGGGCCGAGAGGGTCGCCTCAGAAGGCAACCGCTCGCCAGCCCCTAACGGCTGCTCCCGGATCAACGCCAGCAGCCGGTCGCGGGCCTGCACATACAATGGTCGGCGGTCGAGTTGGAGCGTCATGTGACCTCACGCCAGACGTCCAGACGTCTGATGTCCAGACAGAGTATACCCGCTTCCTGGCAATTGTCAAGTCGGTCGAAGTCGCCCCTGCGAATCCCTGCCGGCGGGCGACCCGGCGGGTCGCCCCCACGAAGATCCGTCGGCGAATGTGGGGACGAGCGACTGGCTCGCCCCCTGAGGCAAGATCCCACTTGCGCCTTTTCCCAGCATAAGTATAATGACCGCTGGTCAGTTATCTCCGCCCAGGAGCGATCAGCGATGGATTTCTCCCTGAGCGCCGAACATGAAATGGTCGCCCGCATGGTGCGCGACTTTGCGGAAAAAGAGGTCGCCCCGGTCATCAAGGAGTACGACCGCGCCCACCGCGTCAACCGCGACGCCATCCGCCGCATGGCGCAACTGGGCATCCTGGGCATCTGCATCCCCGTGCGCTACGGGGGCCAGGGAATGGACTACATCAGCCTGGCCCTGGCCTGCGAGGAACTGGAGCGCGTGGACACCTCCCTGCGGGTGGTGATGAGCGTCCACGTGGGCCTGAACAGCCTGGGCCTGTTGCAGTGGGGCACGGAAGAGCAGAAGCAGCGTTTCCTGGTCCCCCAGGCGCGCGGCGAGCGCATCGCCACCTACGCCCTTACCGAACCAGGAGCCGGCTCCGACGCCGCGGCCATTACCACCACCGCCCGCCGCCAGGGCGACCACTACCGCCTCAACGGCGAGAAGATGTGGATCAGCCTGGCCGACGTGGCCGACAACTTCCTCATCATCGCCAAGACCGACCCCCGCGCCGACCCACCCCACAGCGGCATGAGCGCCTTCATCGTCCAACGCGAGATGAAGGGAGTGACCACTGGCGACCTGCACGGCAAACTGGGCGTGCGCGCCGGCTCCACCGGCTGGATCAGCCTGAACGACGTGGAGGTGCCGGTGGAGAACCGGCTGGGCGAGGAGGGAGAGGGCTTCAAGATCGCCATGAGCTGCCTGGACAACGGCCGGTACACCGTCGCGGCGGGGGCCACGGGCCTCATCCGCGCCTGCCTGGAGGCTTCGGTCCGGTACGCCCGCGAGCGGCGCACCTTCGGGCAGGAGATCGGCCAACACCAACTCGTCCAGCAGATGATCGCCACGATGAAGCGCGACTACGAGGCAGCGCGCCTCCTCGTCCTGCGCGCTGGCTGGCTGAAGAACCAGGGCCAGCGCAACACCTGGCAAACAGGCCTGGCCAAATGGTACGCCACCGAGGCCAGTTTCGCCGCCGCCTCCAACGCCGTGCAGATCCACGGCGCCTACGGCTATTCCGACGAGTACGACGTGGAACGATACCTGCGCAACGCCAAGGGCGCCTGCATCTACGAAGGGACCAGCCAGATTCAGACGCTGCTCCAGGCCGGCTACGCCCTCGGTTACCGGGAGGACCGCCCACTCCGCTGCGAACTCCCTCCCTACGACGCAGAGGAGTGGCAAAGACAGGAGTGACGAGGATGCACCGCAGAAACGCAGAGGACGCGGAGATTGACCGAAGGACTCTGCGCCCTCTGGGTCTCGGTGGTGAGTTCTTGCAATAGACCCTTTCAACAGGAGGTGAAACGTGCACATCGTCGTCTGCACCAAACAGACGCCCGACTCGGCGGCCAAACTGACGGTTGACGGGGCGGGCAACGTCTCCTGGGGAGACTCCCCCATCATCATCAACCCCTGGGACGAGTACGCGGTCGAGGAAGCGCTGCTGATCAAGGAGCGGCTGGGCGGCGAACCGAAGGTCACCGTCATCTCGATGGGGCCTGAGGCCGCCCTGGAGGCCCTCAAGCACGCCATCGCCATGGGTTGTGACGAGGCCGTGCGCATCTGGGATGACGGCTTCGCCTCCGCGGATACCCTGGGCACGGCCTATGTCCTGGCTCAGGCCATCGCCAGGATGGGAGACGTAGACCTGGTGCTCTTCGGCCGCTCGGCGATCGACAGCCAGACCGGGCAGGTAGCGGTGGAAGTAGCCCGGCGGCTGGGCTTCGCCCCGCTCACCACGGTGATCAAGATCGCCGAGTTGGACCCCGCCGGGCGCTCCATCACCGTCGAGCGGCTGCTCGAGCAGGGCCGCCAGATCGTGCGCGCCCCGCTGCCGGCCGTCGTCGGCACCACCAAGGGCATCAACGAACCGCGCTACCCCTCCTTCATGGGCATCCGCAAGGCCACCCGCGCCGAGTACCCCCTGTGGAGCGCAGCGGACATCGGCGCCGACCCGGCGAAGGTGAGCGCCGGGGTGCGCTGGGAGCGCATCTTCCCGCCTCCGGCGCGTGAGGGCTCGGCGGAGATCATCCAGGCCGAGACGGTCGAAGAGGCTGCCCGCCTGCTGGTGGACAAACTGCTGGCCGAGAAGGTCATCTAGGAGGTGTACTGTGAGCAACGACATCTTCGTCTGGATCGAGCAGTTCCGTGGCCAGCCCGCTGGCCCCTCCTGGGAGGCCATCGGCACCGCCCGGCGCCTGTGCCAGCAGACCGGCGGCAAGGTCTGCGCATGCCTGTTCGGGCAGGGCGTGGCTGGCCTGGCGCAGGAAGCCATCGCCTACGGGGCGGACAAGGTCTTCCTGGCCGATGACGCCACCCTGGCCGACTTCCGTGTCGAGCCGTACGCCGCGCTGCTGGCAGGACTGGCCCGCGAGCACCAGCCAGCGGTGATCCTCCTCGGCGCGACGACCCGCGGACGCGACCTGGGTCCGGCAGTCGCGGCCGACCTGGAGACCGGCTGCGTCGCCGACTGCACCGCCCTGGAGTTCATGGACGGGCAACTCGTCGCCACCCGCCCCATTTATGCTGGCAAGCTGCTGTGCACCTGCACCGTGCCGGAGAAGCGCCCCGCCATCTTCACCACCCGCGCCCGCGCCTTCCCCAAACCCACCCCCGATGCCTCCCGCAGCGGCGAAGTGATCACCGTCCCGCCTGCGCTCTCGGAGGAGCAGATCCCCAGCAAGGTGGTCGGCTTCCAGGAGTCCGAAGGTGGGGTCAACCTGGCCGACGCGGCGATCATCGTCTCCGGAGGGCGCGGCGTGGGCGGCCCGGAGGGCTTCGCCCCCGTCCGCGAACTGGCGGGGGTGCTCAAGGCCGCCGTCGGCGCCTCCCGCGCCGCCGTGGACGCCGGCTGGATCCCCTACGAGCACCAGGTGGGCCAGACCGGCAAGACCGTCAGCCCTGACCTGTATATCGCCTGCGGCATCTCCGGCGCCATCCAGCACCAGGCCGGCATGCGCACGGCCAAGGTCATCGTCGCCATCAACAAGGACCCCGAGGCGCCGATCTTCCAGCTGGCCCATTACGGCATCGTCGGCGACCTGTTCAAGGTAGTGCCGGCGCTCACCGCTGCCCTGAAAGAACGCCTCGGCTAACCCCCGGCCGTATCCCCAATCCGCACAGGGGCGAAGCATCGGCAACGTTTGTCATCGCCGATGCTTCGCCCCCTCAAATGCACCCGGTACCAATTTCCCCTTGCACAGTCCGATTTGAGCGAGTATAATGATACCCATGGGATACTACGTCTTGTAGCCCCAGGGAGACTCTTTGGTAGCAGATAGATTGGACTCTACGAAAAACGAAAACGGAGCCAACACCGCAACCCGGGACTCTGCCCCGCCGGGAAGGGGCAGAAAGGGGGAGGTATGAGCATCCTTCGCTTCAAGCGCTGCGAAAGCGCAATCCGCTGGCGATGGCCCCGCTGGCACCTGCCGGAGTGGGGCCAGGGCATCCTCGAGTTCGCCGTGGTCCTGCCTATCCTCCTGCTCGTCATTCTTCTCATTATCGAAGCCTCGCTCATCGTCCAGGCCTATCTGGCAGTCGAACACGCCGCCAACGAGGCCGTGCGGTGGGCCATCACCTACCAGCCGGTGCAGGGGCGCACGCTGGACGACGAGATGTGCACCAACACCAGCCAGGACCCGCCATTCCTCTTCGAAAACGCCGGCTATGACTGCGACCCTTACGAGGGCGTGGACGAATACAACGCCCGACGGGTGGCGCTCATCAAAGAGCGCGCCCTTGTCGCCGCGGTGGGATTGCGCATCAACCCCAACGCCCTGGGGATGACGCAGACGGATTTCAACAACCGCCTCAACACCCCGGGCTTCTTCGGCGTGCGCGTGTGGGGTTTCCCGTCCTTCGAGTCCTCCGAGCAGCTGGACCACCCCGGCCTGCCGGGGCTGCCGGTGCGCGTCCAGGTCGTCCACTGCGTGGAGATGGTGGACCCGCTGTTCCGTGCCATGCGCCCCTGCATCCGCGTGCAAGCCACGGCAGAGATGATCAACGAGGGGATCCAGGTGGGCTTTGGCAACCTCCCGCCCCCCACCTTCAACCCCCCGCCCACTTTCGTCGTGACGCCTCCCGGCGCTGCAGCGACAGAGACGCCAAACCCCAGCGGCACTCCTGTCGGCACCCCCACCCCGCAGCCCATCAACTATCGCGTGAACATCACCTTCAACACGTTTACAGTCACGCTGCCCCTGCAGCGCGGCCACAACGTCACCGTGACCGTCACTGACGAGAACAGCAACCCTCTGCCCAACGTCCTCGTCAGTTTCTCCACCAACTTTGGCGCCTACGGCTACTCCGGCGTGGAGCCGCAATACCTGCAGTTCACCACCGACGGCAACGGCCAGGCCATCCCGCGCATCTACGCCAATCAGCCCGGCACCGCCAACCTGCGCGCCTGGATAGACCTGGACAGCGATCAGGCGTGGGACCTCGGCGAGCCCACCGACCAGGCAACCGGCCAGTGGATCGTGGGCCCCGGCCCCTACATCCTGGCCTCCGACCACGAGGTCCTGCCGTTGGACTGGATCAGCGTCAGCCTCTACGACCACCAGCCCACCCTCAACCCGTATCGCGTGCTGTGGTGTCGCGTCTCGGGTGACGGCATTCCCTCCGCCGAACTGCTCTCGGGCATCAACGTGGATGCCGGGACCGGCGATATCCTGGGCCTGGCGGTGGAGATCCCCCTCGGCAGTTCCGGCTACTACCGGCTCGAATCCCACACCGATGGAGGGGATTGCGGCGACGTCGCCACCCTGGCCGGAGTCTCGGCGGAGATCCTGGCCACCACCGTCCCGCCCGACCTGACCATCAGTTCCTTTAACATCCCCGCTGACATCCAACCCAACACCCCCTTCCTGATGTCGGCGGTCGTCTCCAACCTCACCCCCGGCGAGTCGGCGGAGACGTTCGACGTGGACTTCTACCTGGATCCCCCCAGCGCGCCGTCGCAGGGGCAGATGGGGGTGATCAAACAGTGGGTCTCCGGCATTACCCCCTACGGGACCGCCATCGTGACCACCGTGATGTGGGTGGATTGCGTCGGCCCGCACCAGATCTGGGCGCGGGTGGACAACACCAACTACGTCGAGGAGACAGACGAGGAAAACAACGTCAACTCGATCAGCATCATGGCCCAGTGCCCGCTCGAGGAGCATAACGGCCAGGTGGTCATCCCAGCCCTGGAATACGACAGCAATGTCGCCGGCTTCTACCGCACCGGCTGGAACGCCGAGACGAACACCGGCTATCGCAGCCCAACCGGAAACTATGCCTACGCGGGCGGCGGTCTGACCAACCCGACCAACGCCTACGCCAACGATTCCGCCTACGCCAGCCGCGACAACAACGCCGACGGCGTGGCTCACGTCTTCCGCGATTACGGTTTCAACATCCCGGCCAATGCCGGCATCCGCGGCATCGAAGTGCGCCTGGACTGGTGGCTCGACAGCACTGCTGGCACCAACCGCATCTTCGTTTACCTCTCCTGGGACGGCGGCAACTCCTGGACCGCGGCCCGGACGGCCGGAACTGAGGCCACTGCCGATGGCAACCCCACCAACGTTGTAGGCGCCACCGGCACGAACACGCCCTTCGGACGCTCCTGGCAGCCCTCGGACTTCTCTAACGAGAACTTCCGCGTGCGCATCGAACTGGACACCACCGACACCTCGCGCGACTTCCGTGTGGACTGGGTAGCCGTACGAGTCACTTACCGTACCCCCACCGGACGGAACAAGGCCTGGCAGGCAACGGCCTATGGCGGCACCCCCACCATGCTCGTGCCTTCCGCTACGGATGACATCTACAGCGTCTACACCGACTTCGACAACCCTTACGTGGACGGCCAGGTGCCGCCGCTGTTGACCTACGACGTCAACTTCGAGCACGCCGGCACCTACTACGTCTGGATGCGCGGTCGGCCCTGCACCGAGTCGGCCCGCGGCTGCACCACCACCGCCGGCAACAACGACTCGGTGTGGGTCTCGCTGGACGGCCTGCCTTCCAGCAACGCTTACCGCATGGGCAGCTGGCCGGCAGGCGACCTCACCTGGCGCAGCCTGAACATGGACGGCGCACAGACCACTCTGGTCGTCCCCAGCCCGGGCGTGCACCAGGTGCAGGTGCGCATGCGCGAGGACAGTTTCGAGTGGTCCACCATCGTCCTCACCACCACCGCTGGCGGCAGCGGGCCCACAGGGGCGGGCCCTGTCTTCACCTGCGGCAGTGAGACCCAGCCGCCCTGGTACGACAACACCAAGCCGCCCGGCCTGCTGGAGTGCTCACAACTGCTGCGTGCGGCCAGTTTCGAGGGCAACCCGCAGAACGTCTTCCCGCCCTGGTATGCCGGCAGTGCGGGCGCGTATCAGCGCACCGGCTACCTGCGGCAGGACGGCGCCTTCTCCACCCGCCTGCACGCCTCGCTCGGCGCTTACCCCACCTGCGCCGCCTTCTCGCCCTACCTGTATCAGACCGTGCAGATTCCCACCGAGGTCTACTCCCTCACCCACCTCACCATCGAGGGGTACTGGGCGGTGGGCGGCAGCCTGGCCGAGTGCAGCTACTTCAACACCACCGACGCCGATGACTCCCTGCGTGTCCAGATGCGCGATAGCGCAGGGAACCCCATCTCCAACAGCATCACCATCGGCGACGGCAGCACCCCGGCCGAGACCTGGCTCCGCTTCTACGTAGACGTCACCAACGACATCAACCTGATCTCCCGCGCCGGGCAGAACCTGCAGGTCTACTTCTTCGGCGTCCATGACCAGGACGCCTACGGCACCTGGTTCTACCTGGACAACCTCGCCTGCAACATCTGCACGCAATGGCCCATCCCCGATCCCGAGCCCGGCACCGCCTCCTTCGGCGGTCTGGCGCGCACCATCATCGGTGGGGTGCCCCAGCCGATGCCCGGGGTGGACGTGTGGGCCTACACCCAAGGCGGCCAGGTGCTGCACACCCGCAGCATCCAGGACGGCACCTACCACTTCTACAACATCCCGCCGGGCACCTACACCATCTACGCCGAGGCCTGGATCGGCGGATACCTGCGTATGGCAACGAGCACGGTCACGGTAGTGGCCGACCAGCGCAACTACAATGTCCACCTGCTGTTGCAATAACATGGACAATGGTCAATTCCCAATTCCCAATTCCCAATTCCCAATTTCCCAGTTTCCCAATTTCCCAGTTTCCCAATTTCCCAACTTCCCAACCTTCGACGAAAAACGAGCGATGAGCCATCTGCGAACCGCAAGCCGTGACAGGCGATGGGAGACGAAGGCGTGGATCGGCGCGCTGCTGGCCGGTGGCCTGCTGGCCCTGACCACGTGGCTGGCGCTGGCTGCCCCAATGCGCGGCTTCCTACATATGACCACCAACCTCTCCCAGCGACCAGCGCGCTGGTCCAACTTCGCCGACATCGCCGTCGCCCCTGACGGCGACCGCGTGGCTGTGGTCTGGCCGGAGGCGTACGCGGACGGCGGCGACCCGCGCGGCAACGTCTACCTGCGCTGGGCCTCCGAAGGGAGCGGCTCGGGTTGGAGCAGCCCGCTGCTCCTCTTCAGCGGCTCCGCCACCAACTGCGCCTTCGCCACGTCCGTAGCGGTCACCGGCACCACCGCCCACGTGGCCTACGCCGTCAGCACGCCCTGCGAGAACCCCACTCAGCAGACCATCTACTACCGTACCTGCCCGCTGGTCTCCGGTGGATGGTGCGCTGCCGCCGTCGTCATCGCGCAGATCTCCATCTCCGGCAGCGACCCCGGCTACGGGGCCGTGGACCTGGCCCTCGACGCGCAGAGCAACCCCCACTTCGTCTACAGCGTCTACCGCATGGTCAGCGGGTCGGACATCGGCACGGTCTACTACTGCTGGCGCCATGACGGCACAACCGAGCCGGAGTGGCAGGTATCACCGACAGGCCAGGACACCAACAACCCATCCATCGCCTGGGCAAACAACGTCGTGCATGTGGTCTGGGAGAACGAGGTGGATGACGAGATTTGGTATCGCCGCAAGTCCGGCACCACCTGGAGCGGCGCTACCATCCTCACCGGCGATGCCGGCTCAGACGTGTATGCACCGCGTAACCCGGACGTCACAGCACGCGACAGCCGGGTGATCGTCGTCTGGGACTGGCACTACCCTATCTACGATCCGAACGATCCCGACTATATCGTCGCCTACCGCCGCTCCGATAACAGCGGTAGCGGTTGGGTGGGGACATGGCGCGAGGTCGGCACCGACCTGGGCAGCCCGACCAACTTCTACACTTCCACCGCCGAAGCCATCCCGGCCGAATACAACACTTACCTCCGCCCCAGTGTGGCCCTGGACGGGTGGGGGCGGCCCACGGTGGTCTGGCACGCCGACCAGGGCGCGCCAGACGCGCCGGACTATGACCTCTTCTACACCCAGGCTACCACCCTCACCCTGAACAACGTCATCTGGGGCCCCACGACCCGGCTCAACGCGTTCACTACCGGCCAGTCCGCCAGTCCGCGCGTGGCGCTCTCCGGCGAGATCACCCCTCATCTTCACGTGGCCTGCCTCTTCGGCAACGGCAGCGATTGGGAGACGGTCTACGAGAGCAACGAAGCGGAGGGGTACTCATTTCTCTATCTGCCGGTGATCCGCCGATCGTCGTCGTGATCGGCAGAGGTTGAGGTATGTCAGAGACGACCAACCGCAGCGGAGGCCGATGGGTTCTTCTCCTGGGCCTGGCTTTTGTCCTTTCGCTGGCGCTGGCGATCCTGCTGATCCGCCAGTCGCCGGGCCAGGCGTACCCTCCGGCCGTTGCGGTCTCGTCGCTCGACCTGGGCACGGGCATCCCTGCCCGACAGGCGTACGCGCGGGCGGTCGAGGTCGCCCGCAACTGGCAGGCCGACGCCGAACTGGCCCTGGTCTCCGCCTACTGGCGCGCCCGTCAGGGGGGCTGGTCTGGCAGCGGCTGGGCCTTCCAGTTCTTCTCGCCGGCCAGCGGACGGTTGGCGATCGTCCTGGTCGAGCCGCAGGAGGCGCGGCTGTTGCGGGAATCGCCGTGCCCATACCCGATGCTCACCTTCACCGCCGATGCATGGCAGGTGGACAGCCCGGCTGCGGTGCAGACGTGGCTGGCGCAGGGCGGCTCGCAGTTCCTGGCCCGCCCGGAAGAGGTTGACCTGGCGCTTACCCTGCGCGTCGAGAGCGCAGGGGAACCACCGGTCTGGACGATCACCGGCGTCGGCGGCGATCAGGTGTGGACGGTGCAGGTAGACGGCACGAGCGGAGAATACCGAGAACCGGAGTAACGGCTCAGCCATCTGGCGCCTGGCGACTGACTGAGCAGTTACGAACCGGGTTTGGAGGAAGAGGGATGAGAAGGAAAACGAACGGGCAGAGCGTGGTTGAGTTCGCGATTGTCCTCCCACTGCTGCTGCTTCTCTTCGCCGGTCTGCTGGAGATCGGCCAGGCGCTGCACAGCTACGCCCTGGTGATGGCCGCCAACCGCGAGGGGGTGCGCTTCGCTGCCCGTGGTCGCTTTGACGACACCACCGTTGCCCAGCGGGTCATCACCGCGGGCGGTGTGACCACGGTGGGCGGCGGCTCCGTCCCGCGCCTGAGGACCACCGGGCCGCAGCCCAACACCGGCATCATCATCACCCACATCCCCATCCAGGATGACGGCACGGTGCTCTCCACCACCGTCTACGTCACGGGCACCGTCGCCTTCACAGACACCCGCCCCATCCGTGAGACAGACAGCCGGATAGATATCGAGGAGATCGTCAACCGGAACGCCCCCACCACTGTCGCCATCAACAACCTACGCGAAGAGGCGGGGTACGAGCGACTCACCGACGAGATCGTCGTGCTGGAGGTCTTCTACGCCCATACCACGTTGCTGCGTTTCCGTTTCTTCGCCCTCCACGACCCTTTCATGCTCTACACCCACTCGGCCATGCGCGTCTTCCGCGACTCGCGTATAGACTGACCTTTCCTCTGTGACTCGACAGGGGAGTGCTGCGAGGTGTGAAATGAAAGCGACCAGAGAAGCGACCACGACACAAAGTGGAGAGCGACGGGAGCATACCCAGAAGGGACAGACCCTCATTTTCGTGGGTATCTCTATCTTTGTCCTGCTGATCATCATCGGCCTGGGGGTGGATCTGGGACTGTTCTACGTCGAACGGGTGCGCATCACCCGCGCGGTGGACGCGGCAGCGCTGGCCGCAGCGGCAGAACTGCCCTTTGAGCAGACGGATAGCGGTCAGATGGGTGCCGCGCCGCAGCGGGCGATCGAGTTCCTGCTGGAGAACGGCTATGACGCCTTCGATCCAAGCACCCGCCTGGTGTGGAACGGCGCCTACGTCTCCGGCCCAGAAACCGAGGAGCAGGCGACGACCATCATCGAACTGGACACGGCCAGTTTCCGCGACCAGACCCTGCCGCCGGCCCAGCAGGTCAACTCCGCCGACCGCATCCGGGTGCGGGTGCTGCGGCGCGTGCCGGTCATCTTCATGCGCTTCATCGGCTTCACCACCATCCCCGCCGTTGCCTCGGCTACCGCCGAGAACATCAACAACCTGGACATCGTCATCGTCTTCGACCGCTCCGGCTCGATGGAGTTCGACACGCTCTGCTACGGCTGCTGGGCAAAGAACGCCGCCATCCCCTACCCCGGTGGCAACCTCTATCCCTTGCCGTGGCGCGGGGACGCCAACGGCCCGCCGCAGCACTGCGGAGCGACCACAGCCTACTCCACCGGCGGCTATCAATACTACTTCATCGAGGCGGAGGAATACTCCCGGCTCAGCAACCCTTACGACCGTTTTCTCTACACCTACTACTACACGTACTGGGTCATGCAGCGAGAACCAAACGATGGCGCTTCCGGGCGCGACAGCCGCGGCGCCTATATCGAACACATGCCCTACGTTGACAACGAAGCCAGCGACGCCTACGGCGTGACCTGCCGGCAGAGCGATATCGCCAGCAGCGGTTCCTGCTACAGCAACGTGCCCGGCGGCCCCTTCCCCGCCCCGCGCGCCGACTACGATTTCACAGTGCTCAACAGCGGCAGCTACTACATCTGGGTGCGGGCCCAGGCCCCCTCCACCTGGCCGAACCCGGCGGGCATTGACCGCCGGCTCTTCTGGAGCATTGACGGCGGCACAGTCAACTCGGAGGGGGACTACGCCCGTGGCACCGGCTACAACGGGGCTTCCGCCAACGCATGGAGATGGCGGCGACTGAACGACACCGCCTTCAACTGGCAGGCGGGCGTGAACCACGTGCTGAGCCTGTGGCCCAGCGGGGCGGGCTTCGCCGTGGATCGGATCGTCATCACCAACAACCCCGGAGGCGCGGAAGGGGGAACGACAACAAACCTCGCGCCATTGGACGCCAACAGACCATGCTCCGACGTCAACCAGTGCAGCGGAAGGGGCAGCTCCTACTGGGCTAACGGGCGAACCGACTGGGCCTGCAACCCCTGCGACGCCCGCTTCGCCGGTCATCCCGGGCAGACTGGCTATCGCGAGATGGAGCCGAACTGCTCCTACGGCCCCAACCCCGACCGCCGTTACGACGACATCTACGACGATGAGCAGCCCATCCGCGCCGCGCTCGAGGCCGCCAAGCGCTTCGTCGCCCGCCTCGACCCCCGCTACGACCAGATTGGCTACGTCTACTACAGCAGCAGCGCCTCCATCCGGAGCGAGCTGCAATGCCTGCGCCGGTTGGGCAGCAACGCCTGCACCCCCCAGGTCATCACCGACACCGTCATGGCCCAGATAGACCAGACCTATGCTGGAGGCTCGACCGACATCGGCGGCGGGATCAAGGCCGGCATCCAGGTGCTGAGCACGCAGTCCCCGCACTACGGCCGCCCCGGCGCCGCCCACGTGATGATCCTGATGACCGACGGACGGGCGAACGTCGTTCCCGATACCCAGTGCTACCAGCAAGACCTGTGGCCGGATAACTCCGGCTCGACCAATGAGGTGCGCGCGCGCGACTGCGTCATCTACTACGCCCAGCAGGCCCGCAACAACAGCATCGTCATCTACACCATCACCCTCGGTACCTCCGCCGACTTCGAGCTGATGCAGGCCGTGGCCGACCTGACCGGCGGCGTCCACCGCAACGCCGACCGCCCGGAGAAACTGAACGAGATCTTCGACGAACTGTACGAACGCATCTTCCTGCGGCTGGTGGATTGACCGTCACCGCTCACCGTCATCCGGGGTGCGACGCGCTGACCAGCGCGTCGCACCCCCATTTGGGGGGATACGGCATCCCACTGCCGCCCGCCAATGCACCAGGACGCGGAATTTGTAGGACAACCGCTCGCAGTTGTCCTGCAAAGCGGCCAACCCGACAAAATGAGGACATACCCACGTGGAAATTTCACTTGACAGAACGGCGGAAGTCATTATCATTGATAGAAACGGGCAGCAAATGCCTGACCTGGCGCAGATGGAGGGCAGGCTGCCGTAACTGGCGGTGAAAAGACCCTTTCCCGGAGGCAAACAAATGGGCAACAGACGAGTCCTCGTCCTGGTAGGCCTGGTGGTCATCGCGCTGGCAGCCCTCCTGGCTGTCTACTTTCTCAGAAGGCCTGCCGGGCCCAGCGCAGAGGCCACCCCTACGCCGGAGGTACAGACGCTGAACATCCTCGTCGCTGCCAACAACCTCACCAGACGCATGCAGATCAGCGATGCCTACGTCATGTCGCAACCCTGGCCCATTGACCAGCTGCCGCCAGGGGGGTATTTCACCGACCTGGCCGACGTGGTCGGGCTGTGGGTGCAGGTGGACCTGATCCCCCAGGGCACACCACTGGCCCCGAGCATGCTGGCCCAGACCCCTGGTACGGTCGGGCCCGGCTCAGATATCTCCCGAAACCTCCTCCCCGGTTACCGCGCCTACGCCATCCCGATGGACCTGCTGGGCGCGGTCGCCTGGACCATCCAGCCAGGAGACCGGGTGGACGTGCTGGCCTCCTGGGAGATCGTCAACCTGGACGAGGATTTCCAATCCACCCTGCCCAACCAGTTCACCTGCATCGGCGCAGACTGCAGCGGCACCTATGGACGCCTGGAACTTCTGCCGAACGGCCAGCCGGTCATGGTCTTCCCGTCCGCTGCGGCGCGGAACCGCTACGTGGCCCAGACGACCATCCAGAACGTCGTAGTGATGGGCATCGGCACCTTCCAGACACCGGAGACCACCACCACCAGAGAGGGTGAAGCCCCAACCACCGGAGAGCAGGCGCCGACGCAGCCGGCAGCGGCGCAGGCGGTGATCCTGATGGTCACCCCGCAGGACGCATTGGTGCTCAAAGCCCTGGTGGAACTGAAGGCCAACATTGACCTGGCCCTGCGGTCGTCAGATGAGACGGCTGGCGAGATCGCCACGGACCCCGTCTCCGCGGATTACATCCTGAACCGGTACGGCATCATTCCGCCGCCGCTGTTGCCTTATGGCGTCGAAGCGCCAGGCACCAACCCGCTGGAAGGCCAGGTCCAGACCGCCGCCACCACCCGTCCAGCCGAGTAACCGTGGAACGATACGTTGATCAAAAAGAACGCATCCGCGTCCTGATCGTTGACGATGTGGCAGAGACGCGGGAGAACCTGCGCAAGCTGCTCTCGTTCGACCCGGACATCGAGGTGGTCGGCTCCGCCAGCACCGGCGAGCAGGGCATCCAACTGGCGAAGGAACTCCAACCCCACGTCGTGCTGATGGACATCAACCTGCCCGGCATGGACGGCATCACCGCCACGGAGCACATCGTGCGCGAGGTGCCGACGGCGCAGATCGTCATCCTGTCGGTGCAGGGGGAGAGCGGCTATATGCGCCGGGCCATGGCCGCCGGGGCGCGCGACTTCCTGGTCAAGCCTCCCAGCAGCGACGAACTGGTCAACGCGATCCGCCGCGCCTACGAGATCAGCAAGACCCAGGCCATGCTCATCACCACCCCGCAGATGCTGGTCGAGGTCGGCGGGCAGAAGAGGTTGCGCCCCAGAGGAGCGCCCCGTCGCAATGGCCGGCTGGTAACGGTCTTCGCGCCGAAGGGGGGCGTGGGCTGTACCACCGTGGCAGTGAACCTGGCCATCGCTCTGCACGAGGCGCTCGCGCCGGAGCGAAAGGCGGCGCTGATGGACGCCAGCCTGCAGTTCGGCGACGTGGGAGTGATGCTCAACCTCCAATCCAGCCGCAGCATCGCCGACCTGTCCGGCAGGCTGGAAGACCTGGACTCTGACATGCTGACCAGCGCGATGACCGCGCACCCTTCCGGCATCAAGGTGCTGCTCGCCCCACCCCATCCGGAGGCGGCAGAGGCGCTGCGAGCCAGCGAGACGGGCAGCCCGGACGGCGGGGGCCTCGCCCGACGGTTGCGGGCGATCACCAACAACCTGCTGGCGGAGTTCGACCTGGTCGTGGCCGACACGGCGAGCCTGCTGGACGACGTCACCCTGACCCTGTTGGACGCCTCGGTTGTGGTGCTGGTGGTCATCACGCCGCTCATCCCGGCCATCAAGTCGGCGCGCATGTTCCTGGATGTAGCCTACCAGATGGGGTATCCGCCAGACAAGATCGGCCTGGTGATCAATGAGGCAGACCGCCGCACCGGCCTGCGGGTGGACCAGATCGAAAAGGCACTGGTACCGGCGATCGCCCACATCCCTTACGACGAGCGCGCCGGCCTCTCAGCCGCCAACCGCGGCATACCGATGATGGTCGAAGAGCGAGGTAAACCCATCGGTCAGGCCTTCGTCCAACTGGCACGCAACGTCATGGAGCGCATCGAACGGCTCAGCCCTGCCGAGGAGGAGGCCATAGAAGACGAGTCGGCCGAGGCCAGCCGCAGGTTGTTAGGGCGGATTATGGGATGATGGGAAGACGTGAGGACGTGATGAGGCGGAGCAGAGAGGGATAGGACATGTCACTCCTGAGGCGAATCGAACGGGCTCAACAAGAGACGGGGCAGACGCAACAACAGCGCGGCGTTCCCACCGAACCGCGAATCCAGCCACGCGCCCCTTCACCGGTGCGCGATGCCTTCCGCGACCTGAAAACGCGCATCCAGACGAAACTGATCGCCGAACTGGACCCGACCATGGACGTCAGCCGGCAGGACGAGGTACGGCGAACGATCCTGGAGATGTACAACGCCATCCTGGCGGAGGAGCAGATCGTCCTCAGCCGCGCCGAGCGGGAACGGCTGTTCGAGCAGATCGTGGCCGAGATCCTGGGGTTGGGTCCCCTCGACCCTCTGCTGCGCGACGAGTCGGTCACCGAGGTGATGGTCAACGGCCCCAAGAACATCTACATCGAGCGGGCGGGGAAGATCGAGCGGGTGCGCGCCTCCTTCGAGTCAGAAGAGCACCTGATGCGCATCATCGAACGGATCGTCGCCCCCCTGGGCCGGCGCATTGACGAGAGCGTGCCCTACCAGGACGCCCGTCTGCCCGACGGCTCGCGCGTCAACGCGGTCATTCCGCCCCTGTCACTGGTGGGGCCGGTGCTGACCATCCGCAAGTTCTTCAAGACCCCCCTCACCGCCGACCGGCTGATCGAACTTGGCTCCATCTCCCCCGAGGCGATGGAACTGCTCAAGGCCTGCGTCCAGGCCAAACTGAACATCATCATCTCCGGAGGCACCGGCACCGGGAAGACGACTTTCCTCAACGTGCTCTCCGGCTACATCCCCAACGATGAGCGGATCATCACCATCGAGAACGCGGCGGAGTTGCAACTGCAGCAGGAGCACGTGGTCACGCTGGAGTCTCGCCCCCCGAACATCGAGGGACGCGGCGAGGTGACCATCCGTGACCTGGTCATCAACGCGTTGCGGATGCGGCCCGACCGGATCGTCGTCGGCGAGTGCCGTGGCGCGGAGGCCTTCGACATGCTTCAGGCGATGAACACCGGCCACGAAGGCTCGATGACCACCATCCACGCCAACACCCCGCGCGACGCGCTGGCCCGCATCGAGAACATGGTGCTGATGGCCGGGATGGACCTGCCCCACCGCGCCATCCGTGAGCAGATCGCCTCGGCGTTGGACATGATCGTCCAGCTGGCGCGCATGCGCGATGGCACGCGCAAGGTCGTCAGCATCAGCGAGGTCGAGGGCATGGAGGGGGACGTCATCGTCATGTCCGAGATCTTCAAGTTCGAACTGGCCGGTTACGAACAGGGCCGGGTGATCGGCCGGCTGCGCCCGACCGGCCTGCGGCCCAAGTTCATGGAGAAGATCGAAGCCAGTGGCATCCATCTGCCTCCCACGATCTTCGGCATCCGCGAACGCCACCTATGAGCCCTGGTGATATCTGTTGAGGTCATGGGAAAGCCTTTCCAGGCACTGTGCGGTTATGAGGGTTGTAAGGATAGAAGAGCATGGGTGACACAGCCATCCTGATTGTGGCCGGCGTCCTGCTGGCGGCGATCGTGATCTACGGCGCTTACATCGTCATCCGCGGCCGCAAGTCGGAGGTGGAGGAGCGTCTGGGGCGTTACACCGCTGGCATCGAGGTGGAAGCCCCCAAACAAGAAAAGCGCGCCTCACCCATCGGGGAACGGCTGGACCGCGCGCTGGCCGGTCGGGGGATCGCCGAGAACATCCGCATTCAGTTGGCCCGCGCCGACCTGAAACTGACCGTCAGCGAGTACCTGGCCGCCACCGTGATCTCGGTCGTTCTGGCCGCGGCAGCGGGCATGATCCTCTTCCGCAGCCCGCTGCTGGCTATGGTGGCGGGGGTCGTGGGGTTCTTCGCGCCCCGGTGGTACGTGGGGTTCCTGCAGAGAAAGCGGCTGCGCACCTTCAACAACCAGTTGAGCGACACGATCAACCTGATGGTCAACTCCATCCGCGCTGGCTACAGCGTCCTCCAGGCTATGGAGGCCGTAGCCGAGGAGATGTCCCCACCTACCTCCGAGGAGTTCCACCGCGTGGTGCGCGAGGTGCAACTGGGCCTCAGCATGGAAGAGGCCCTCAACAACCTGCTGCGCCGCGTCCGCTCCGACGACCTGGACCTGATGGTCACGGCGATGAACGTCCAGCGGGAGGTCGGTGGCAACCTGGCGGAAGTGCTGGATGCGATCAGTTACACCATCCGTGAGCGCGTCCGCATCCAGGGGGAGATCCGCGCCCTCACCGCCCAGGGGCGCTGGTCAGGCTACATCGTCAGTTTCCTGCCGCTGGTCGTCTCGGTGGCGATGTACTTTCTCAACCGGGATTTCTTCATCGTTATGATCGAGAACCCATGCGGTTGGATCATGATCGGCGTAGCGATCGGACTGCTGGTGGCCGGGTACATCGTGATACAGAAGATTGTGACCATTGAGGTGTAGGGGGGGTGAAGGTTTCGGGTTTCGGGTTTCAGTTGGTGGACCGCAGGCTGGATGAAGACGTGAGGGAAAGAAAATGAGTTCGTTGGGGATTGCAATCCTCGTTATCGGCGCGCTGGTGGGATTGGCTCTGGTCGCGGTCGGCGCGCGCGGCCCGCGCTCCCAAGGAGGCGACATCGAGGAGCGCCTGGCGCAGTTGGGGACGCTCGAACGGCCCCCCTCTCTCGAAGAGATCGAACTCTCCCTTCCCTTCACCGAACGTATCCTGCGCCCGCGCCTGCAGAAGATGGCCGAGTTCATCTCCCGCCTGACGCCCGCCCAGACGCTGACGCGCACCCGCCGCAACCTGGAACTGGCCGGGGTGGAGCGGCGCATCAGCACGACCGAGTTCCTGGGTCTTCGTTTCCTGCTGATGGGACTGCTGGGGGCAGCCTCCATCGCCTTCGCCTCCACCAGCCAGGGCCTCTCCACCCTGTTGAAGATCATCATCATCCCTGTCGGCGCGATCGCGGGCAACTACCTGCCGGTCTTCTGGCTCAGTTCGCGCATGAAAAAGCGACAGAAGGAGATCATCCGCGCGTTGCCGGACGTCCTGGACCTGCTCACCATCTGCGTCGAGGCGGGACTGGGGTTCGACGCGGCGATGGCCCGCGTGGTCGACAAGTGGGACAACGAACTGACCCGCGCTTTTGGACGTGTCCTGCAGGAGATTCGCCTGGGCAAACTCCGCCGCGAAGCGTTGCGCGACATGGCCGACTCGGTAGACGTCAACGACCTCTCCACCTTTGTCGCCGCCGTCATCCAGGCCGACCAGTTGGGCGTGAGCATCGCCAAGGTGCTCCGCATTCAGTCGGAGCAAATGCGCATCCGCCGCCGTCAGCGCGCCGAGGAGGAAGGCCGCAAGGCGCCGGTGAAGATCGCCCTGCCGACTGTGCTGCTGATCTTCCCATCGCTGCTCATCCCTATCCTCGGGCCAGCAGCGCTACAGGTCTTGAACATCTTCTCGACCATCAACACGCCCTGAACGCTTTTTCATCGAAGCCAACAACGAAGCCTATGCCATCTGTTGACACCGTCATCATTGGCGGGATGAGTCTGTGGCACACGCTGCTTGACCTGCTCTTCCCGCCACGTTGTATCATCTGCCGCCGCCCGGGGACCTGGTTGTGCGTGGAATGCACCCCGCACCTGCCCTATATCACCGGTCCGGTGTGCCAGCATTGCGGCGAGCCCCTGTCACACGGGACGGTCTGCCGCCGCTGCCGCCAGACCCCCCTTCGCCTGGAGGGCATTCGCTCGGTTCTCCTTTACGAAGGTCCCGTGCGCGACGCCGTCCATCGCCTGAAGTACCGTGGCGGCCGGACGCTGGCCCCTCCCCTGGGCGCGCTGATGGCGACTGCCTGGCAGCAACAGCCACCAGAGGTGGACGTCATCGTGCCGGTGCCGCTACATCCGCGTCGCCTGCGCCAGCGGGGCTACAACCAGGCAGCATTGCTGGCCCGCGAGATCGGCTGGCGCACGGGACTGGCCGTGAACGAGGAGGCACTCTGTCGCACCCGGGCCACTCCCCCGCAGATGCGCCTCAATGCCGCAGCGCGACGACAGAACATCGCCGGCGCCTTCCGCTGCCCCGATGGCTCCCGTCTGCCGCCCCGCGTGCTGCTCGTGGACGATGTCTGCACCACCGGCGCGACTCTGGAAGCCTGCGCCGACGCGCTGCGTGCCAGTGGCGCCTCATTGGTCTGGGCGCTCACCCTGGCCCGAACTCGTCACCCTCCACTCCGTTGACCGCCACGGCGCCAGGACACATCTGTGGTAGATAGAGGCCGCAGCAAAACAACTACTCCTGGAGGTAAAACGGCATGGAAATCCAACTGACCGGACGCAATCTGGAGATCACCCCTCGTCTCCAGACATACGTGAACCAGAAGGTCAAGAAACTGAACCGTTATCTGCCGAACCTGGATGTGGTGCGTGTGGACCTGGCTGTCGAGAAGACGCGCTCGAACTCCGACCGCCAGGTGGCCCAGCTCACCCTGCGCACCGGCGGGACGATGTTGCGGGCGGAGGAGCGCGCCTCCGATATGCTCGTCGCCATTGACACCGCGGTGGACAAGATGCGCCGCCAGATCTCCCGCTACAAGAAGCGACGACAGGACCGCTGGCAGCGCACTGGCGAGGAGGAAGCCGCAGAGGGCGAGGCGGAGGAGGCCCCCGAGGGTGAGATTGTACGCACCAAGCGCTTCGAGGTCGTGCCGATGAGCCCCTCGGAGGCAATCGAGCAGATGGAACTGCTGGGGCACCAGTTCTTTGTCTTCCTCAACGCCGAAGAGGGCAGCATCAACGTCCTCTACCGCCGCAATGACGGCAACTATGGGCTGATCATGCCCGAGACCCGCTAGACAATCCCGCACGCAATACCTCGTAGGGGCGCAGCGACGCTGCGCCCCATACTATGCCCCCCACACCCCACGGAGGGAATATGGGCGCTGCCAGAGCCAACCTCATCACCCTGCTGCTGTTCGTCGGCGGCGGAGGAAAGAGCGCGGTAGAGATCACCATGCGCCGGGCCGTGCAGGCCGCCGCGCGCGACCTGTTGGAGAGGTTGCTGGCCTGCGAGGAGATCGGCCAGGCCATCATCGCCACGGATGACGCGGAGTGGGCCTCTTCACTACGCGAATGGCCGGTGACGGTAGACCTCGACCCTCCAGGGATCCCCTTCCACTTCGGACAGCGCCTGGCCGACCTGATCGCCCGCCACGACGTGAAACGGGCACTCTACGCCGGGGGCGGAGCGGCCCCGCTCCTCACCACCACCCAGTGGCGAGAGATGCTCCACCGGTGGGCCGCCGGGGGACCGGGGTTGCTCACCAATAACCTCCACTCCTCCGATTGGATCGGCTTCCAGCCTGCTGACGGGTGGCTCTCCCTGATAGCCGCCCAGGCGCGAGACAACGGTCTGGCCTGGGCGCTTTCCCGTGAGGCCGGCCTGCCCGCCTGCGCCCTCCCCCCCACTGCCGCCAGCCGCTTCGACCTGGACACGCCAGCAGACCTGCTGGTCGCTCGCCTGCACCCCGCCGTGGGCCCCCACCTGCAGGCGGCGTTGTCCGAATTGGACTGGCCCGGCGAGCCAGTCGAACAGGTGCTGCAGGTGATGGCCACCGAAGGAGCGCACCTGGCGCTCATCGGGCGTACCTCCGCCGCCGCCTGGGCGGCGCTGGAACAGCAAACCCAATGCTGGGTGCGCTGCTTCGCCGAAGAACGGGGCATGATCGCCAGCGGACGCCTCAGCCGGGGCGAAGTGCGCTCGCTGTTGAACGTGCTCCTGGATCGGGTGGGCATACGGGAGTTCTTCCGCACCCTGGCCAGCATGTGCCAGGCGCTGCTGCTCGACAGCCGCGTCATCCTCGGCGCGCGCGGCCTGTGGCCCAGCGCCGCCGACCGCTTCAACGCCGACCTGGGCCGCTGGCGCGAGGTCGGCGAACCCTTCCTGCGCGACTTCTCACGCGCGGCAACAGAGACAGAAATCCCAATCTTGATGGGCGGACAATCGGTCGTCTCCGGCGGATTGCTGGCCCTGCTCGAGGTGCTGGCCGCGCGGCGGGCGTCGGCAGGCGGATTGTCAACTTCCGCGCCCGTGCTATAATGACAGGTGTGCGAACGTAACCTGGCGGGAGAGGTAAAATGGTGACGAAGAAAACACCGAAAGTCAGACAACCCAAAGCCGAACTCCTCAACCAGGAGGGCCTGGCCGCCTATGCCGCATGGGATGTGGACAACGCGGTCAGGAAGTTCCGCGCGGCCATCCAACTCGCACCGGACGAAGCGGACTACTACCTCAACCTGGCGCGGGCACTCTCCCGCAGCGGCGACTTTGACCAGGCGCTACGCGCGCTGGCCGAGTTCCTGCGCCTGGAACCCGATGCCGACGTCGCCGAGCGCTTCGAGCGCCTTTTCGCCAGCGGTCTGGACGACGTGGAGACCATCCTCACCGAGAAGATGAGCGATGCCGGCCTGCCTATCGAACTCATCGGCGCCTCCCTGCAGATGTGGCTGGAGTACCGTATCGCCCTCGGCAGAGAACCGCTGATCCTGCGCAAACCGGAAGCCTGGGCCGCCGCGCTCGACTACGTCGTGCGCAAGGTGAACCTGTACCCGGTCAAGCAGCGCGAGGTCGCCGAAACCTACCAGGTGAGTCAACGGGTGCTCCACGACCACTTCACCGCCCTGGTCTCCACCCTCGACGTCATGCCCTGCGACTACCGTTTCTTCGTCGGTGACCAGAACCCGCTCGACAAACTGGTCGAGGCGGCCGAACTTTTGGATCAACTGGAAGCCCGCTTCCGGGAGACTTAGGTTGACAGGGAGCCATATGCGCGTTACCTATCGTGACAAGACCTGGGAGATCGCGGGCCGCATGACCGCCCGCCAGGCGGTAGAGAAGGTCGGCCTGATCCCAGAGACCGTGCTGGTGGTCCGTCAGGGGCAATTGCTCACCGAGGACACGCTGTTAGAGACAACCGACGAGATCCGCCTGGTCGCCGTCGTCTCCGGCGGGTAGGGGGTCGGGTGAAGTGCCGCAAATGCGGACAGCCTGCCGCAGTGAACATGCGGCATCACAAACTGGCCCTCTGTGCGCCACACTACCTGGAGTGGTTCCTCGCCCAGACGGAGCGGACCATCACCCGCTACCACATGTTCGAGCCGGAGGAGCGCATCCTGGTGGCGGTCTCCGGCGGCAAAGACAGCCTGGCGCTGTGGGACGTGTTGCTGCGGCTGGGCTACCCGGCGGACGGACTGTACATCAATCTGGGGATTGACGGCGAGGGAGAGTATTCACACCGTTCGCTGGAGAAGATAGAAGCCTTCATGGCCACCCGTCCTGAAGCGCGGCTACACGTGGTGGACGTGGCGGCGACCTACGGGGCCACCATCCCCCAGGTGGCGCGGCGCAAACTGCGCGGGCGAGGCAAGCCCTGCGCTGTCTGTGGGCTGGTCAAGCGGCACGAGATGAACCGCATCGCCCAGGAGCACGGTTACGCAGTGCTGGCGACGGGCCACAACCTGGACGACGAGGTCGCGGTGCTGCTGAGCAACGTCCTGCACTGGCAGGTGGGCTACCTGGCCCGCCAGGCCCCCGTCCTCGAGGAACGGGAAGGGTTGGGCCGCAAGGTCAAACCCCTCTGTAGGTTCTATGAGCGCGAGACCGCCGCCTACGCCCTCATCCGCGGCCTGGACTACATCTACGACGAGTGCCCCTTCGCCGAAGGCAACCTGACCAATTTCTACAAGGAACTGCTCAGCCGGCTAGAGACAGAGTCGCCAGGAGCCAAGATGCAGTTCTACCTCTCCTTTTTGCAGGCCAGGAAGGACGGGCTGTTCGGCCAGGCGGCGCAGGAGGTGACGCTCCACCCCTGCCCCACCTGCGGTCAGCCGACCAGCGTGCCCGGCCCCTGCGCCTTCTGCCGCCTCTGGTGATATGACCGAGCCCGAAACGCCCCCCCATCGCTCCGGCTTTGTCGCTGTCGTTGGCCGACCGAACGTAGGCAAGTCCACCCTGGTCAACGGGTTGTTGGGCCAGAAGGTCGCCATCGTCTCCCCCAGGCCGCAGACCACCCGCACCCGCATCCTGGGTATCCTCACCCTCCCAGAAGCGCAGGTCATTCTGGTGGACACGCCCGGCCTGCATCGCCCGTTGCACAAACTGGGTGAGGCGATGGTCGCCACCGCCGCTTCCGCCATCCCCGATGCTGACGTCATCCTGTTCGTCGTGGATGTCTCTGTGCCCCCTACCGACGAGGAGCGGATGATCGCGCGCCTGATCCGCCAGCGGACCGTCAATCCGGTGATCCTGGTGCTCAACAAGATGGATCGCCTGCCGCCAGAGCGGGTGCAGCCCCATACCGAGGCCTACTGGTCACTCCTCCCCGACCACGCCGACTGGATGATGACCATAGCCTCGCAGGGGGTCAACCTGGACAGGCTCCTGAAGATCGTCATCGCTCACCTGCCAGAGGGCCCCTGCTACTACCCCGACGACCAGGTCACCGACCAGACGGAGCGGGAGATCGCCGCCGAACTGATCCGCGAGCAGGCGTTGCACCTGACCCGCCAGGAGGTTCCTCACGGCGTCGCGGTGGTCGTTGAGGAGTTCAAAGAGCGGGGGAAGGGCCGACTCTACATCGCCGCCACGCTCTACGTCGAACGGGAGTCACACAAGGGCATCCTCATCGGCGCACACGGACGCATGCTCCGTCAGATCGGCACCGCCGCGCGCCAGGAGATCGAGCGTATGACCGGCGGACAGGTCTACCTGGACCTGCGGGTCAAGGTCAACAAAGACTGGCGGCAAGACCCCTTTCAGGTGCAACGGATGGGCTACACCAACCCTCCAGCGGATGGTTTCGACATGGAGGACAAGGCATGAGCAGCGAGGAGGCATGGAGGAGGAAAGTCCACCGCGCCGCGCAGATGGCGCGGGTGATGGAGCGGCTGGAGCGCCTGGACGACCACGCGCTGGAAGAACTGGATCGCGTGCTTGGAGCAGCAGCGCCTGACAGGCAGACCACCCGACAGACAGGAACCAACCGGCGCGAGTTCCTGAAGGCTGCGCTCGCCGGCGGAGGGCTCACTGCGGCTATCGGCGGGCTTGCCCTGTGGCAGTTGGGCTATGGTCAGACCGCCGCTGCGCAGGCCGAAGCCGGACGACTACGCGAATTGGTAACCCTGTATGAGCGGCTGGAGGAGACAGGACTGGACCATCGCCTGGAGACCGCCCTGGCGACTTTCGACGAACGGATGGGCGACCTGCGCTCCTCCCGCGCCCTGCTCGATTCCGGGTTGAGCGCCGGCCAGAGCGCCCTGCAAGGGGTTCAGTCCGACTTCCCCACCCTCCAGGCCGCCTTCCAGTGGCTCCGCCAGTCCCTCACCACCCTGTCGCAGCGCATGCTGGCCCTGGAAAACAGCATCAACGGGCTACTGGGCATCAGCGGGCCGCTCACGGAGACGTTCGGCAGTTTCCTCTCCTGGCTGCTCGACCGCCTGCCGTCCTCTGCCGCCCAGAGCATCCGCGACGGCCTGGAGCGGCTGGCCGATATTGTCACCCTGCTACCCGACCTGCAGGAAGGGCTCTACAGCCGCATCCTGGAGCCCCTGCAGGGCTGGTTCACCCCTCAGGACGCCAACAGCCTGACCGGTCGGCTGATCACACCGCTCCAGACCGGGTTGGTCGAGCCAGCGGAGCAATTGAGCGGGCAGATGGCGGCGCTGGACTCCGCCTGGCAGGAGGAATGGCAGGGAGACCTCCGCCAGGTCCTGCAGCAGCGGGCGGAACTGCGCGCCGAGATCGCCCGCCGCCGTCAGGCCATCGGCCTGTAGGAGAAACCTCTTTGTAGGACAATTGCGAGCAGTTGTCCTACAAACCCGCCATCTTTGCGGACTTGAAGTCTCATGAGATTTATGGTATAGTACTCTCCGAAGAGGCGCTCTGGCCCGACGGGCCGAAGGAGCAGATGATGAGAGGTTCACATGCACTATGGGTGGCCGCGATGGTCGCGGCGCTGGGGTTGCTGCTGGCGCTGTCGGCCATCCTCCCGCGCCACCCGAACACGACCCTGGCGGCGCCAGTGGCCCAGCCCACCGAACAGGAGCCCAACAACGGCTGCGCAGAGGCCCTCCCGCTTGGTCTGGCAGAACCCATCCGCGGAGCGATCAGCCCCATCACCGATACCGACTGGTACTACGTCAACACCACGCCCGGCTTTCCCTACTTCGCTAACCTGCAGATCCAGGGCAACCTGAGCATCCGCATCTGCCTGTATGCTGAAAACTGCTCCTTCATATCGCCCTGCAGCCAGGCTTCCCGCTACTATACCTCCCAATCCTGGACCGCGACGGGCAATCGTCACTACCTGCAGATTCAGAGTTACGATCCGACGACCAACACATTGGCGACCGCTGCGTACATCTTTGAGGTAGTCCAGTCCTACGTCTCCCCCACACCGACACCCACCCATACCCCCACCCGCACCCCAATCCCCGGCGCGACGGCGACCCCCACACCGATCCCGGCCACGGCGATCCCTGGCGCTGACGCCTTCGAGCCAAACTACAACTTCGACACCGCGGCCACTATCGGCGTGAACATCACCTACGACAACCTGAACTTCATCCCCTGGGCTGGTGGGGCTGTGGATAACGACTACTACAAGATATGGGTCAAACCAGGCCTGCTCTACACCTGCCAGACCTCGAACCTGGCTCCTGGGGTGGACCCCAACATGATCGTCTACGACGGCAACCGCAACCTGATCGGCGGCAATGACGACATCATCCTGGGCGACTACAACTGCCGCTTCTCCTATCTCTCCACCTACGAGGGCTTCCTCTACATCCTCATTGGCACCGGAAACCGGCTGCCCTCCACCGAAGTGACGCGCAGCAGTTATAGCCTGCGCTGCACGATGGAGACGCCGGGTCAGCCGACCGCCACGCCTGTCCCCACCGCCACCCCACGCCCAGACACGACCGCCGCTCCCCCCTCCTCCCCACTGCCCACGCCTACCCCTGGTGAGACGGGCGGCGATGATCGCGGCTACCTGGAGATCCGCCCGCTGACCACCCCCACCCCACCCGCACCGGTCGGCACTCCTGCGCCCCACTTCGTGCCTGTGGACCTGACCATCTACTACGACAGCAACGATGACGGCGTCGTCGGCGCGGGCGAGGGGATCGCCGGCCTTACCGTCGTGGCCTACGACACGGCGACCGGCAGACAGATCACCCAGGGGGTCACCGACGAGTTCGGCCATCTCGCCTTCACCGCTGCCGCACAGGGGCCAGTACGCATCAGCATCCCCTACCTGGGCATCAGCCACGTGCTCAGAGAGGAAGGCACCACCTACATCCGCATCCAACCGGTCACGGCCTCCTGAGCGCAGTCAGCACAAGGACGCCTTCCGGGAAAGGACGCCGCATGACCAGTGCTCCCACGCCGCCAGGCCAGAGTAGCAGTCCTCCTCCTTTCGTTCCTCCCGGCCCGTCCCGCGGGCCGCACCTGACCCGCTCGTGGCTCTCTTCCCGCCTGCCCCTGCTCGTCGGGGCCGTATTCGGCGGCGTGGTCATCCTCGTCCTGATCCTGATGCTCGCCTTACGCCCCCTGTTCCTGCACGACCAGACCGCTGGCATCCCCCTTGTGGTGACACGTCTCTCCGGACCGGGCCCGCTCCCCAGCCCCCTGACCCCACCCACCCCATCCGCGCCACCAGTCGTGGACGTCGGCGGGACGCAGATCAGCCTGCCCGTGCCACAGCGACTGAACGCCGGCAGCCTCTCCTACCCCATCCAGGCTACCACGCCCGGCGCGACCGACACCTGGGCCACACCGGAGGAACGGCCGGGAGCGGCCATCTGGGTTCACGGCACGGTCATCAACTACGTGCTGGGGTTGGAACCGACCGCTGAGAACCAGGAGATGCTGGAAGGATTGCAGCGAGGGGATCCGCTGCTGCTCGACCTCTCCAACGGCACGCGGCTTACCTTCCGCGTCCGTTCCTCGCAAGAGACTTCCCGCGACGACCCGGCCATCTTCGCCCAGGCCGAACCTGGCCTGACGCTGGTCCTGCTGAGCGAGGGCGAACAACAGCGGGTCGTCCGTGCCGAGTTCGAGGCCACGACCGCGCCCACGCCCGCCCCGGAGGAATCCCCCACCGAGGTCGGGCCGGTCGCCCCCGCTGCCGTTCCCGACGTCCAGATTGACCAGGCATTCCTGGGGGAGAACGGGGAGGTCCTGCACATCGTGGCGGTGATCACCAATCGGGGGGACGAGCCGCTCACAGTGCGCGAAAGCGACATCGAGATCAGTTCCAGCGCCGGGCCGGGCGTCTTGCAGACCACAGCCCCGCTCCTGCCGTGGACCCTGTCCCCTGGTCAGACGCGCGATGTGGAGTTGCAGTTCACCCGCCCGGAAGCCGACACCTGCGTGGTCACCATCCTCGGCTACACTTTCGAGATCTCGGGGATGAACTGAGATCCCGGCAT
>DAOTYX010000107.1:0-20681 GCA_034434635.1 Anaerolineae bacterium | reverse complement strand
GCGCTGCGCACCTCCGACGGGCAGCTGCGCTGGCGCACGCGCCTTCAAGGGCAGTCGCTGGCCGAACGGTGGCCCGTCGTCGTTGGCAACACCGTCATCTACCGCTCCCAGCCGCTGCGCAACTTCCACTTCCTGCTCCACGAGGGGGATGACGTGATGGACCAGGCTGGCGCGGTGAACCCGGACTGGGCCACGGACTGGGCCGCCGTCCGGCCGCACATCGTGACCCATCTGACGAACAATCCCGACCGGCAGACCTTCTTCGCGCTGGACGCTTCCACCGGCGCGCTGCGTGGCCCGGCACCTGTCCTCTACACCTACGGCAACGGCGACGCCCCGGCCCCGCCTGTGGTCAAAGATGGCACCGTCTACCTGGTCTACCGGGCGCGTCACGGCATCCAGACCGACGGTGGATCGGGCCATGTCACAACCAGGTACGACGCCGAACTGGGGCGGATGGATCTCTCCACACTGGACATCACCGGCTTGACCGCAACTCAACCTTTCGACTACCAGATGCGCTACACCTCCGACGAACCCGCGATGATTTCCATCGGCGGGAATCTGCTCTTCGTGGACAACTGGGAGCGGCTGGGGGCGCTGAACCTCCAGACCGGCGCGCTGGTCGCCATCGCCAACGTCGCCGATTACTGGCCTGCCTGCCCGCCGCCGGATGGCCAGTGTCCCGCTCACGCGGGCCCGATGCCTTTCTTTACCACCTGGCCTTTCCCCGGCCCGCAGGTGGGCGAAGGGGTTACTCACCGCCCGCTGGTCATCGCTTCGGGGCGGCTCTTCTGGCGGGTGGTGGATGGCGGACTGGCCTCCATCGGCCCGGCGACGGGGACACAGGCCCTCACCCTCACCCCCGTACCCCCTGCCCCTCTCCCGCAAGCGGGAGAGGGGGACAGGGAGGAGGGGGTGAGGGCCACCACCTCCCTCACCACCTACGTCTGGAGTGAACCGCTGCGCCCGGTGGCCGATCCGCCCGCCGACCTGGTGGCCCGCCTCAATAGTGAGGTGCAGCGGATCGTGGACACCAGCGACCATCTCCTCCCCTACTTCCTGGAGCGGGGCTTTACCACCAACATGCTCTTTCCCGGCGATACGCTCTACCCCGAAGAGGGCCTGGCTGCCTGTCAACCGGGCAACATCTACTGGTTTGACCCCGGCGAACTGGTCTACACGCTGAGCATGGCCTATCCTTACCTTTCCTCCAACCTGCAGACCCAGGTACGCTCCTACCTGTCGGCTGAGATGGCGCGCTACCCACCCCTTGAGGCGCTTCCCTGGCCCCCGGTCTGGTTGACCCAGGGCACAGCGCGGGAGTTGTATGCAGCAAGTTTCCGTCCCAACTGCTGGCCGCCGCCAGACCCGCCGCTGAGCACGCTCTACGCCCTCTGGGCCTATGCCCGCTACACCGGAGATTGGGCCTATGTCCAGAGCCGCTGGTCGCAGATCGACGCGCTCTTCGACCGGAAAAAGGGCAGCGTGGACTCCTACGCCGCCATCAGCGGGGCCATCGGCTATGCCCGCATCGCTCAGCACCTGGGGCGCACCGCCGACGCGGCCGAGGGGGCGCAGGTTGCCGTCCAGGGGATGACCGCAGGGCTCAACTTCAACTCCTTCGTGACCACTGCCAACCGTCGCTATCCTGACCCGCGCGGTCAGCAGACCGGGTGGCGGGCACCGGTCTTCTTCGGCCTGGTCCCCGAAGTAGGCCGCTACATCTCCGACACCAACCGGTCGGCAGCGCTCACCTATCTCTACGACCTCACCGATGCCGACGGGGTCTTTCTCTGGTATATCACCCGCCTGGGCCTTCAGGGTGAGATCGGGGAGTCCAGTTTCCACGGCCCTGACCTGGCCTGGTCGGTCTTTCTGGCGAAGGCCTATGTGGAGGGGATGGGACGGCCCGCGCTGCGCGGCTATCTGGATCGCCCCTGGGGTCTGGGGGACCTCTACTACCTGCAGAAACTGATCGCCACCATCGAGGCCTCGGGTGTGGGGGACACGACCCCGCCGGTGATTACGAATGTCGCCGTGGAGAGCGTTACTTTCTATAGCGCGTCGGTGCGCTGGGAGACGGACGAACCGGCCTCCTCGCAGGTGGAGTACGGCCCTACGGCGAGTTACGGCTTCCTGACACCGGAGCAGTGGGGAGGGATGACGCAACACTGGGTGTTCGTAACCGGTCTGCGGCCAGACAGCCTGTACCACTTCCGCGCCTGTTCCACCAGTGCAGGAGGACGGAGTTGTTCAGATGACGGGACGTTCACCACCAGCCCAGGACACTCGCTGTTCCTGCCGGTGGTCTTGCGCCGCCGGTGACTTGGGTCACGTCAGGTGACCGTCACCTTCAGGGTGACGGTCACCTGGTCTGGCCCGGTAGGAGGTTTTCTATGAACACCAAAGCAGTCTGGCGCATCGCCTGTGGCCTGGCGGTGCTGATGGTTCTGGGTGACGGTCACCTCATCAGTGACCGTCACTTGATGGCTGCTCCGGTCCGTCGCGTCAACGTGTGGCCTTCGTCCGGCGGTCAGGTAGACGACAACACCGCTTCCATCTTCTGGTTCGGCCACGAAACCGGCCACAACCTGTACAACTACGTGGACGTGCGCGTGGGGTACACCAGCCAGTACCTCCATATCTTCGTGACGGTAGTGGACTATAACCTCTGGGAACGCACCTCGGAGAGCAAGGACCCTCGCCTGTACGATGCCGTCGCCATCTACCTGGATACCGCGGGGGATCGGGCTGCGCAACCTCAGACTGACGACTACTTCCTGGTCAACGGCTGGCGCAACTGGCCGAACGACAATACCCCATCCTACCACCGCGACGGTCGCGGGACCGGCAGCGGGTGGGATGAGGGCTGGTCGGGAGCGTGGACGGAGCACGTCGCCGCCAACTGGTATGACACCGGTTCCAACAACAACGGGAACTGTCCCACAGAGCCTTTCGACTGTGACGCTGGCTGGGCGACCACCATCACCATCCCCTTCTCTTCGCTGGGCCTCTCCGGCCCGCCCGCCCCTGGCAGCGTCTGGGGACTGGGGGTGTACCTCTATGACCGCGATGCCGCCGAACCGGCTGGTCTGGTGAGCCCGCCGGCGATGTGGCCGGAGACCTTCTCGGCAGGCAATCCCGGCACCTGGGGGCAGATCGCCTTTGACCCCGCCCCCTATGTCCCGCGCCCCGCCGTCGCTACCGGCACGACCGTCATCCGGCGCGATCTGGGCGGCGTGGTCGCGGACGCCTATGTGGGGGGCGGCGGCAACTGTGACGGCGGCTACCTGGGCGGCGGCGACGTCAATCACGGCGACGATGGCCTCTTCGTTGCCAGTCAGTCCCTGATCGGCGACTTCCCCTGCTGGAGCAAGTCCTACCTGCGCTTCGGGCTGAGCGGTATCCCGCCGGGCAAGGTCATCATCTCGGCCACGCTCACCCTGCACCTGTGGGGTAACGCTGGCTACGTCCCCTCCCAGTCGGCGCCGTCCTACATCCACCTCTTCACCGTTGCCGAGGACTGGAACGAACTGAACCCCAACGGCATCACCTGGAACACCGCGCCGATGGCGGTGGAAAACCTGACCGCTACCTGGGTCTACCCGCGCAGGCCCGGCGATGGCCCCGATTTCCCCGGTATCCCCTACACGTGGGACGCGACACAGGCGGTGGCCGAGGCGTATGCGGCGGGCCGCCCCCTCAACATCGCCCTCTACACATCCGACACGAATTTCGACAGCAGCAAGTACTTCATCTCCTCCGATGCCAGCAGCGATTGGATACCGGTGGGGAAGCCCACGCTGACCGTGGTGTGGGGGGAGCCCGCCCCTGGGGTGGAGAAGACGGTGAGTTCTGCCACGGCGCGCACGGGCGATGTGCTCACTTACACCCTGCGGTTGTTGGGAGCCGGCACCACGCTCCACCTGCGCGACCCCATCCCGACGGGTACAGCCTACAGGTCGGAGAGCGTCTCCGGTGGGGCTTCCTACAACGCGGCAGCCAATCGGGTGGAGTGGAGCGGGGTGTTGGGGGCAGCCGAGCAGCTGACGGTCACCTTCGCGGTCAATGTCACGGCCTCAGGGCCGCAGGCGATTGTGAACACCGCCATGATCACCGATGGCGTACACGCACCTCTGACCGCCTCAGCGGTGACCATCGCCAACGGCTACCTCATCTACCTGCCGATGATTCGGCGGAGCGGATAGCGGGCGGGGGGCGACCACAGCGGGCGCGGAGAAATTGAGCCACGAATTGTACGAATTTCTCTTGTTCTTGATGGAGGTTCAACTCTGTAACCTGAAACCTGTAACCTGAAACCTGTAACCTGAAACCCCGATAGGCAGGCAGTTACCACGAATTACACAAATCTTTCTGCGCGTTCTTCGCGTCCTCTGCGCTCAGCAAGAAACGTGCCCACGCACGTGGCGGGAACCTTCGCCTTTCAGATGAGTGCCCAGCCGATCCACCGCCACTGCCGCGTAGAGGCAGAGACAGGGAGCCATGGCGATACCGTAGCGGGTGGCCCCATAGGTCAGCGCCACCAGGCCGTTCACGCCCAGGATCAGGGCATAGAGGGGGAACTGCTCCCGCCAGCCCCGCCGTGAGAGGATCATCCCCGCGCCTGCGCAGGCCAGGAAGACCAGGTAGGGGGGCAGCACGACGGCGGTCAGCCGTGGGCTGGCGTGGCGCGAGAACTGCACGCCAAAGGACGTGGGCGACCAGAGGCGGAGCAGTTTCCTGGGCACCAGGGCGGCGAAGGCCAGCGGGTTCTCGCGGATCCAGGCGAGGCCGCGGGCCATGAAGCGGCGGCTGCTTTCCGCCTCGCTCAGCCCCTCCCAGCCCATCCACCCTCCCTCCGGTGCACCCTCGCCCCACGTCTCTTCGCTGGGGAGCATCCCCCCACCCTCCGATAAGGGGTTGTTTCCGGCCCACACCCCCACACCCCCCAGTGAGGAGACGGGGATGATCTCCCTGAAGACCACGTAGTTTCGCGCGGTCCAGGGGCCAAACAACAGCAGCAACCCCAACAGCAGTAACGCCGCATCCCGCGCCTTCTGTCGCCACGACAGCGGCAGCAGCCCGATCCACACAACCATGAGCGGCAGCCACAGCACCGCCGTCGGGCGGGTCAGCGCGGTGGCGGCCAGGAATACCCCCAGGAACAGGGGCAGCAGCCAGCGCCGCTCCTTGACCATCCGCACCGCCAGCCACAGGGCGACCATCTGCAGCAGGAAGGAGAGGGTCTCGGAGTAGAACTCCCCCACCATGTAGACCTGCAACGGGTACAGGCTCAGGCCGGCAGCGGCCAGGAAGGCGACCCGGCGGTCGAACAGCCTGAGGCCCACAGCGTACAGCAGCAGGCACGTCAGCGCGTCTATCCCCACCTGGACGAGCCGGACGGCGGCAAAGTTATGGACGCCGAAGAGGGCGTAGACGGCGGCCAGAAAGAGGGGATAGCCTGGCGGACGGAAGGCGGTCGGCTGCTCGAAGCCGTACACTCCCCGCTGGAGCAGGTTGGTGGCCAGGATGTCGTAGCCCAGGCCGTCGTAGGTGGGCGGGCTGGAGAGGCCCACGATCAGCCCGACATACGCCAGGCGCACGAGGGCAGCCAGGGCCAGTATGAGCGAGACCGCGACCCGCGTGTCGCGGGTCAGGGCTGTGAGTAGCCGTTCGTAGCCGTTGCCCAGACGCCAGCGCCAACCTGACCACCCCGTGCGCGCATCGGCAGCGTCAACGCTCATGTTCGATCACCCCCGCATAGACCCGATCCAGTTCCCGGCAGGCCACCTGCCAGTCGAACCGCTCCTCGACGTATCGCCGTCCGTTGGCGGAGAGTCCCGCCGCCAGATCTCCGTCCTGCAGGACCCGCACCACCGCAGCGGCGAAGTCCGCTGGCGTGTCCGCCACCAGCAGATGATGGCCGGGCAGCGCGGGGATGCCGGCGTAACCGACCGTGGTGGAGACGATGGGGATGCCCCACGCCCAGGCGGTCAGGATCTTGACCCGCATCCCGCTGCCCGCCTGCACCGGCACGACGAAGACGGCGCTGCGCCGCAGGTAGGGCTCCAGGTCCGCCGCATAGCCGATGACGTGAATGGCGGGGTCCTCCCTCTCCAGTGCAACGATCTCCGCTGGCGGCCTGGCCCCTACGACGTAGAACTCTGTCTGCGGCGCCGCCCGACGGATCAGCGGGTAGACCTGGCGGGCGAACCAGAGCACGCCCTCAATGTTGGGCGGCCAGTACATCGTGCCGACGTGCAGAATGGCCTGCGCCTGGGGGTCGCGTTCGACCGGCGGTGTGGCCCGCGTGTCCACGGCGATGGGGATGACGGCGAACCGGGAGGCCGGGCAGCCCGCCGCGATCAGCGCCTGCCGGTCCTCTTCGCTGACAGCCAGGATGGCATCGAACCGCTGGCCCGCCTGTCCTTCGTACCGCTTCAGCCGGCGCCATTCCAGGCCCAGGGCCCACTTGCGGGGGCCAGGTTGGGCGTTGCGCCACATCTGCTCGAAGATCGTCCACACGGCGTTGTGCGCGTCCAGCACTTTATGCACGTCGCGCAAAGGCAGCGCGTACTGGGCCATGTTCAACTGGTCGGCGTGCACCACGTCGAACCGCTCCCGCGCCAGCAGCGCGGCGATGGCCGCATGCATCTCCCGGTTCTCGTCGCGGGCGATGATGAAGGGCTGTCTGGTCAACAGGCTGCGGGCGAAGTGCCAGCCGTCGCGCAGGGCGGAGCGGCGGAGCGGCACCGTGTGCACCTCGCGGCAGAAGCGGAGGAGTTCGGGAACGCCGTCGGCTTCGGCGGCGGAGCGGACGAACGAGACCAGGGAGACCTGGTGGCGGGCCGCCAGGTACTTGAGCACGTTGAAGGTCTTGATCTTGGGGCCGCTGTCGGGCGGGTACGGCAGCACCTGGGTCAGCAGCAACACGTTCACGATGCCCCCTAGTGTCTGCGGAGCGCTCCCAGCAGCCGCTCGAACAGGCGGAAGCGGACGGCCAGGGCCACAGCCAGGATCAGCGCCACCGGCGACAGCGCCAGCGCCAGCCGACCGATCTCGTCCCACTCTGTGTACAGGGTGTTCGCGTCGAAGGGCACCTCCATCCCTGGCGATACGGTGGGGAAAGGAGTGGCCGTCGGCACAGGGGTGGGTGAAGGGGGCGGTGGCGGAGCCGGCGTGGGGGTTGGCAGGGGAACCGGCGTCTGGGCCGGCGCGGTGGTCTGGCACTCGCTGTACCACGCCCGCACCGTCTGCCCTTCCTCATAACCGGGCCATTCCTTGCTGTACCACACCACGTGCAGGTGATTGCCGTGGGCGATAGCGACCCTGGGGAACTCCGGGTAGCCGTCGGCGGGGGAGACCTGCTCGGGCGCTGACCAGGACTGGCCGTCCCACTCCAGGTGGAAGATCGCCTGCACCCCGCCTGCCCAGGTCCGCCCGGCGGCGAAGAAGTGCACCGTGCCCTGGCTGTCGGTGGCGGCGTCGTAGTCGTCGAACACGGCGGTGCTGGCGACGGGCAGCAGGCCGGGGATCGGCTGCGGCTCCGACCAGGTGTGCCCGTCGGTGGAGGTCCGATACAGGATCTGATCCCCCGGCACCTGCCGCGTGATGAACAGGATCTGCCCCCGCCCATCCACAGCCAGCGTGGGTTGACGGAGCACTCCCTGAGTGGAGGTGAAGAGTGTGGGTGACGTCCAGGACGCGCCCTCGTCCGTGGAAAGGGTGTACATGACCCCAACCGGGGCGTCTCGTACCCAGCGGTCGCCGCCTTCTTCCCAATAGACGTGGACACGCCCCTGAGGGTCGGCCAGCACGCGCACCTTCATCGTGCCCACGTCGGACCGGGAGAGGTTGAGCGGAGCCGACCAGTGTTCCCCGCCATCGGACGAGTTCCGGTAGAAGATGTCGGAGCAGTCGCCGAGCGGGCAGGCATCGGACGGGGGGTTGCCCGCCGACTCGGTCCAGACCGCGTGCAGGACGCCTTGCTGGTCCTGGGCGATGTCGGGAAAGTAGGCGTGGCCGAAGCCGCTCAGCAGCCGAGGCTCCGACCAGGCCTGGGCGTTGGTGGCCTCATCGATCCGCGCCCGCCGGTAGACGATGGACTGGAAATCCTGCAGGTAGACCAGGTGCAACCAGCCATCCGGGCTGGCGAGGACCGACGAGCGAACCGCTGACTGACCCGCTCCCTGGTCCACGAACAGGTCGTAAGTGGGCCACCACCGGCCGTTCTGCCAGCGGGAGTGCATCAGGCAGGGGGTCCGGAAATAGGTGGAGCACTGTCCGGCCTGCCAGAGGACATGGACGCCTCCCTGGCCGTCCGCGGTCACGTCGGCGAACCAGTTCCAGTTCGAGAGCGGGGTGTCGAACTCGACCGGTGGGCTCCAGCACGAGCCCTGGGCCTGCGGGTGGACGGTCCGCGGGGCGGCCCAGAGGAGGCCGAGGGCGATCCCTGCCGCCAGCAGGCGCAGGCCGATCTGTGCGTAGCGACGTGTGCTGCCCCTCATTGAGCCATCACCTCGAAGAGTTGGTACTCCCCCATCGTCACCACAAGGCGGCAATCCTGCTCGAGGAACTCCTGGGGGTAGAGGTTCGTCCAGCGGGCGAACCGCCCGACGACGACGTAGTCGGGGTCGGCCTCCTGAAAGTCGTACTCCTCCGGCGCGTAGGGGGCGCCGAAATAGACGTGGGCGATGAGCCGGTTGAGCAGCGATGTGGGGGGGATGTGGTAACGGTGGGCCTCATCCACGAAGGTCACCTCCCACTCCCAGGTCTCGATCACCCGCCCCGGCGGCACCTGGGTCTGGATGTAGCGGGTGAACGGGGCGAAGCCAGAGTCGGGCGGAGAGAGCAGGTCGCGGGCGATCAGGCGGAACTGCGCCAGGGGCAGGATCAAGAGGATGAGCAGGACGGCCAGGGCGCGCACGTTGCGGGCAGGCCGGGCGAACCGGTCGCCGATGTCGTAGAGGAGGCGGGCAGTGAAGAGGTTACCGAGCGCCAGGAAGGGGTAGGTGTAGCGCGGCCAGCCGATGGAGGCCAGGACGTACCATCCCAGGCCGGCCAGGATGAAGAGCCCCAGGAAGAGCGTGGGGGTCTCTTCTGGGCCACGGCGGACGGCGGTGACCAGCCCATACAGCAATCCCGGCAGGGCGAAGAGCAGGAAGTGGCTGCGCAGGAGAAAGCGGGCACTTTCCCCCAACCGCGCCAGGGAGAAAACACGCACCTGTGGAGAGGAGGCAGTGGACAGTCCCGTCATCAGGGAGGCGAAGTTCTCCGGCCCAACGATCAGTCGCAGTATGCCGTACCATAGCAGAAGAAGTCCCAGCCCGCAGGCCAGGGAGATGAGGGCTGGCTTCCAGAGAGACCGCTTCCAGAGCACGCGGGCGAGCAGGGCGGTGAGCAGGAGCGCAGGGGGGATGAAGAAGACGTACTGGAGTTTGGTCACCATCGCTAACCCGAAGAGGAGGCCAGCGGCGATCTCGCCCCAACGCCGACGCGGCCCCCTCAGTGCCCGGAACCAGAGGAGGCTTCCCAGGAGGAAAAAGAGCAGCGCCGGCACCTCCGCCATCACCTGTCGGCCCATGTAGACGGTGGAGGTGAACGGGTCGTCTTCCATCTGGAGGAGGAACAGGTAGGCGGCGGCCGCAGCGATGGGGAAGCCGTGGACGGAGCGGGCGGTCAGGTAGAAGACAGCGACGGCGACCAGCAGGCCGGCGACCATCGCCAGGCGGGCCTGCAGCAACCCGACCCCCGCCAGCCGGAAGACGAGAGCAATGGGCAGGTAGAGGGTGGGAGCGACGGCCAGCGCTGTGTCATCGTAACGGAAGCCCTCGGAACTGAGCGTGGCGTACTGGCCGTAGTGGGCCAGGTTGCGCGCGATCTGCAGGTACCACCCTTCGTCGAACCAGGGGGCGGGATAGGCGGTGAGGCGGAACAGCCCCAGGGCCAGCGTACCCAGGCCCAGCAGCACGACAAGGGTAACCTCCCAGCCTTCGAGTCTTCGGTGTCCAATGCTCATCCGCCTGTTGTCTCCTTCTCCACCCTCAGCACCAGCACGCTGTACTCCAGAAAGCCGGAGCGGACCCGGTAGCCCTTTTCCACGGCCAGATGGGCGGCCAGGAGCCGACGGTGCTCTTCCTGCGGGCGGAGGTGTTTGCCGCGTTCGCCCCAGCGCTGCCGCGCCCGCTCGAGCAGGTTCCACGGTTGGGCCGGGACGATGTCAATGACGACGATGCGGGCCGTAGCCCTGCACACCCGCCGGACCTGACCGGCGAACCGTTCCAGCGCGCCGTCGTCCAGGTGATGGGTCAGGCCGATGGCGATGGCTGCATCGAAGGTGTCGTCCCGAAACCCCAGCCGGGCCACGTCCATCACCGCGAAGTTCCCCCTGGCGGCACGGCGGGCGAAGCGCAGATAGGGCAGGTAGAGGTCCACGCCGACGTACCGGGCGTCGGGGAAGAGACCGGCCAGGTTGCCTGTCCCGCAGCCCAGGTCTATCAACCATTCGCCCGGCGCCAGCATCAGTTCCTGCCGGATCACGCTGCGGGCCGCCCGGTAGTTGGCAGAAGCGACCCCCTGGGCCAGGTTGTAGACCGCCGGCCATCTCAGCAGCCATTCCATTCCCCGCGTCTCCGTCTCCCCGCGTCCTCGCGTCACCCCCGCACCCTTTTCACCACCCTCGCCGGCACCCCGCCCACGACATGCCAGGCCGGCACGTCCTCCGTGACCACCGCGCCCGCTGCGACGATGCTCCCCTCCCCGACGGTGACCCCCGGCAGGATGGTCGCGTTGACGCCGACGAAGCAGCCCCTCTCCAGCCGCACCGGGGCGGACATAGCCGGCAGGTAGGGCTGCAGCGGATGGTCGTGGTAGCCGACGTTGGTGTGAGTGAGGATCGTCACCCGCTCTGCCAGGGTGGCGTGGTCGGCCATCAGGATGCGGTCGGCCAGGTCCAGCAGGCACTCGTCGCCGATGAAGCAGGATTGTCCGATCTCCAGACCGCGGAAGCCGGTGCGGTAGGCGTTGAAGAAATGCACGTCGTGGATGATGGCGCCGCGGCCGATACGCGCCCCCAGCAGGCGCAGGTAGACCGCCCGCACCTGCGGGAAGAGTGTCCAGCGGTACGGCACCAGCGCCAGCGTGTAGAAGCCGAACCTAAAGGCTTTCGCGAAGCCAACCTCGCGCAGTGCCTGCAAGGGCTGCCTCCCGTTTCAGTTGACGGACCACCCGGCGGAAGCGCCACAGTTTCTTGAAGTAGTCGAGCGTGTCGCTGAACGGGTGGACGGCCGACTGCTTGTCGAAGCGACGGACGAACAGCACCGGTATCTCCCGGATGTTCAGGCCGCGCAGGTAGGAGCGCACCATGACCTCCGTGTCCCAGAACCAGTGCATATCCTCGATCTCGTCGAAGATGGGCAGGATGGTGCTCTTGCGGAAGAACTTGAAGCCGGTCTCCGTGTCCTTCAGCGGCACGCCGAGCAGCCGCTGCACCAGCCAGATGTAGCCCCGGCTCATCAGGTAGCGGTCCACCGAGTGCCAGTAGAAGCGGTAGGTGCGCAGGCCGGTGGCGACGTCGGCGCCTTTCTCGATGGCGCGGACGCAGGAGGGGATGTAGCGGGCGTGCACCTCCAGGTCAATGTCAATGTAGCCCACGATCTCCCCCTGTCCCAGGCGCATGCCCTCCATCACCGTGCCGCCCCGGCCGACGTTTCGCTCGTGGAAGATGCGTCGCAGGTGATGGTGGGGGTGTTCGGCGATGATCTGGTCGATCAGTTCGCGGGTGCGGTCGCGGCTGCAGTCGTCCACGAAGATCACCTCGTACGTCCAGGGCGAGCCGTCGAGCACCTCCAGGATCTGCTCTACGCTGTCCAGGATGAGCGATTCCTCGTTGTAGCAGGCCAGCACCAGGCTGAGCGCCACTTCGTTTCCTTTGTCCGTCTTCGGCATTTTGCTACCCCCTGCAAACGTCGTGCACATTCTCTATGATATAAGCCTGTTCCTCCTCCGTCAGGTCGGGGAAGATAGGGAGCCGGACCAGCGAGCGGCTGATCAGGTCGGTGACCGGCAGTTCTTCCGCCGCCTGCAGCCGTTCGCGGGCGAAGGGGGCCGAATGGAGCGGGACGTAGTGGAAAGAGGCCTCGATGCCCCGCTCGCGCAGCGCCCGCAACACCGGGCCGCGTCGCTCGGGATCGGCCATGCGGAAGGCGAAGATGTGGCCGTTGATCTGTGCCTGCGGTCGCACCCGCATCAGGTGGATGTAGCCCGCGTCTTCCAGGTCCTGTAGTTCGCGCTGGAAACGGTTCCAGATCGCCACCCGCCGGGCCGTGATCTCTTCCATGCGTTGCCACTGCACCAGGGCGATGGCGGCCAACAGGTCGGACAGTATGAAACTGCTGCCCACATCCACCCAGGTGTACTTGTCCACCTGGCCCAGCAGGAAGGCGCTGCGGTTGGTGCCCTTCTCGGCAATGATCTCTGCCCGTTGGGCGACCGCCTCGTCGTCGGTGAGCAGCGCGCCCCCCTCGCCGCAGGTGACGTTCTTGGTGACGTGAAAACTGTAGCAGCCGATGGTGCCCAGGGTGCCCAGCCACCGGCCGTTGTAGCGCGCGCCGACTCCCTGCGCCGCGTCCTCCACGACCCACAGGCCGTGGGCGCGGGCGATGCGGTTGATCTCCTCCATCTGGCATCCCTGTCCCGCGTAGTGGACGGGGACGATGCCCCGGGTGTTGGCGGTGATGTGGGACTCGATCTGCGCCGCATCTATGTTCCAGGTGTCCGGCTCGATGTCCACGAAGACCGGCCGTCCTCCCTGGCGCACCACAGCGTTGGCGGTGGAGACGAAGGTGAAACTGGGCATGATCACCTCATCGCCAGGGCCGACATTCAGCACCATCATCGCCAGTTCCAGCGCGTCAGAGCAGGAGGTGGTGAGAGTGACGTGGCGGATGCCCAGGGACGATTGCATCTTCTCGCGCAACTGGCGGCTGATGCGGCCGTTGCCGCCGATGGCGCCGCCTTCCAGGACGCGCAGCGCGGCCTCTTTTTCGGCCAGCCCGATGGACGGTTTGACAAACGGAATGGATTGCATCATCAGGTACCTCCTTGGCATCACGGCGCAAGAAGCCGCGATGAGACGATCGTGCCCTGTACAACAACCTCCTGGCCCGGGCTCAGGTTCAGGCAGTAGAGCGGTTCTCCGTCGGCCAGTGTGACGTTCTGCGCCCCTGCCCCTCCGGTCAGCCCGTTGCCGAACAGGACCACCCTCTCCGTGTTGTCGGGTAAGGTGACGGGGCTCTGGTCGTAGTGGATAGTCTGGTACTCGCGCAGGTAGTAGTCCGGGTGGCGGAAGTCAACGCCGAAGGAGAGGAGAACGGTCCCCGTGGGAGGAAAATGGGCGCGAATGTAGGCGATGCGCGTCTCTAGCGAGATGTCGCGCTGGTGGATGGTGGGCCAGGAAGGGGTGGTGGTCACGACGTGACGCGCCCCGAAGAGGAAAGGCGGGGCAGTCAGGAAGAAAACAACGTTGACCAGAAGGAGCAGCCCGATGAGCGCGTACGCCCACCGACGGGGCCGTGGCCATTGTAGGGTTACCCGCGGTAGCCACTCGGCCAAGACAAAACTGAGCGTCAGCAGCAGCGCGGGCATGATCACGAAACTGTGGCCGGGCTGGCGAATGTGAACGAACAGGAAGAAAAGCAGGCCGGGCACGGTCCACCAGAGGAGCCAGCGCAGCCGCGGCTTGCGCAGCCACGAACGGTATTGCGTCAGATGGCCGCGGGCCCAGAGCACGGCTCCCGCCGCCAGTGGCAACAGGCCCAGGCCGAGGGCATAGGTGGTGAACGCTGCCAGGCGGACGCCGTTGGTGAGGATCTGCCGCAGGCCGAAAAAGGAGGACTCCTCGGCGACGGTCTGTCCGGCGGCCGAAAATGCGGCCCAGTACCGTGCTGCGCCGCCGGTGAGTGCCACCATCGGGACGAGCCAGGCCAGACAGGTCAATACCAGCAAGCCAACGGCAAGGATCGTCTTGCGCCAGCGAAAACGCCAGGTGGCCGCGAGCCAAAGCGGCAGCAGCAGCACCAGCGCGTCGGGGCGGAAGCCGCCGGCCAGACCGAGCAGCACCGCCGACAACCACACCCGGCCATCCGCCCCTGTCCAGTGACGATAGCACAGCAGCGCGATGGTCGTCACAAGCGGCACCTCGACCATGTAGGAGAGGGCGACCTCGCCGTGGAACCAGAACAGCGGGCTGGTCAGTAACAGCAACGCCGCAACGATCCCGCAGCGACGATCCCACACCGTCTGCCCCAGGTAGAAGAGGCACATCGCGGCCAGCCCGGAGGCGATGACGCTGATCCAGACCAGGCTGGCGTTGGCGTCTCCCACCGCGAGGTTGACCAGCCGGCCCAGCATTGTGTAGAGAAAGTAACCTGGCGGGTGGGGCTGGTGCAGGAGCACGTCGTACCGTTCGAGGCCCAGGGCAAAGTTCACCGAGTCCCAGTGGTAGAGGAAGCGGCTGCGAAAGGGCAGGCGGGTCAGCAGGCCCAACGCGAACAGCCCCGCCGGCCAGAGCAGGTCCTGCCAGCGTCGCGTCTTCATCGTGCTGCCTCCGCGGCGCGGGTGGCGGAACGGACCAGCAGCCACAACCCGACCGCCATGATGGCGGCGAGGGGCAACAGGCTGGTCCAGCCTGACAGGCGGAGCAGCATCCCCGCGTTCCGCGCAATGTTGTCGGCGGTCAGGTTGGGCAGGGAGTAGTTGAAGAGAGGGTTTGGCGTCCAATCGGGGAAGTGCTGCCCGCCGATGCTCTCCGCCCACACGGCGAAGAGTGACCAGGCGGCCAGGAGGCCAGTCACCAGGCGCGCCCATCGCCGCTTCCCCCACGCGTCGAAGAAGAAGACCAGCCCGGTGGCCAGAAAGGGCAGCATCGGCAGCAAATACCGTGGGCCCACTGACCATCCCCCCTGCCACATGATGGAGGACCCATTGAACAGGAAGAAGATGATCACTGCGTAGAGGCAAAGCCACCACGCACGACGGTACGTGCGTCGCCGGCCCCAGACCACCAACCCCGCCACGGCCAGCAGGAGGATCGGGGAGATGAAAAACAGGCCACGGTACGAGCCGAAGGTGATGCCCCACAGCGCGTCCGGGCGGGGGTAGGAGAGGCTCAGGAGGCCGGTGGAGTGCTGTTCGGTGTAGAGTTCCGAATAGTGGTAACCTACGGGCAGGGGGGTGTGGAAGATGGCATAGTTGTACGCCATCAGAAGCACCGCCGGCACCAAACCACCCAGCACCAACCCAACAAGCCAGCGCCTGTCGGGGACGACGCAGAAGGCGTAGACGCACAGCCCCGCGGCGATGAGCGCGGTGGGGTATTCGGTGATGACCGCATACCCCAGCAGGAAGCCGACCGGCAGCAACCAGGCCGGCTGCATCTCGCGGCGCTCGATGCGGAACAGCACAAGGAAGGCGGCGAACAACAGGGCAGCGACGATCTGGTGGCCGAAGAACATGTTAGAGTACGGGAAAGCGTTGGTCAACAACGCATAGATGAGCGGGACCCCGAGACGGTGAAAAGGGTTCCGGGTCACGTAGCCGGTCCACGCGTAGAGGAGTACGCCTGAGAGTGCCGAGGGAATGGCCACCGTGAAGAAGGTGACGAAGGTCAGGGCCAGCGCGTAGTAGACCTTGTCCGCGGCCAGGCCTGTTCCTTCACTTGCCAGCGTCGCCACCACCGCCGGGTTCGTCTCCAGGCGGGCGACCAGGCTCTCTATCGGCCCGAGGCTTACCAGGCGCGTGAAGACCCAGTAGACCGGCACGCCCAGAAAAGAGGTGCCGGGGGCCTTGTCGCTGTAGTGATGGCCCTCGAAGAGCGCGTAATCGCCGGTGTTCTGGTAGTAGGCGTCAATGCAAAAGGCCCCTTGATCGACGATGGCCATCACCAGGTCGAGGCGCGAGTTCTGGTTCCAGTCCGCCCAGCGGGGGAAGAAGTAGGCGGTGCAGACCAGCAGGAGCAGGAACAGCCACAACGCCGTCGCGCGCTGCCACCACCGGGGTTGACCAATACGATCAGCCTTCATCGTCCCACTCCACCCGATAGACCGCTGCCCGTTCGGCGTCGAAGACCTGCTGCAGGTAGGGCAACCCATTCAGGTCCTGCCCTCCCAGGTCCCTTTCCTCTGCCCCGAAGAAGACGTAGCGCACGCCGAACTGGCGCAGGATGGCCTGCCGCTCCACGTCGGGCGTGTCGGCGGCGAAGAACCGCTCGACCATCTCCTGTTTGGCGTAGACGTCGGCGGTCATCGCCCAGTGGGCCAGGAAGGCGCGGTTGCCGGCGATGCTGGGGATATACTGCCCCACTTCGATGCCGCTCAGCACGACGTCCTCCGGCGCGGCGTTCGCCTCCAGCCACTCCAGCGCCGCCACCTCATCTCGATAGAGGTAATAGGGAGACTGATGGCGGTTCAGGTCCACGAACCGCCAGGCCAGCAGGTAGAGATTGGTCGGGATGACGGCCAGGAGGAGAAGTGCCGGGGCCCACCGTTCCGGGCGCAGGGCCGCCAGGAAGAGCGCCAGGCGCCTGCCAACGCGCCTGCCGCTTCGGGCGCCTGCCAGCCAGGGGATGACGCGCTGGTAAAGCCCTGCCGTAGCCAGGATGGCGATGGGCACCTGCCAGCCATTCAGGTAGTGAATCTGATAACTCACCGGCAGGTAGGCCACGAACAGGGTGACCCCGAACCACGTCTTCACGAAGAGTTCCCGCAGCGAACGCTCCCGCAGCGGGACCAGGCCGTCGAAGGTGAAGAGGGCCAGGATGAAGGGTACCCCCATGACGATCAGCAGGCGGAACGGGTCCGGCGTCCAGGCGTCGGCGTTGACGAACTGGGCCAGCACGTCCCGCCACACCGGAAAGGCAGACGTGATGTACACGGAGTAGAGGGCTGGGGCGCAGGAGAGGAGAACGAGGGCCAGCGGGTAGAGCAGCAGACGCCATGACCAGCCGTCCCGCACCCAGACGATGAGGGTGAAGACCCCCACGACGGCGTAGATGAGCAGCAGATCGTAGGCGTGGCTCCAGCCCAGCAGGAAACTCACCGCGCTGGCGACCAGCGGGTAGCGCCATTGCCGCCGCTCGTACCCCAAGAGCATCAGCCCGAAAACGGCGAGTATCAACGCCGCAGCGAAAGAGAAGTGCGGGAAGGCCATCATCGCCAGGAAGGAGTTGGGCTCCACGATGTAGACGTCCAGCGGATGGGTCAGACGACCGGTCAGGTACTTACCGACCACCAGCAACCAGCCCAGCCCGGCCCCCAGGGCGACGACCAGGAAGGCGGTCTTCCTGTAGGCCGGCTCCTTCAGGAAGAGGGCGCAGATAAAGTAGGCGGCCAGAAGGAAAGCCAAACCAGCGACCACACGGAGGACGTGGAAGATGACGATGTGACTGAGCCCCAGTCGCGCCATCTGAGCCAGTAGCCACCACAGCAGGTTGAAGAAGACGGCTTCGTTAGGTTCGGGGGTGAGGGTATTGCTGATGAGCGGCGCGCGGGTGAAGGCGCGCATCCAGGCGAAGTACTGGTTGGTGTCGGGCGTGCCCAGGGCGATGCCCATAAAGACCTGGTCGGGCGGGGCGGAGAGGTAGCCGAAGGCGTAGGGCAGGCTGCCCAGGATCAGCACCCCGGCCGCGACCAGCAGGGCGAAGCCGATTTCCTGGCGGGTGATGTTCATCCGAGACACTATGATCCCCCTCCTGCCACGCGCACGTCGTCAATATACCAGCCTGTGCTCCCCACGCCGTCGTCGCAGGCCAGCCGGAAGCGCAGGATGGCGGCCTGACCAGCATAGGGGCTCAGGTCCACAATCACCTCTTGCAGTGCTCCCAGTGTTCCCCCGGTCCAGGCTGGCCGTCCGCCGATCGGGCTTCCCCACCCGGTGGCGATAACACCCGTGTAGCCTCCGGAGGTGATGCGCGGCCCCAGGTCTGTGAAAGCGGCTCCGCCGTTCGTGGAAATCTCGAGCACCGCACCGTCGCCGCCGGATTCCAGCCGGTAGGTGTGCCAGAAGGAGAGTTCAGCGCCCGCCGGCACGACAAAGGAGCGGGTGAGCAGGTAGTCGTCTTTGATCGTTGAGGTGTCGCTGCTGAAGTAGGCGTGGGTGGGACTGCGGTAATAGGCGGTGGAGAGGGCCCAGTCGTCCACCCCCTGGGCGGCGTAGCGGCTCCAGGTCTCTTTGACCGGGTCGAAGTCGTCCCAGAAGGCCACGCCCGCTGGCGGGGTCGCGGTGGGAGTGGGGGTGTGGGTTGGCGTCGGTGTGGCGCTGGGTGTCCTGGTAGGGGTCGGCGTGAAGGTATGGGTCGGAGTCGCCGAGGGCCCCGCTGTCGGTGTGGAGATTGGCGTGCCGGTCGGCACTGGAGTGGGCGTGTTCATTGGTGTCGGGGTGACCATCGGCGTATTTGTTGGCGTCGGAGTGAAAGTTCCTGCCACGCGCACGTCGTCAATATACCATCCCGTGCTCCCCACGCCGTCGTCACAGGCCAGCCGGAAGCGCAGGATGGCGGTCTGCCCGGCGTAGGGGCTCAGGTCCACAACCACCTCTCGCAGTGTTCCCAGTGTTCCCCCGGTCCAGGCCGGCCGTCCGCCGATCGGGCTTCCCCACCCGGTGGCGATGACGCCGGTGTAGCCTCCGGAGGTGATGCGCGGCCCCAGGTCTGTGAAAGTGGCTCCGCCGTTTGTGGAAATCTCGAGCACCGCGCCGTCGCCGCCGGATTCCAGCCGGTAGGTGTGCCAGAAGGAGAGTTGAGCGCCCGCTGGCACGACAAAGGAGCGGGTGAGCAGGTAGTCATCCTTGATGGTTGAAGTGTCGCTGCTGAAGTAGGCGTGCGTGGGACTGCGATAGTAGGCGGTGGAGAGGGCCCAGTCGTCCACGCCCTGGGCAGCGTAGTGGCTCCAGGTCTCTTTGACCGGGTCGAAGTCGTCCCAGAGGGCCACACCTGCCGGCGGGGTCGCGGTGGGAGTGGGGGTGGGGGATGACGTCGGTGTGGCGCTGGGTGTCCTGGTAGGGGTCGGCGTTGAGGTGGGCGTCGGTGTGTCCATGGGCGTGCTGATCGGTGTGCCGCTCGGCGTCGAGGTTGGCGTATCCGCTGGCGTGGGCGTGCTGGTCGGCGTTGGGGTGGGCGTCGGTGTGCCTATGGGTGTGCCGGTCGGCGTGGGTGTGGCAGGGACAGCCTGCGGCAGAAGACGAATCCAGGCCCAACCCCAGAAGGGATAGGTGCTGCCGCCGGGCAACGGGTCGGCCCGCTGGACAAAGATTTCGAAGAGGCCACCCGTCACGCTCACCGTCCCCAGGGTGTACTCTGAGAAATCTCCCATGGCACCGCCGGTCACATCATAGGAGAACTGCAGCGGATTGGCCGCGCTGGTCCCCCAGTAGTAGCGCAGGTTGCGGTTCCAGTAGAGGCCGGCTAGCAGGGTGTAGGTGCCGTCGGGCACGGCGCCGTAGAAGCGCATCAGCGGCGGCGTCTCCGTCGTCGCTGCGAACACTCCCGGATACCCCCGCGCTGACCACAGGAACTCGGTCCACTGGTTGTCGGTGGCGTTGAGGGCACCTGTGTCCGTCGTGGTCGGCAGGACCGGGTCCTGGTGGTTGTCTTCCCAGACATTGATGCGGATCGGTACGGGGGTCGGCGTGGGCGAGGGGGTAACCACCGGCGTGTTCGTCGGCGTCGGTGAGGGGCCGGGTGTGGGGGTGTCCGTCGGCGTTGGCGGGACGGGCGTCGGGACGTCCAGCGGGATGGAGACCAGGGTGCTCCCCGAGAAGACCGGCACGTCCACAAACTGATGTTGGATGACGCCGTTCTGCTCGGTAAAGAGATAGAACCAGGTCGGGAGGTCGGTGGAGCCGGTCAGCGTGGTGTCCAGCGCCTGGCGCGCTGGGTCGTACACGCTCTGGGCGATGTTGGAGGTGAACATCGCCCGCGCGTACTGCGCAGCGTAGTCCATGGTCACGTAGATGGGTTGGTAGGGAGCGATGTTGGCCGCGATGCCGGCCAGGATATCATTCCAGTTGGCCGAGGTGATGGTATGGATGTAGTACTCGTGGGTGAAGAGGGTGGCGATGGCCATGCTGTCCAACGCCCGCTTCAGTTGCGCCGTCCCCCGCGCGATGCTCCCCGCCACGTTGTTGTCGGGGTACCACTCGTAGCCCGCGTTGTCCCGAATCTCGGTGAAGACGTTGAAGAAGCGGCCATCGTGCTCGGGATGACCGGGGATCGTGAGATAATCGGCGTAGTAGAAGGGGTTGCCGCGAGTGCTGTCGGGCGCATCGTAGAGGCGGTAGGGCCGGCCGTGGACTGCTGGAGCGCCGTACTCCTCGCCCGGGTTCATCAGGGTGCCGACAAACGCCACCCCCATCTGGGCCAGGCCGTCGAAGGCGGGAGAGTCGAAGCGGTAATAGTGGGGGACGACGAAGGTGGAGTGGGTGATGCCGTGGTTGGCAAACCAGGCCTGCGCCTCGGCGAAGTTGGCGGCAATCTGGCCTGGCGTGCCGGTGTAGAAGAATGCATCAAAGTCCAGCGAGTGAACGCCTACGGTGGCCTGTCCGGCGTTGACCAGGCTCCTCAATTGCGCGGCAGAGTCCTCGCTGACCGCGCGCAGGAAGATCCCCAGCCACGGCTTGAACCCGTA
>DAOTYX010000106.1:0-35252 GCA_034434635.1 Anaerolineae bacterium | reverse complement strand
AAAGCGCCGACCCGTCGGCGCAATCCAAAGCCGCTTTGAGAGCGCCAACCTTAGACTGCGGCGACTTTGGACTGCGGCGACTGCGTCGCCGCTTTCAAAGCGCCGACCCGTCGGCGCAATCCAAAGCCGCTTTCAAAGCGCCGACTTCGTCGGCGCAGTCCAAAACCGCTTTGAGAGCGCCAACCTTAGACTGCGGCGACTTTGGACTGCGGCGACTGCGTCGCCGCTCTCAAAGCGCCGACTTTGGACTGCGACGACTGCGTCGCCGCTCTGAAAGCGCCGACTTCGTCGGCGCAATCCAAAGCCGCTTTGAGAGCACCAACCTTAGACTGCGGCGACTTTGGACTGCGGCGACTGCGTCGCCGCTCTCAAAGCGCCGACTTCGTCGGCGCAATCCAAAGCCGCTTTCAAAGCGCCGACCCGTCGGCGCAATCCAAAGCCGCTTTCAAAGCGCCGACTTCGTCGGCGCAATCCAAAGCCGCTCTCAAAGCGCCGACCCGTCGGCGCAATCCAAAGCCGCTCTCAAAGTGCTGACTCCGTCGGCGCGGTCCAAAAGGCGATGAGCGCTGTGGCCCCGGTCAACACCAAACCCACGACGGCGACGAAGAGAATCTGGATGCCCGACAGGAAGGCCACGAAGGTGCTGGCGAAATCGGGCAGCGTCCAGGTGACGCGCGCGCCGTTGAGGGCCAGGCTGAATAGCACCGGCAGCGCCAACAGGTAGATCGTGACGAGGACGAAACTGAGGGTGGCCTCCGCGGCGGGGCGGGGTGAGCGACGGAACGCGCGGCCGCCCAGCGACACAACCAGCCAGGCGACGGTGAGAGCGAGAGCGACAGTGACCGCACAGTACAGGATCAGTTCGTTGGCGCCGACCACAGAACTGAGCGAGTAGGTCAGCCCGTCGAGCACGGCGTAGCGCAGGTTGAAGAGCGCGAGGTACAGAACACCCCCGCCCAACCACCAGACCAGGTCCCGCCTCTGCTGGCGCGCCAGCCAGATGATGGGCAGGAACGCCACGACCAGCGCCAGCAGCGCGCGGGGCCAGCGTTCGCCGTTCAGGCGGGCGGCACGCGCCGCCTGCAGGGCGGCCTGATGTGTGGCGACCACATCATCGCCAGGGGCGACGGTCGCCTGGCGACCAATAGCCGAGAGGTAGGCTGTCAACAGCGCGGCCTGCTGGGCCTGCAGCCCCCTCTCCACCGCTGCCTGCTGCGCCGCGTCCAGGGTCAGCATCTCCGTCCGCACGTGGCCCTGGCTGGAGGCGGGGATGTTCGCGCCCAGCAGCGTCGCCAGCGTCGGCGCCACATCCACCATCTCCACGTCGTCGTAGTGGCCGGGTCGCACACCCGCCCCCACCAGCACGAACGGCTCGACCAGCACAATCGCGTCTTGTCCGCCGTGGCCGCCGCGATCAATCTGGCCGTGGTCGCTGCAGACGAAGAGCGTATCCTGCTCCAGGTCGAGCGTGGCGGCGATCTCGCGCAGCAGGTCATCGGCCCGACGGGCAGCCTCGTCCCAGCGCGGGTCACGCGGCCCACCCTCGTGATGCCCGGCATAGTCCACCTGGTCGAGGTGGATCAGCACCAACTCGTACCCCCCATCCCGCAGCCAGGGCAGCGCTGCATCCACCACCGCGCGGTCAGCGAAGCGGTCCTCGCCAGGGGTGTAGAAACTGGCGCTGACAGCGGACTGTGGCACCAACCGCTCGAACCAGTAGTAGCCGGAGATGGCCGTGCGCAGCCCGGCGCGGTGGGCGGCCGAGATCAGGTCATCCTGGGTGAAGGTGGGGGTCTCCTCGTACTCGAGGTTGAGCGCCGGCCCGTCGCTGAGGTCAGGCCAGGCGCCGGTCAGCAGCACCGAGTAGCCGGGCATGGAGTAGGAGGGCGGACAGCTGTGCATCGTGGCCCAGGCTCCCCGCGCGCGCAGTTCGTTCAGGAAGGGCATCACCTCAGGCCGCAGCGAGGTGTCCTCGCGCAGCGCGTCCACCAGGACGAAGACGACCCGCCTCGTCACCGGTGTCCCCAACGGTTCGCCGGGGGTTGGCGGACTGGCATGGAGCGGCGAGCGGTAGGCGAAGAGCGAATCCATCAGGCCGGTGACCCAGAAGTAGGCGGAGCCGGCCAGCGCCAGACAGAGGATGACGGCTGTCAGAATCCCAATGTACCGCTTCATTCGCGCCTCCCGCGTCCTCCCACACCCGATGCCGGGTGACGACGTCCCTGGAAGAGAGCTTCGATCTCCGACAGGTGCTCGTCGCGGTGGATAGACCGCCGGAAACGGAAACCCACCCCCAGGCCTTCGATGGCGGACATCATCTCGTCGGAGAGATCTTCAAGTTCGCGGTCCACCGCCTCTGCCGCTGCCAGCGCGAGTTCTCCCGCCACACGCGGGGGGATCGCCAGGCAGAGTGGCAGAATGGCATCGTTGGTCGCGTCAACGTCAATCGGCGAGCGACCCACCCCGCTCTGCGCCCAGCGCCGCAGCAGCACCAGCACCCGCTGATCCCAGAAGGCCAGGTGAGCCAGCGCCGCGGCTACCGTCCAGCCGTTGGGCAGTTCCCTCTCCAGGTCCCGGTCGCTGAGCCGACGCAAGAGGGCACGCAGCCTCTGGCGCGAGCGAGCGTTCTCGGCCACAAAGGAGCGGTCCATGCTTCACCCCCGTAAGGTCACTATCTACCCGCTTGAACGCCATTCTACTCCGGTCAGCACAAACCGCAACCTGGCCAGTTCTGAGGGATTTCGAAGCAAATCCCGATCTGGGGACGGAGTCGAGGCTTTAGCCGGTGCAAACGCGGCTCAAACCCGCTGAAGCCTCGACTCTGGGCGGGAAAAGCAGCATCGACGTAGCCTAAATCGCTTCTGCTTCGAACACCCTTCTGAGCGTGCCAAGGGGTCCACTGCGAAGGCGCATGGGTACCCGCGCTGTACAGGGCAGGTGGTGAGTGCATTTGCCTGTTTGGCTCAGAGGATGTATGATATTCTTGTCTGCTCGGGTGCTCCCGTGGAGTCTGTGACGCGGAAGCGCTGTGAATCCCCAGATCGTTGTGATCTCTCGGATGAGGGGCCTGGCCGGGGCATAGATTCCCAGTGAGGACAGGGTCAAGCAGTGTGACCCCGGAGTTATCAGGCAGGAAAGGAGGGATGCACAGGGAGAACGAAGAAAAGAGTTATCAGACCGTTTCCCCAATAGATGCACCAAATCTGCTCAATGTGGAGGAAGGAGATGTTCAAGAGGAACCTGTGGACCGTGGTAGCAGTAGCGCTGATTGGCCTGGTTGTTCTGGTGAGCGGCTGCAGACCCGCAGCGCCGGAACTGGGCACCGAGGAGAACCCGATCATCTGGTCCTTTGTCCCCTCGGGCGAGATGGAACGCGTAGCCGCAGGCGCCCAGGCGGTGGCCGACCTGCTGCATGAACAGACCGGGCTGTACTTCGAGACCAATGTTGCCACTGAATACGCTGGCGTGATCGAGGCCCTGTGCAGCGATCCGCCCGGGGCGCACATGAGTTCACTGGCGACCTTTGCCTACGTCATGGCCCATGAACGGTGTGGAGTGGAAGCCGCGCTGGTCTCCGTGCGCTACGGCAGCCCGACCTACAGCGGGCAGCTCATCGTCCGCGCCGACAGTGGCATCACCAGCATCGCTGACCTGGCAGGCAAGACCTTCTGCCGACCCGATCCCCTTTCCACCAGCGGCTGGATCATCCCCATGCTGACCATGCGCGCCGCTGGAATTGACCCGGAGACCGACCTGGCAGAGATTGTTGATGCCGGTTCTCATGACGCGGTCGTTGCTGCTGTCTATAACGGCGAGTGCGATGCCGGGGCCACCTACGTGGACGCCCGCACGCGCATCGAGGAAGAGCACCCGGACGTGATGGAAGTGGTGGCTGTCCTGGAGGTCACCGAGCCGATCCCCAATGATGGCGTCCAGTTCATCGCTTCCATGCCGACGGATCTGCGCGACCAGATCGTGGAGGGGCTGCTGGCTATCGCCCAGACCGAGGAAGGGCAGGAAGCCCTCAATACTGCTTACCAATGGAGCGGTCTGGAGCAGCACGACGACTCCTTCTACGATCCATTCCGGCAGGTTCTGCAGGCTTCTGGCCTCAGCATCGCAGATCTGATGGGAGAGTAAGCAGTCACCAACGACGTATGCACGAGCGGAGGGGGGAGTGTATCCCCCCTCCGCGATAGCAGGGAAAGAAATGCTCGAAGTAAGGAACCTGACCAAGATCTATGATGACGGAACGGTTGCTCTGCGCAACATCAGTTTCACCGTGGAAGATGGGGAGTTTCTGGTCATCATCGGCCTGAGCGGCTCGGGCAAGTCCACCTTGCTGCGCTGCATCAACCGCTTGATTGAGCCAACTGAAGGAGAGATTATCTGGAATGGTGTGAACATCACCCAGGCTGACGCAGCGCAGATACGCCGCATTCGCCGCGAGATCGGGATGATCTTTCAGCAGTTCAACCTGATCAAGCGTTCTACCGTGATCATCAACGTCCTCGCCGGGCGGCTGGGGTACGTCAACCCCTGGTCCAGCCTGGTGTATCGCTTCCCGGAGCAGGAGCGGGCGATGGCGATGCGAGCGTTGGAACGGGTCGGCATCGCTGACCAGGCGTACAAGCGGGCCGATGAACTGAGCGGTGGTCAGCAACAGCGGGTGGGCATTGCCCGCGCACTGATGCAGCAACCTCGCATGATCCTGGCCGATGAACCGGTCGCCAGCCTCGACCCCGTCCTGGCCCACTCCATCCTGGGCTACCTGGAGCAACTGAATAAAGAGGGGATCACCATCCTATGCAGTCTGCACTACCTTGACCTGGTGCAGCGGTACGCGACGCGAGTGATCGGCCTGCGCGAGGGACAAATTGTCTACCGGGGTAGCCGGGATGACATTCGCCGCATGACCGACGAAGAGTTTCGCGAGGTCTACGGCGCGGAGGCGGTGCGAGTGAGCGTGGGGTTGGAAGGAGGAGCAGCATAATGGTCAAGCGCACCGAATCGCAGCAGGAGAAACGCTCCAGCCTTATACCCGCCCCTGTAGCTGGGCTGTTGTCGCTGGTCGTTCCTGGCCTCGGGCAGATACTGGCCCGCTACTTCTATCGTGGGTTGCTTCTTCTCGCCTCTATGGGCACCATCGTCGGACTACTGGCCTGGCGCATCCATCTTCTGGCACACCGGGAAGGGAGCCTGCTCGCGGTGCTGGCCAAGGCTTTGCAGCGACGACCCTCCTTCGTGATCCCGATGCTGATCGGGGCTGTGGCTCTCTGGCTGTTCATCGCCTGGGATGCCTATCAGCTGGCCAAACCGGAGCAGCGTAAAAGGTCTGGCATCGTTTTTCTGCTGATCTTTCTGCTTTTCTTCGCTCTGGGTTGGCAGATCACTAATATTGACCTCTACACGGCAGTGACAGAACTGCCAGACGTGTTGCCGCGGCTATCTCAGATCCTCTGGCCTTGGGGCGCCGCGTTCGACGAGATAACTGAAGTCATCAGCGCCGGCGCTAACATCCAGGTCCCCTGCACCGACAACCCTCCGCCTCCGCCAGAGGAGATACCTGGCCAACCCTACGTGATGGCAACCCCCACCTGTGGTGATCTCTCTGTCCAGGATGAGAATTACCGGCTCGTACCGGGCACCGTTCTTACCTTCACCGGCCGGGGGTTCGCGCCCAACACCACGGCCGAGATCTGGTGGTTCGATCCCCTGGGCAACGAGTTTCGTGTGCGTCAAGAGGGAGAATACCTGACGGTGGAAACAGACGACCAGGGGGCGTTCGAGATCGAGGTCACTATGCCCTATCGGTTGATTCCTTCCACTGCTGAAGGGCCACAATTGCATCGCATCGAAGCACGGCAGGCCTCCCGAGTGATCGGCCTGGCGCCAAGCGAGGCTCTGCGGCTCAGCATCGAGCGGATGATCGAGACCATCATGGTGGGGATGATGGCGACATTCTTTGGCATCATCCTTTCCGTCCCGGTCAGCCTCATGGCCGCGCGAAACCTGATGAGCGGGTCCTGGGTTACGATGGCGTTCTACTACATTGTCCGTACCCTCATGAACATCGTCCGCTCGATTGAGCCCATGATCTGGGCAGTCATCGCGGTCGTCTGGGTAGGACTGGGGCCGTTCGCCGGTTTTATCGCCCTGACGCTCCACTCCATCGCCGCGCTAGGCAAGCTGTACTCAGAGGCTATCGAGAGCATTGACCCGGGCCCCATTGAGGCGATTCAGGCCACCGGCGCGAACCGTCTGCAGACCATCGCCTACGCGGTGGTGCCACAGATGATCCCGCCTTTTATCTCCTTCTCGATCTACCGCTGGGACATCAACGTGCGCATGTCCACGATCCTTGGCCTGGTCGGTGGCGGCGGCATAGGTTTCCTTCTCATCCAGTACATCCGCTTGTTGGACTACCGGGCAGCGGGTATTGCTGTCTGGTTCATCACCATCACTGTCGCCGTTATGGACTACGCCAGCGCCGAGATCCGCCGGCGCTTCGTCTGAGGCTGCCCGTCGGCGATGCTTTTGCCCCTCCTCTCAGGTTGGGCGCGGCCTCCTGACCGCGCCCAACCTGCCTTGACCACCAAAATTATGAGCGCGGCTGGCGATGTCCACTCCTCGCCGCCGTGGAGCCTGGCAAGCCCCACCGTACCTGCAGACCACGAGGTTAGCGCCCAATGACGCGCCGTTCCCGGCGCACCAGCCAGACCGTCTCGCCGGAGCGCCCCTGCCCCTGTTGCAGGTCGGTGACCCACAGGGTGAGCGGGCGGGTGCCGGCCCAGAAGAGCACCTCCGAGCAGACCGCCTCCCGCTGGCGGGGGTTAGGGGCCACCAGGCAGAGATGGTTGGCGCTGGCCCGGCAGATGGCGGCCCAGCGCCCCGCGCGCTCTTGAGGCGGACGGCTGAGGTCTTCCACCTCGACAGGCAGCGGCCCTTCCGGTCCCTGCACCACCAGGTCGGGCAGGAAGGCCTCGCCATCGGCGGTGGTTAGCGGGTCAGGCAAGGAATCCACCGCGTAACCCGCCGCGGCGAGCAGGGTGGCTGCGGCGCGTACCTGTGCGCCGCGGGTCGGCCCGTGGCGGGCCAACAGCGGGTCGCCGCTGGCGGCGAGGGCCTGTTCCGCCTGATGGAGCCGCTGGCGCAGAAGGGCCGCCTCGGCGGCGGCCTCGGCGGCCCTTCCTTCCGCGGCGCGCAGACGCTGGGCCAGGCTTTCGGCGCGCTCCTCGGCCTCGACACAGCGACGGCGCAGGTCATCGGGTGGGGCAAGTCGGTGGGCTGGCTGTACCGCCGTCAGCACCATGTCGGCGATCTGACTCAGGGAGAGCGCCTCCAGTCCTTCTGGGGACCGCCGGCGCACTTCGTCCACCTCCTGGGGGCAGAGCACCACGGCCAGCCGCTCCATCTGCCGGCGCGCCTCCAAGGCCACCCCCTCGGCGACCTTACGCAGGCGGGTCTGAGCGTCCAACAGCGCTTCCAGTTGCCGCAGGCTGATGTCGTGAATCTGGCGGTCAGTGTCCATCTTGCTCCCGGTCGAAGCCGGCCAGCCAGCGACTGGCAGCCAGTTGGGCCTGGAGTCCGCGGGCCTGGCGCAGCGCCTCCAGCGCAGCCCGTCGCGCCGGCGGTTCTGGCGCGCCCACCCAGTAGGTGGTGGCCTGGGCGGCGGCCAGGTAGGCGTTCGCCGCTGTCTGTGCCTGCGCGGCCAGACCGCTCATCGCTGGCGGGGCGGGGGTGAAGGTGGCTCCCCGCGCCAGCACGGCCGCCTGCTCCAACGCCTCCTGGGCGACGCGGCTGAGGTCATACAACCGGACAGGATCGGCGACTTCCTCCTGGGCGAGGATATGGGTCAATTCCGCGTCCAGTTGCGCCATATCGGCGACCCAACGGAGCGTTGCCCGGCGGTACTTCTCCGCGGCGTAGACGGAGGGGGAGAGGAGAAGGGGATGGCCCTCAGCGTCGCGCGGCGTCATACGGTTGCCCAGGAGGAAGGCAGCGACCAGCAGGACGAGCAGGCCGGCGGCGACTCCCACCCCACGCAGCAGGCGACGGGAGAGGCGAAGGCGGATCATCCCCCGTCCCTCGCGCTGCTCTCGGCCGCCATCTGCAGCCGCGCGGCCTCCCCGCGCTCCCAGTTGATCTTGTCAATGAACACGACGTGATCGGCCACGAACTCGTGCACCGTTTCGTCATTGTCGTGTCGCTTTCGCTGGCGGTAGTGGCCCTGCACCAGCACCTTCGAGCCGGCCTGCAGGTAGGGATAGGTCAGTTGGGCCACGTCCCCATAGGCGACGATGCGTACAAATGAGGTGTGGTCCTTCCCGTCGTCCACCGCCAGGTAGAGGCGAAGGAAGGGGGTCTGCGTCTCGCCCACGCGCTGGAAGTGGGGCGGGTGGGTGATGTTGCCGATGAAGCGGCAGTCGTTATTCCACGCCATGGCCCACCTCCTGGCGGGGAATAGAGCAGGCAGGGTACGGTGAAAGCATCTTTGGCCTCCTCTGAGATGTGGGATAGGAACAGTTGCGTCAGCAAGACAGACGGGGCGCAGCCCCTGAAGGGGAAAAAGAGAACGCCGGCACCAGGCCGGCAAGGGGAAGACCGCCATCTATCCATTGGACCTGGCTACGATGTAGGTTGCGTTGATTGGTCGTTGATGATTCTATCATCTTTAGGCTGATTGTCAAGTTTCGCCCAGCCGGCGCTTGTCCCGCCCCTGCAACGGTTGTATAATCGGTGACATACCTCCCCGGGGCAGAGAACATGCCGCCGATTCTGGATGAGCATTCCCTGGAGTTCATCAGCCGCGACGAGGAGCAGACCCGTCGCCTGGGCGCGCGTCTGGGCTCCCTCCTCCGCGGCGGCGAGGTGATCTGTCTCGAGGGGCCGCTGGGCGCAGGTAAGACGGTGCTGGCCCAGGGCATCGGCCGAGGCTGGGGCGTGGTCGAGCCGCTCATCAGCCCGACCTTTGTCCTGGTCCGCCAGCACAGCCGGCCCACTGGCGATCAGTTGCTATTGCACGTGGATTTCTACCGGCTGGAGGGAGCACAGGAGGCACAGGGGTTGGGACTTGAGGAATGGCTGGGCGACCCGCGCGCAGTGGCCGTGATCGAGTGGCCGGAGCGGGCAATGGCGGCGCTGCCGACGGAACGGCTTTGGGTGCGCCTGGGCATTCTGGGTGAGACCCGCCGCTCTCTGCTGTTCACAGCCCAAGGCCCGGTGCACCTCGATCTGTTGCGCGCTTTCCGCCACGTGGCCTTTGGAGTATGACGATGCTGATGGCGATGGATACGGCGACCCGCACGGCCAGTCTGGCCCTCCACGATGGGGCCCAGGTGCGCTACGAGGTGACCTGGGAGGCCGACTGGCAACATGCGGTCCATCTGACGCCGCGGCTGGTGGCGGCGCTGGAGGGGTTGGGGGTGTCGCCACAGGCCCTCAGCGGTGTGGCGGTCGCGTTGGGCCCCGGCTCTTTCACCGGCCTGCGGGTGGGTCTGGCGCTGGCCAAGGGGCTGGCTCTCGCCAACAACCTCCCGCTGCTGGGAATCCCCACCCTCGACGTGGTGGCAGCGGCGCAGGGGCGCGACCGTCGGCCGTTGTGCGCCGTCGCTGCGGCGGGCCGGGGACGCATCTGCGTCGCCACCTACCGCTGGCGACGGGATGGGTGGCGGCTGGTGGACGGGCCGCGTCTGACCACCTGGGCCGAACTGGTGGCGCAGATCGCCGCGCCCACCCTGATCTGCGGCGAAGTGGATCGGCAAGGGGCGGAGTGGCTGCGACAGCCAGGATGCCCGGCAGTGCTGGTGCCGCCTGCACAGCGGCTGCGCCGGGCTGGCTTTCTGGCAGAGATGGCCTGGGCGCGCCTGCGCCGAGGCGAGGCGGACGATCCGGTGGCGCTCGCGCCGATCTACGCCGCCTGATGGGCGGGGGAGTATGACCACGGAGCCAGGAAGCCGCGGGGAGAAGACGGTCAACAGTGGCCTGCCGCTGTTGCTCCCCATCGTCGTGCGTCCGATGAGGGTCGAGGACATCCCCGATGTCATGGACATCGAGCGGTGTTCCTTTCCCTCCCCGTGGCCGGAATCAGCCTACCACTACGAACTGCGCTACCGGACGGACTCGCGCTACCTGGTGGTGGTGCAGCGGAAGGAAGAGGAGCGCATCCCCTCCTGGCGTGAGCGGCTGATGGGCGGGCAGGGATCCACACGGCCTCGGCTGCTGGGCTATGTGGGGTTGCGGCTGCGCGGCGATACTGCCCACATCGCCACCATCGCCGTCCACCCCGACTGGCGGGGGCGGGGGTTGGGGGAGTACCTGCTGCTGACCGCGGTGGAAGAGGGGTTGCGCTGGAGGGTGCGCTGGGTGACGCTGGAGGTGCGCGCGTCGAACCATGTGGCCCAGTCCCTCTACCACAAGGCCGGCTTCGTCCGCACCGGCCTCCGTCCGGGATACTACTCAGACGGCGAGGACGCCTGGTTGATGCGGTTGGGGCCGCTGGAGGCCGAAACCATCGTCAACCTCGAGCGGCTGCGACGGAAGGTGCTGGAAAGGCTGACCACGGACCACGGACCGCGGACCACTTAGGGTTATGTGGTGCGTGGTGCGTGTTGCATGGTCCGTCGTCCGTGGTCTGTCGTCCGTGGTCCAATGCAGACAACGACCCAACAGCGGGGAGGTGACGACGTGTCAGAACTGGAGAAGATCGCAGCGGAGGTTCGCGCCTGCACAGCCTGCCCGCTCCATCAGGGCCGCACCCGGGCCGTGCCGGGGGAGGGGCCAGAAGGGGCGGTGCTGATGTTCATCGGCGAGGCCCCCGGTTTCCACGAAGACCAGCAGGGCCGCCCGTTCGTCGGCCCGGCGGGGCACTTCCTGGAGGAACTGCTGGCCAGCATCGGCATGCGCCGCGAACAGGTTTACATCGCCAACGTCATCAAGTGCCGCCCGCCGGGAAACCGCGACCCCCTGCCCGAGGAGATCGCCGCCTGTAGTCCCTTCCTCGACCGACAACTGGCGGCCATCCGCCCGCGGGTGGTAGTGACCCTGGGTCGCTTCTCGATGGCCCGCTTCTTCCCTCAGGCACGCATCTCCGAGATGCACGGCCGGCCGCACCGGGTGGGCGATGTGCTCTGCTTCCCTCTCTACCACCCAGCCGCGGCGTTACACCAGCCGTCGCTGCGCCAGGCCATCGAGGAAGACTTCCGTCGCCTGCCGGAGGTGTTGGCCCACGCCGACGAGATCGCCGAGTACCAGCCGCCGCCGCGGGTGGAGCAACTCCGGCTGTTCTGAGGTCATTGACAGATTCCCCCCTTTCGGCTAGAATGGCCCCACACTGCCGCCGAGAGAGTCGAATGACGGACAAAAAGTGGACCAGTTCTGAGATTAGACAGAGCTTCCTGGACTTCTTCGCCGCCAGGGGCCATACGGTCGTCCCCAGCGCCAGCCTGGTGCCGGCGGACGATCCCACCCTGCTTTTCACCAACGCGGGGATGAACCAGTTCAAGGACGTCTTCCTGGGACTGGGCTCCCGCCCCTACACCCGCGCTGTGGACAGCCAGAAGTGCCTGCGCGTCTCCGGCAAGCACAACGACCTGGACGAAGTGGGCCGCGACACCTACCATCACACCTTCTTCGAGATGCTCGGCAACTGGTCCTTCGGCGACTACTACAAAAAAGAAGCCATCGGCTGGGCGTGGGAATTGCTCACGGAGGTCTGGGGGCTCGCCCCGGAGCGGCTGTGGGCCACCTGTTTCGAGGACGAAGAGGGCCTCCTGGAACGGGACGACGAGGCTGCCGGTTACTGGCGTTCGGAGACAGGGATCGACCCATCGCACATCCTCTTCTCCGGGCGGAAGGACAACTTCTGGGAGATGGGGGAGACCGGCCCCTGCGGCCCCTGCAGCGAGATCCACTACGACCGCGGCCCCGAGGCCTGCCCGGCCCGCACGCAACCTGGCCACGTCTGTGGTGTCAACCGACCCGGCTGCAGCCGGTACATCGAGATCTGGAACCTGGTCTTCATCCAGTACAACCGCAAGAGCGACGGTTCTCTGGAGCCGCTCCCGGCCCGTCACGTGGATACCGGGGCGGGTTTCGAGCGGCTGGTAGCGCTGTTGCAGGGGGTGGACTCCAATTACGACACCGACCTGTTCATGCCGTTGATGGACGGCGTGCAGAAGTTGCTGGGCCACAGCGACGCGGAACGGGAGGCGCAGATCGTCGGTTACCGCGTCATCGCCGACCACGGGCGGGCGGTCACCTTCCTCATCGGCGACGGGGTGCTCCCCGGCAACGAGGGCCGCAACTACGTCCTGCGCATGATCCTGCGCCGGGCTGTCCGCTTCGGACGGAAGATCGGCTTCCAGGAACCGTTCCTGCACCACGTGGCGCAGATGGTGATCGAACGCATGGGCCAGGCCTTCCCGGAATTGCTCCGCCGCCGCGAGTTCATCCTGACCACCATCCGCCAGGAGGAGAAGCGTTTCCTGCGCACCCTGGACACCGGCCTGGCGCGCCTGGACGAGGTGCTGGCCGAAACCCGCGCGCGCGGCGAGACCGCTGTCGCCGGCCATGTCGCTTTCCGCCTCTACGACACCTTCGGCCTGCCGCTGGAGATCACCCGTGACGTGGCTCAGGAGGAGGGGTTGGAGGTGGATGAGACGGGCTACCGGGCGGCGATGGAGGCCCAGCGCGCCCGCGCCCGCGCTGCCGAGACCTTCGAGATGGTGGACGAGGCCAGCCTGCGCCTCTACCGCCAGTTGCTGGATGACCTGCACCACAAGGGCCTGCTCCCTCCCGCCGGTGTGGAGCACGACCCCTACACGGCCACGGAACTGGAGACCACGCTGATTGCCCTGCTGCGCGACGGCCAGCCGGTCACCTCGGCGCGCAGCGGTGACCGGGTGGAAGCGGTGCTGCCAGCGACCTGCTTCTATGTCGAGTCCGGCGGCCAGGTCTCCGACACCGGCGTCATCGCCGCCTTCCCGGAGGGGGAGGACGAGCCGATCTGGGAAATCGCCATCGAGGACATGCGCCGCCCGCTGCCTGGCCTCATCCTCCACGTGGGACAGGTGGTGCGCGGCGAGCCGCGGGTGGGAGACCCGGTCTGGGCGGTGGTGGACGACGGCCGGCGCATGGACATCGCCCGCAACCACACCGCCACCCACCTGCTGCACAGCGAACTGCGTTACGTGCTGGGAGAACACGTCCAACAGGCCGGTTCCCTGGTCACGCCGGAGCGCTTTCGTTTCGATTTTACCCACACGAAGATGCTCACCCAGGACGAACTGGCGGCAGTTGTCCGCTCGGTCAACGACGCCATCCTGGCGAACTACCCGGTGATGTGGGAGTACATCCCCTATCGCCAGGCGCTCGACGAGGGGGTGATCGCCCTCTTCGGCGAGAAGTACGGCGACGTGGTGCGTGTGCTGCGCATCGGCTGGCCGGGGGAGCCATTCAGCCAGGAGCTGTGCGGCGGCACCCACGTCAACGAAACCGGCGAGATCGGCTTCTTCCACATCATCTCCGAACAGGGTATCGGCGCCGGGGTGCGACGCATTGAGGCGGTCACCGGCCGGGGAGCCGTGGAATGGGTGGAGCATCACCTGCGCGCGCTGGAGGCCAGCGCAGTCCACCTGGGCTGTCAGCCGGACGAGGTGGAACGCAAGGTACTGGGCCTGATGGGCGAACTGCAGGCGATGCGCAAGGAGATCGCCCGCCTTCAACAGCAGGTGGCCCGTCAGGACTTCGAGCGGCTGCTGGGACAGGTGCAGCAAGTGAAGGACGTGCCACTGTTGGCGGCGCGAGTGGAGGCGCCCAGCGTCGAGACGCTGCGGGAGATGACCGACTGGTTCCGCGAGCGGTTGGGCTCCGGCGTGGTGCTCCTGGGCGCAGTGCTGGACAACCGGCCAGCCCTGGTGGCTGCGGTGACCCCTGACCTGGTGGAGCGGGGCGTGGACGCGGTGACGCTGGTGCGCGAGGCCGCCCGCGTCGTCGGCGGCGGAGGCGGCGGCAAGCCCACCCTGGCACAGGCAGGCGGACGAGATGCCCATCGTCTGGACGAGGCCCTGCGTCACGTTCCCCGCCTGTTACACGATATTTTGCGGTAGTGCAGGGGTGAAGCGCTCTTGGGCTTTGCCCGAAAACGCTCCCCTCCTGCACCCCATTGCGCATGGAAACCATCACCCTCCAACCCGATGATGACCTGGCCGCGTTGCGCGACCGTGTGCGGCGCGTACAGGAACGACGGTTTCTCCTCTACCTTCCATGGGAAGCGCGCACCCTCTCCCGCCCTCTCGATTACCAGCTCCTGTGGCGTGAGGCTTCAGCGCTGGGGCGACAGTTCGCCGTCGTCAGCCCCGACCCCGAACGGCGCGCGCTCGCCCGGCAGATGGGCTTTTCCGCCTTTTCCACCGTCGAGCAGGCGGCTGCCGCCCAACGTTGGAGGTGGCCGTCGCCGGAACGGCCCACGCCTCCACCCAGAGCATGGTGGGAAGAGGAACCTCCCCTTCAGCCGCCGCCAGCACGCCGCCTCCCGCGCTGGGCGCATCACACCCGTCACGGGATGCGCGCGACCGTCTTCCTGGCGGTGCTCCTCGTCCTGCTGATCACCGCTTACACCATTCTCCCCTGGGCGGACGTGACCATCATCCCCGCCGGGGAGCACCTGAGCATCGTCGTCCCCGTCTTTGCCAGCCTGTCGGCGGAGACAGTGGACCTGGAAGCCCACGTCATCCCCGCCAGCCGGCCGGGCGACTACTTCGAGGGGTACCTGGAGGTGGAAACCACCGGCACCGCCGCCTTCGTATCGGGCCAGGCAACGGGCACGGTGGTCTTCACGAACCTGCTGGCGCAGGAGGTCGTCGTTCCCGCCCACACGGTGGTGCGCACCTCCTCCGCCAGTTTTCCCGCCCGCTTCGCCACCACCGAGTCCGTGACCATCCCCCCGCTGGGGCAGGCCGCTGCCCCCATCGAAGCATTGACCAGCGGCCCGGCGGGCAACGTGGACGTCAATCAGATCAACTACGTCGAAGGCCCGGCTGGCATGGCCCTGCGGGTGACCAATCCCGAACCGACCTCCGGCGGCGCCACGCAGGACGTGCGCGCGGTCTCGCAGGAGGATATGGACCGTGCGCGCGAACTCCTGACCGCTCAACTGCTCGAGGAAGCCTACCAGGCGCTGCAACAACCTCCCTATATCCAGCCGACGGAGACGCTCCTCCGCCCCACTTTGACCGTCCAGGCGGCCGAGGTCTCCTTCGACCGCTTCATCCACGAACGGGCAGACCGCCTGGGGCTGCATATGCGCATCCTGGTCACCGGCATGGCGGTGGATCGTGACAACGCCGAGGCGGTGGCCTATGCGGCGTTGAGCGAGCGTCTGCCGCCCGGCTACACGCTGGTAGGCGCGTCTTTTGAGATGGGCGAGATGGCCGAGGAGATGTCGCCAGAGGGCGACCTGACCCTCTTCGTCACCGCCACTGGCTATGCTGCCGCTCGTCTCGACGTGGAAACGGTGCAGCGGCTGGTGCAGGGCTGTCCCCGCTCCCAGGTGGCCGACCGGTTGGGAGCGGAGTTGCCTCTGGCCGAGCCGCCCCAGGTGACGCTCTGGCCCGAACGGCTGCCGTGGATGCCACTGCTGCCCATGCGCATCACCGTCCACATCGTGCCGATGGGTTAGCCCGTGCCTTTCGCGCCTTTCGCGCCTTTCGCGCTTTTCGTGCTTTTCGCGCCTTTCGCGCTTTTCGCGCCTTTCGTGATCATATGCGCGTCCTGGCCCTCGACCTTGGAGAACGGCGAATCGGGGTGGCGCTGAGCGACCCTTCGGGGACGTTGGCGCGCCCGCTGACCACCCTCGAGCATACCACGCAGGCGGAGGACGTGGCCGCCATCGTCGCGCTGGTCGCCGAGCACCAGGTCGAAATGGTGCTGGTGGGGATACCGTTCACCCTGCGCGGCGAGGTGGGACCGCAGGCCCGGCGTGTGGAGCGGTTCACTCAGGCGCTGGCCGCTGCCCTGCCGGTGCCGGTGCAGATGTGGGACGAACGGTACACCACGCTCGCCGCCGAGGAGATCATGCGCCAGTCCGGCAAGGGCCGGCGCCGCGGCGGTCCGGGGGTGGACGCAGTGGCGGCGGCGATCATCCTCCAGGAGTTCCTGGACAGTACAGGTGGGGTGAAGGAATGAAGGGTGCACGACAGGTCGGGCGGGCGTTGGTCTTCCTGGTGACGGTCGGGGTCGTGGTGGTGGCCACTGTCACGGTGCTGCGCGCTGGCCGTGCACCGTCGGGCAATGGCGGCGGCCTTTCCCTCTGCAGCAGCGGCTCCCCCCAGGAGGTTTATCTGGAGTCCTACATCCAGTTGCACGCCGCCGAACTGCAACAGCCCGCCGGCAATGATGACACGCCGGTCACCTTCGTCGTCCAGCCGGGAGAGACGGCAGCGCAGGTGGGGCAGCGGCTCCAGGAAGCCGGCCTGGTCTCGGACGCCGAACTGTTCCGCCGCTACCTCCAGTACGAAGGGCTGGACGCCGGGCTGGAGGCGGGCACCTTCACCCTTCGCCAGACGATGACCATCCCCGAGATCGCTCAGGCGCTGCAGAGTGGCCAGCGACCGGAGCGCGTGCTCACCATCCGCGAAGGGTTGCGCCTGGAGGAGGTCGCCGTCGAGGTGACCACCCAGACCGGCATCCCGCAGGAGGAGTTCCTGACCCTGGTCACCGACGGCTGGCGAGGGACCGACCTGGCCAACTACGACTTCCTGGGCTCCCTGCCGCCGACCGCCACACTGGAGGGCTTCCTCTTCCCGGAGACCTACCGCCTGCCGGAAGAGGCCACTGCCTATGACGTGGTCGCGCGCATGCTGGCGACCTTCGGCGAGCGGGTCACGCCGGAGATGCGCGCCGCAGCGGCGGCCCGCGGCCAGACCGTCTATCAGATGGTGACGATGGCCTCCATCGTCGAGCGGGAGGCAGTGATGGCCGACGAGCGGCCGATCATCGCCGGGGTCTACTTCAACCGGCTGAACGCTGGCTGGTACCTGAATGCCGACCCCACCGTGCAGTACGCCCTGGGCTACCAGGCCGACACGGGCCGGTGGTGGAAAAGGCCACTGTACCTGGAGGACCTGGAGGTGGACTCCCCCTACAACACCTACCGCCACCTCGGCCTGCCGCCAGGCCCCATCTGCAGCCCTGGACTGGCCTCCATCGCGGCGGCAGCCAACCCGGCCCAGACCGACTACTTCTTCTTCATGGCGGACTGCCACGCCAACGACGGCAGCCACCTCTTCGCCGTGACGGAGGAGGAGCACTACGCCAACTATGCGGCATGCGGTGGGGCGGTCCCCTGACGGAACCACTGCCTGTCGTCACCAGCGGGTGAAGGCGGCGCTGCTGCTCCTCGCTCTGCTGCTCCTGGTCTCCTGCCGCGTTCCCGGCGCAGTGCGACCGGTGGTGCGCATCGGCCTGGTCGCTCCCTTCGAAGGCCGCTACCGGTACGTGGGCTACGACGTCTTCCCGGCGGTGCGGCTGGCGCTGCGCCAGGTGAACGCGGACGGCGGGGTGCTGGGCTATGCCGTCGAACTGGTGGCCTATGACGACGGAGCCGACCCGCAGATGGCCAGAGAGCAGGCGCGCAAACTGGCCCTTGACCCACAGGTGGTGGTCGCGATGGGCCACTTCGGCACAGCGACTACCGCCGCCGCGCTCCCCGATTACAGGACTGCTGGCCTCCCGCTCGTGGTTCCTCCTTCATACGAGCCAGCCCCTCCACCTGACGCAGGGCTCTTCCCGCTGGGGGCGGATGCCGAGGCGCTGGCAACGGCCCTGCTGGATGGCCTGGACGAGGCGGTGCTGATCAGCGAAGGCGGCCCGTTGGAGATGGCGCTCCGGGCGCGGGCAGGCTTCCCGATGGCGGTGGTGTCGCCAGCGGAGGCGGCTTCCCTGGCGGCAGCGGACCCACCCGTGGTGCTGTTGGATGCCGACCCGGTGGGCGCGGGTGAGGCGCTGGCGGCGCTGCGGGCCGCTGGCTGGCGGGGAGAGGCGCGCGGCGGGCCGGCATTGGGGGCGGGGGACTTCGCCGCCGTGGCCGGAGAGGCAGCACAGGACGTGTGTTTCGTCGCCCCGTGGCCTTCGGATGAGGATACCGGCTTCGCGGCGGCCTACCGGGAGGTCTCCGGCGGGCCGGGACCGGGACCGCTGGCCCATCCTGCCTACGACGCCACCCTCCGGGTGCTGGAGGGGCTGCGCGCCGACATCGCCGCGCACGGCGCGCCGTCGCGCGCCGGGATGATGGCGGCGCTCGCCGCACTGTGGGCCGACCAGGAGCCGGCGGCGGTGGAATGGTATTGTGTCCAGCAGTGATGCCCGGCGGTTGAAACCGCGGGCAACGGCGGCGAAGGCCAACAGGAGGGGGCATTCGAAGCAGAAGCGATTTAGGCTAAGTTGATGCTGCTCTTCCCGCCCGGAGTCGAGGCTTCGCCACGTTTGCGCCGGCTAAAGCCTCGACTCCGTCCCCAGATTGGGATTTGCTTCGAAATCCCGAGGCTATCTCCCTTGCCCCTTTCGGCCCAGCCGTGGTATAATCTTCCTTGTGATCCCCGAACTGCGCAGCGGTGGATTGGTCCGCCTCCACGGGCGTGCCGGCCGCAGGTTGGCCTGGGCCCTCCCGGCCTGGGCAGTAGCCTGCGGCGCTCTGGCCTCCGGCGCCCTGTCCTTCTCCCCCTCTGTCTTGCTGCGTCTGGCGCTGATCCTGCTGTTGGTCGAGGCCGGCTGGGGGACGCTGTGGGGGGCGCTGGCGACGACGGACTGGGCCGGCCCACTGCGTCGCTGGCGACACTGGCGCCTGGGGGATAGCCTGCCGCTCCTACCCTATGCCCAGCCTGACTCCCCTGCTTACCGGTTCGCCCGCTGGTTGGGGCAACTGCGAGCCTGGGGGGAGACGGTCTTCTTGCCGGTGGCAGGGCGCGGGTTGGGGGCGGCAACAGCAGGGTTGCTCTTATCGCTGCTGGTGGCTGCTGCCATCGGTCCCGGGGTCGTGCTGCTCACCCTGGCCGCTGTCGCCCTGATGGAACTGGCGGTGGTGCTGGATGACGGACAGGGTCACCCGGCCAGCGCATGGGACGGCGTTACGCGCCTGGGGTTGCCCTGGCTGGTCGGCCATCTGGCTTTCGCTCCCGCGACCCTGCCCTCGCTGGTTGCGGCTGCTGCCTTCGCGCTGGCTGTGGCCGGGCGTGGGCCCGGGACGTGGATCGCCGGTCAGGCCGTTGCGGCTCTGCTTTTCCTGCCTCTCCACCAACCGCTGATGGTGCTCCTGTTGGCCTTCCTGCTTTTTCCCCAGTGGCTGTTGATGGTATGGGCCGGCAACCCTGTCAGCAACTGGGCCCATCGCGTCTGGCCCTGGCTGGCTGCGGCCATGCTTCTGGTGGCCGGGGCACTGTAATGGTCTGGGTGTGGTTGGGCGTGGTCCTCGTTGCAGTGGGGCTGGCCTACTGGCAGTTCGTGGTTGCCGAGGGCACTTACCTGGGGCCGCGTGTGGTCACCCTGCTCTATGATTGGGCCGCCGGGGCTTACGAGCGGATCAAGCGGTTCGACCCCGGCGATGAACAATGGTTCCTGGGCCTGCCGCTGGCGATGGCCCTGGAGACGGTGCCATCCCCATTCGTGCTGGACGTAGGCACCGGGACGGGACGGTTGCCGCGGGCGCTGCTCTTTCAGCCTCATTTCCAGGGACGAGTGGTCGGGCTCGACCTGTCGCGGCGCATGCTGGCCGAGGCGGCACGGCGGATCAGCCCTTACCCCGGCCAGGTGGACCTGATCTGGCAAGATGCCCGCAGGCTGCCGTTTGTTGACGACACCTTCGATGCCGTGACCTGCCTGGAGGTGTTGGAGTTCACTCCCGACCCGCGCGGTGTGCTGCGCGAGATGGTGCGCGTGCTCCGTCCGGGCGGTGTACTGTTGACCTCGAACCGAGTCGGCCCAGATGCTCCCTTCCTGCCCGGACGTGCCTTCCGACGCCCGGCGCTGGAATCCTTCCTGCGCACGCTCCCGCTGGAGCAGGTGCGCATCCAGCGATGGCAGGTGGACTACGATCTCGTGTGGGCGGTGAAGCAGGGCGCGCCGCGTGGCGGCGGAGTGCGCCCGCTGGCGGACGTACTGCGTTGTCCTGTCTGCCGCCACGACGGCCTGAGCCTGTACGAGGGACATTACCGCTGTCCCGATTGTGGGCGAGCATATCCCGTGGCTGCGGACATGGTCATCGAAATGGCCGGGTCAGACAGAAAGTGAGGTATGGAATGGCCAAGAAAATGCGTCGGCATCTTCAGTTGCCGTCGGAGCGGCGGGGTCCCACACTGGAGCAGATCATTGAACAGGTGACCACACTGCGAGAGGCAGGCCGTTTGAGCGAGGCGTTGTCCGTGCTGCTCAACGCGCCCGAACGCCTGCGACGGCGGCCTGAACTCCTGATCATGCGTGGCATGCTCCACATGGAGATGGGCGACAACGATCAAGCGATGAAGGTTCTCGAAGAGGCCACACAGGTTGCTCCGCGCCTGCCAGCCCCCTTCTTCTTACTGGGCTTGATCTACTCGGAGCGCGGATGGGTGGGCCATGCCCTGCGCATGCTGCGCAATGCGCAAGAGATAGGGTTGGCGGCGGAGGAGTCACTGAGCCAGGTTGCCAGTGAAACAGAATTTCTGATCGCGAGTGCGGAGGCCAGCATCCGCGAGGACGCGGAAGCCCTGGGTGTCTCCTTCAACCGGATGGAAGAAGCCCTGCACGAGACGGAACGGGCGGAACGCTTTGCGGGTGAAGGAGAGTATCGTCAGTCCGCACGCTACTACCACCGTGCAGCCGAACTCCTGCCGGAATGGACAGCACCGCGGAACGCGGAGGCCTTCTTTCTCTTCCAGGACGGTTCGGAGAACGAGGCGATCCGTATCTGCGAGTCCATACTTGAGAAGGAGCCCAATGATGTTCAAGCCTTGGGTAACCTGGTCCTGTTCCACGTCACCCGTGAGGAGATGGACAGGGCGCAGGCCTACGCAGATCGCATCCGGGCACTTCCCCTGAAGGGCCCTGGTGACCTGGAACAGGCGATCATGGCGTTTGGCCTGTTGAACGAAGACGAAACGCTCATTGCGCTCCACACCGCCCATCGGCGACACCTCCGAGACCTGGGAATGCCGGCCCTGCTCACTCTGGGCTCGGCAGCAGCCAATCGGGGAGATGCGAAACTGGCGCGCCGGTTATGGCGGCGGGCTCAGGAAATCAGCCTGGTGGAGGAGATCACCGCTCCCTACCTGGATGCGCTTGAAAGGGGCGCCCCTGGGCCGGGCATCGCCACCCGCTATCCCACCACCAATCTGCCCTGGCTCTTCCCCATCCATCGCCTCCAACAGTTCTTGGATATAATGCAGCAACTGAATGACGCGGAGGCAACGGCCGATACCCACAGGTTGCGCAAGAAGGTCAAGGAGTTCGTGGACCGCAATCCGCGCCTTTTCCGAGCAGCAGTGCGGCTGCTCTGGGAGCATCCAACACCTGCCCTGGGCCTGGACATGCTTTTCACCATCGGCGACCCGGCGGCCGTCGCCGAAATCGAACGATTTGCCTTCAGCCAGGCCGGTCCGCTCGACCTGCGCGTGCGTGCAGCGGAGATGCTCGTGGACCTGGGGGCGCTGGATTCCACGCGCCCCGTGTCGCTCTGGGATGAGGAGGTCGGGGAGTGGCGAAGGGTTCGCCCGAGGTGGAACATCGTCAGCGCGAGCGAGCCACCCTCTCTCTCTCCTGAGTTAAGGTCGCTGGTTGACGCAGGCCTTGAAGCCATTCACCAGCAGCAATGGGACTTGGCAGCGGAGAAGTTTCAGGCTGCTTTAGCGCTGGACCCCAACCTAACCATAGCCCATCACAACCTGGCCTTTGTACTCGACAGACAGGAGGACATGACCACCGCCGTCGCCCACCTGAAAAGGGCCCTCGAGATCGATCCCGACTACGTCTTCGCCCGGTGCACGCTGGCGCTCCACTATCTCTCGGAAGACCCGAAAGACATCCCGGCTGCCCAGGCGCTTCTCGAGCCGATCCTTGAAAAGCCTGCACTCACTGAGCAGGAGATGATCTACTACCACCGCGCGCTGGCCGAACTGGCGATGGCCCGGGAGCGGTATAGCGAAGCGCGAGAATATCTGGATATCGCGCTGCAGTTGGATCCCGACAACAAGGCCGTGCAGGCACAGGAAGAGAAGTTGTGGCACTTGGAGATGCTTCATTCACCCCGCTGGGCAGAGATGCGCGAGCGGCAACGTCAGCACCGTGAGGCAGACTATCGCCTTCCCATCCACCACGAAGCCACCCTGATGGAGTGCCTGAGCCGGCTGTCCAGAGAGGCCCTCCTTGTCACGGCCAGAATGACCCCCATCCCCCGCCCCTACAAGATGCGCAAGGCGGAACTGATCCAGGCCATTGCCGCGCACCTGGTCCAGCCAGCGGTGTTGGGACCGATCGTGGCCGGCCTCTCCGAAACGGAACGCCAGGCGCTGCGGGATGTGCTGGAGGCTGGCGGCACGCTGCCCTGGGAGAAGTTTACCGATCGCTACGACAACGATCTGAACGAAAGCAGGTACTGGGCGTGGTATCCGCCGGAGACGACCATGGGCCGCCTGCGGATGTTCGGCCTGCTGAGCGTCGGCACGGCGAATGAGCAGTTCGTCGTTCTGGTGCCCATCGAAATGCGCAGGCTGTTGCCCCCGCTGCTGTACCCGGCCCCGTCATAGGGTGCGGGTTGAGCGGATGAGCATGGTCCGATGAACCGTCTCGTGCGTTTTGTCTTCTCCTCCGCGCCGTGCTGGGGCGTGGTGGACGGCGAACAAGTGCACGTACTGCGCGGCAATCCGTGGGCGGAGTGGGCACGCGGCGAGCCAGTAGGGCCGCTCGGCAGCCTCCATCTGCTGCCACCGGTCACGCCGGGCAAGATCCTCTGCGTCGGACGCAACTACCCTGCCCATGCCGCCGAACATGGCGCGGACATCCCTGCTGAGCCGCTCTTCTTCCTCAAGCCGCCCAGCGCGCTGATCGGGCCTGACGAGGCCATCGTTCTGCCACCACAGTCGCAGCAGGTGGAGCATGAGGCCGAACTGGCGGTGGTCATCGGGCGGCGCTGCAGAGGTGTCTCGCCGCGCGAGGCCTGGTCACACGTGCTGGGGATCACCTGCGCCAACGACATCACCGCCCGCGACCTGCAACAGCGGGATGGCCAGTGGACCCGCGCCAAGGGCTTCGACACCTTCTGTCCAGTGGGGCCGTGGTTGGTGACCGGCCTGACCGAGGAGGGTGCAGCCGACCTGGCGGTTATCTGCCGGGTGAACGGGGAAGTGCGTCAGTCGGGGCGCACGTCGGAGATGGTCTTCTCCCCCTCCCGCCTGATCGCCGAGGCCGCGGCAGTGATGACCCTGGAGCCGGGCGACCTGCTGCTCACGGGCACCCCCGCCGGGGTGGGTCCGCTGCGCCCCGGCGATGTGGTCGAGGTGGAGGTCGAGGGGGTCGGCCTGCTGCGTAACCCGGTGCGAGCGGGGTATGAGTAGCCGCGGCATCCCCATGCCGCCGGACAATACGAACCGCTGGCTGGGCGCGGTCAGGAGACCGCGCCCAGAGTAGCGGCGGCATCCCTATGCCGCCGCACCATCCCTATGCCGCCGCGCACTATGAACCGGGGAATTGCCGTTGGGCCACCGCGCTAAGGAAGGCCACGAACAGCGGGTGGGGGCGCGTGGGACGGGAGCGAAACTCGGGATGGAACTGGCTGCCAACCATAAAGGGGTGGTCGGCCACCTCGGCGATCTCCGCCAGCAACCCGTCGGGAGAAAGCCCGCTGAACACCAGCCCTGCCTGTTCGAGCATGGTGCGGAAACGGTTGTTGACCTCGAAGCGGTGCCGGTGACGCTCCTGCACCTCCTCCACCCGGTAGGCGGCGGCGGCGCGGGTGCCCGGCACCAAGCGACAGGGGTACAACCCCAACCGCATCGTCCCCCCCAGGTTGATCACCCCTCGCTGATCCGGCATCAGGTCAATCACCGGATAGGGGGTGCGGGGCTCGAACTCCGTGCTGTTGGGCTGATCGTTGCCCACGGCGCGGCGGGCGGCCTCGATGACCATCACCTGCATCCCCAGGCAGAGGCCCAGGTAGGGGACGCCGCGCTCCCGCGCCCAGCGGGCGGTGGCGATCTTCCCCTCGATGCCACGGTGACCAAAACCGCCTGGCACCACGATCCCGGCTACCTGCTCTAACGCCGTCCAGGCGCGCCCCTTCTCGACATCCTCCGAACTGATCCAGTGCACCTCGACGTCGTAGCCCAGCGCGATGCCGGCATGGAGCAGCGCCTCGCGCACGCTGATGTAGGCGTCGTGCAATTCGACATACTTGCCGACGATGGCCACCGGCAGACACGGCTTGGGGCGACGGATCTCTTCGACCATCTGCTGCCACTGGTCCAGGTCGGGCGGGCCGGCAGGCAGCCCCAGCCGGCTGGCGACGAACGCGCCCAGCCCCGCCTCCTCCAGCATCAACGGCACCTCGTAGGGAGTGGAGGCAGTCACCATCGGCACCACCGCCTCGGGATCCACGTCGCAGAAGAGGGCGATCTTGTCTTTCAGCGCCGGCTCCACCGGATAGTCGGCGCGCGCCACGATGGCGTCCGGCTGGATGCCGATGGAGCGCAGTTCGCGCACGCTGTGTTGCGTGGGCTTGGTCTTCAGTTCCCCCGTCGCGCCGACGTGGGGGAGGAAGGTGACGTGGATGAAGAGCGTGTGTTCGCGGCCCACCTCACGGCGCATCTGACGCAGCGCTTCCAGGAAGGGCAGCCCCTCGATATCGCCCACCGTGCCGCCGACCTCGACGATGACCACGTCGGCGTTGGACACCTGCCCCACCTCCGCCACGCGCCGCTTGATCTCGTCGGTGATGTGCGGGATGACCTGGATGGTACCGCCCAGGTAGTCGCCGCGCCGCTCGCGGGCGATGACCTCGGCGTAGACCTGCCCGGCGGTGACGTTGCTGGCGCGGGTCAGGTTCTCATCCACGAACCGCTCGTAGTGGCCCAGGTCGAGATCCGTCTCCGCCCCGTCATCCGTGACGAAGACCTCACCGTGCTGGTAGGGGGACATGGTGCCAGGGTCCACGTTGATGTAGGGGTCGAGTTTCTGGATGGTGACCCGTGCGCCGCGGGCCTTCAGCACCCGCCCGATGGCCGCAGCGGTCACCCCCTTGCCCACGCTGCTGAGCACGCCCCCTGTGCAGAAGACGTATTTGCGCATCTCTATCCTTTGTGGACGACGGACCACAGACGACAGACCACGGACCACGGATGACGGATGACGGGTAACGGACAGCAGGCTGATAACGAATAGTAGGGGCGCAGCGGGCACGCCCCTACTCTCCTCCCATCGAGTGAACCTGCAAGCAGCCTGCGCTAGAGTAACCGGGCCAGGTCTTCGGCGGCGCGGCCCATCTCCAGGAACACCAGGCCCAGTTTCGCCCCCTGTCGCGCCAGCACGGTGAGCACCGCCTCCTCACCGACGGCGGCCAGGACCACGTAACCGCCCGCCCCCTTCACGTACACCTGGTCGAGCAGGCCACGCCCCAATTCGCCAGCGATCCGTTCGCCCAACGAGAGCATCGCCGCCGACATCGCCGACACGCGGTCTTCCTCCACCCCGCCGGGCAACGAGGAGGCGATGACCAGACCATCCACGCTCACCAGCGCGGAGGCCTCCACGTCGGGCGTGGCCATCTGCAGTTCACGCAGACGGCTCACCAGCTGCTCGGTGCGCGACTTACTGCTCATTCCCGCCTCCTTGGTTTCCCCTCTCGCCGTCGCCTGTGACTATACCACAGGGCTTAGGGAGTGTCAAACCGGATCAGGCCAGTCCCAGCACTTTCTTCAGCGCGTTCCCCAGCCGGCGGATGCCCTCGACGATGGTCTCGGTGGGGCAGTAGGAGAAGTTGAGACGCATGGCGTTGAAGCCGCCGTCCTCGTTGGGGTAGAAACTGCTCCCTGGGACATAGGCCACCTTCTCCTCCAGCGCCCGCCGCAGGAAGTCGGTGGTATCTATGGACTCCGGCACGCGCGCCCAGAGGAACAGCCCGCCCTGCGGATGGGTCCACGAGCAACCCGCAGGCCAGAACTCCGCCAGCGCCTCCAGCATCGTGTCCCGCCGCTCCTTGTAGGCGCGGCGCAGCCGCTGGACGTGTGGCTTGAGGAAGCCGCGCTGGCAGATGTCGTTGGCGACATACTGGGGGAAGGTCGCCGTGTGCAGGTCGGCCCCCTGCTTGGCCATCACGAAGCGCTGCATCAGCACCTCCGGGCAGACGATCCAGCCCAGCCGCAGGCCAGGGGTGAGGGTCTTGGAGAAGGTGCCCAGGTACATCGTCCGCTCCGGCACCAGCGAGCAGATGGGCGGCAGGTCCTCGCCTTCGTAGCGCAGCTGCCCGTAGGGGTCGTCCTCGACGATGGGCAGGTTGAGCCGGCTGGCGATCTCGGCCAGCCGCTCCCGTCTCGACTCCGAAAGGGTCACACCAGCAGGGTTGTGGAAGTTGGGGAGGACGTAGATGAACTTGGGCGGGCGGCCCGACTCGGCCATCGCCTGGCGGTAGGCCTCCTCGATCTCATCCACCACCATCCCGTCGTCGTCCAGATTGACGGTCTGGTAGCGGGCGCCGTAGGCGTTCCAGGCCTGGATGGCCCCCAGGTAGGTGGGACGGCAGGTGATGACGAAATCCCCTGGGTCAATCAGCACCTTGCCGATCAGGTCGAGCGCCTGTTGTGAGCCGCTGGTGATCAGCACGTTGGCGGGCACGGCGGGGACGCCGTATTTGTGCATGCTGACGGCGAGGAACTCCCGCAGCGGCGGATACCCTTCGGTGGTGCTGTACTGCAGCGCCTTGGCCCCGTCCTCGCGGATGATATAACAGCAGGCTTCTTCAATCTCCCGCAGGGGGAAGAAGTCCGGCGCCGGCAACCCCCCGGCGAAGGAGATCACGTCCGGCTGCTCGGTCAGTTTCAGCAATTCCCGAATGACGGAACTCTTCATCCTGCCAACGCGGCGTGAGAGATAGGGTTCCCAATCCAACACGGGGATCTTCCGATTCAGGTCGAGATCAGCCATCTATGCCTCCGTGCCTCAGACTTCCTCGTCTCAGACATCCGACGTCTTGAAGACATCGGATGTCTGAGGGGATGACTTCTCGGCGGCCAGGATCTGGCGCAGGATGGCCTTACGCTGGCTGCCACTGACGGTTTCCAGCCGACGCACTCCCAACGGGTCAATGACCTCACGTAGCAGGCGCACCTCCTCTTCTGTGGGCGGCTCGGTTGGCCGCAGGTCGGGGGCGATCTCCAGGGGGAAGCCGGTGCGGGCCTGCACCCGCTCCAGGGTCACGCCGGGGTGGAGGGTGGTGAGGCGGAGCCGCCCGTTGGCGAAATCAAACTGCCCCAGGTCGCTCACCAGGTAGACGGGGCCGCTGCCGAGACGACGCAGCGGGCTGTGGCCCAGCCCGCTGACGAAGTCCACCCGTTCGACGAAGACGGCGCGGCTGTGGCGGGGGACGTAGAGATGGACGTTGTCATAGAAGGTGGTCACGTCGGCGATGCCACCGCAGCCAGGGAGGCGAAAACGCGGATGATGGTAGTCCTCACCGATGAAGACGTTGTTGAAATTGCCGTAGGGGTCCACCTGGGCGGGGCGGAAGAACTCCTTGAGGCGAAAACGGGGGAGCACCTCGCAGGCAGCGCGGGCGAAACCCAACTGCATCATCGCCCTGCCCAGCCACAGTTCCTCTATACGCGCCAGACCGATGGGAGCGGGGTCGCGCACCAGGGCATTGCCAATGGCGGAAGCGAACTGGAGGTTGGGAGCGTGGGTGTATCTGGCCAGCAGGTAGCCCGATACCACCAGCGGCGTGGCGATCCCCTGAGCGACCGTCTCGCCGTCCTGGATCTGGTGGGCGATGCAGACACAAAGCAACTCATCAACCGTGAAGTCGGTTGTTGAGGCCATTACCCTGTTGTGATCACTATTGTAACACTACTGGCTGCAAAGGGCAAAAGGATGGCTGGCGAGTCGCCGTCCTACAACAGACGCTCATACACTCCCACCGGCCAGCCGTAGGTACGAAACCCCATCCGCTGGTAGAGGCGACATGAGGACTGGTTGCTCTCCTGGGTGTTGAGCATCACCTCGACAATCCCCAGCCCCCACAGATGGGAGAGCGCTTCGCTCAGCAGAAGCCGGCCCAGGCCCTGGCCCTGCCAGCGCGGGGCGACCGCCAGGCGGCTGATATGCCCGCCGAAGTCGCTCCGCTCCCCCGCCACATATCCCACACACCGGCCCTGCCGCTCCGCCACCAGGAAACAGGCGGCCTGCCGGCGCATCCGCTCCAGCGTGCGCGCGCTCAACCACCAGGGCGGGGTGAATGCCGCGCGATCCACCCGCGCTACCTCCGCGATGTCCGCGGCCTCCGCCGCGCGCAGCCGTGCCCGCACGGAGGGAAGCGGCGGCAGGCGACGGTCCTCCTTGAGCAGGGTGGTCAGGCGCGTGCTTTGATGGAAGCCGTGCGCCTGGAGTGCCTCCCCTGCCCACTCCCCCAGGTCCATCCAGGCCAACAGACGGGCCCCCAGGCAGCGCAGCGTCACGCGCAACGGCACAAGCACGCGGTCCAGCCAGGCCTCGGCAGGCACGTCGCGGGCCAGCACGGCCAGGCGCGCCCAGGCGACCGGCCCCGTGTCGGGCCAGGCCAACAGCGCGCCCACCGGTCTCCCCTCCAGCAGGGTCAGGAGGAAGACGTCCTGCCCCAGATGCTCCTCCCACGGCCAGTTGTGCACGCTGGGACGGTGCGTGCTGGCCAGCAGGTGACGGATCGCCAGCACGTCATCGGGCTGAGCGGTGCGGACGGTGAGATTGGCCTTCCGTGCAGCAGTGGTTGTTCTTGTAGCGTTCACTCCGCGAGCAACTGACGGGCGATCACCAGCCGCTGAATCTCGTTCGTCCCCTCCCCGATAGCGCACAGCCGCTGGTCGCGGTACATCCGCTCGACGGCATAGTCGCGCGTGTAGCCATAGCCGCCGTGGATCTGGATGGCCTTGTAGCAGACCCGCTCCGAGGTCTCCGTGGCGCAGAGTTTGGCCATCGAGGCCTCGCGGGTGAAGCGCTGACCGCGGTCCTTCAGCCAGGCGGCGCGGTAGACCATCAGGCGGGCCGCTTCGATGTCCGTAGCCATGTCAGCGATCATCCACTGGATGGCCTGGAAGTTGGCGATGGGTTGACCGAACTGCACGCGCTCCTTGGCGTAGGCCAGGGCTTTCTCGAACGCCCCCTGCGCCAATCCCAGGGCCATTGCCGCGATGGCCACCCGTCCGCCGTCGAGGGTGGTGAGGAACTGCTTGAAGCCCTCGTTCTCGCGGCCCAGCAGGTTGCCGAGAGGGATACGGCAGTTCTCGAAGAAGAGTTCGGAGGTGACCGACCCCTTCAGCCCCATCTTCTTCTCATCCCGCCCCGGCGTGAAACCCGGCGTGCCCTTCTCGACGATGAAGGCAGAGATGCCGCGGGTGCCCTTCTCCGGGTCGGTCTTGGCGGTGACCACAGCCACATCGGCGATGGAGCCATTGGTGATGAAGATCTTCTGCCCGTTGAGCACCCACTCGTCGCCGTCGCGCACGGCGCGGGTGCGCGTGGCGCCGGCGTCGGAGCCGGCCTGCGGCTCGGTCAATCCAAAGGCACCCACCTTCTCCCCCCGCGCCAGCGGCACCAGGTACTTCTGCTTCTGCTCTTCGGTGCCGAAGAGGTAGATCGGCTCGCAGCAGAGGGAGGTGTGAGCGTCCAGGATGATAGCCATCGTGCCGGAGACGCGGGCGATCTCCTCCAGCGCCAGCGCCTGGCTGAGCATATCCCCGCCGGAGCCGCCGTACTGCTCCGGGAAGGGGAGGCCCAGCAGGCCCGCGGCGCCCATCTTGCGGAAGATGTCCCAGGGAAACTCGTCGGTGGCGTCAATCTCCTCGGCGCGCGGCCCGATCTCCGTCTCGGCGAAGTCGCGCACCGTGCGGCGCAGCAGACGATGCTCCTCGCTCAGTTCGAAGTCCATACTGGCCTCCCCACAGGTCAGTGCGACTCGACCAGGTTGAAGTAGATGTCAGTCGGCTTGAACTTGGAGTTACGCAGGAAGCGCCCGCGCACCCGCTGGCCGATCCAATGTATCCCGGCGTCGTTGGGATCCACTCCTACCAGGCGGCCCAGGAACAGCGTGTCGCACTCCTCGAACTCCACCAGGATCAGCACAAAGGGACACTCCGGCAGGAAGGCCTCCGAGCCGAAATGGCAGACGGTGAAGGCGTGGATACGTCCTTCCGGCGCAATCTCCACCCACTCCGTCTCCCGCCCGGTGTACATGTCGTGACCGCGCGGCGTGGCGTAGGTGTAGCCGGTCTGCGGCTCCCGGCAGACCAGGAAGCGGCGGTTGGCCAGCCCGGCGAAGAACGGAGAGTCCTGCCCGTAGGAGTGGATGTATTCGATGTGGTAAGGCTGGCGGATGACGATGGGGCTCATGCGCTTCAGCACCGACAGGTCGTTGTCAGAAGGGAAAGGCACGTTGAAGACGACGGTCCCTTCCAGGCTCTCAGGCATCTGAGTTTCGATCTTCTTGTCGGACATGTCTCTCTCCTCGGCTCACGCTTCTCGTTCCAGGATACTCACGGTGACGTAAGTGCCAGTGCCAGCGTGGGAATGGATGGCACCGCGGCGGGCGTCCGGCACCTGCAGCGTAGGGTCACCGAAGTGTTTGGCGATAGTGCCCTGCAGTTGCCAGATGGCGAAGACCGCCTGCATCAGCCCTGTTGCGCCGACCGGATGGCCGCAGGCGATCAGGCCGCCGGAGGGGTTCACCGGGCAGACAGGCGGCTCAGGCAGGTTCAGCCCGTAGTCAATGCCGGGCATGAACGCCTTGCCGCTGGCGGCGAAGGGGCCGCCCTCCCCATAACGGCACAATCCCATGTCCTCGTAGGTCTGAATCTCGGACGAGGTATAGGCGTCGTGCAGCTCGACGAAGTCAATCTCGTGCAGCGGATCGGTGATGCCAGCGTTCTTGTAAGCCTCCTTGCTGGCCATCCGCCCGGCGCGGAAGGAGTGGACGCCAGGGTAGCGGAACCCTCGCCCCCACAGTTCCTTGTAGTAAGCGCGGGAGTCGTCGTCCATCTCATTGGGCAGGGCATTGTATTTGTAGAAGTCTTCGTAGGACTGGTGGGGACGGTCGCTCATGCGCATGGCATCCGTGCCGCGGCCGATGCCGGAGACCCTTACACGAGGGATGCGCCGGCCGCTGGCCTTTTCCAGCCTGGTCAGGCCCTCTTCGCTGCACAGGATGGTGCAGGCCGCACCGTCGCTCATGACGCAGATGTCGTGGCGGGTCAGCGGCCAAGCCACCATCGGCGCGGCACGCACGTCGGCGATGGTCAACCGCATGCGCTTCTGGGCGTAGGGGTTGTGGTAGGCGTTCATGTGGTTCTTGACCGAGACATGGGCCATCTGCTCCACCGTGGTGCCGAACTCTTGCATATGCCGGGTGACCATCATGGCGTAATAGCCGGAGTAGAAGCCGCCCACCGGGTAATCGAAAGAGACATCGGAAGCCAGGGCGATGAACTCATTCCCCTTCCACGTCTCCACGTGGGACATCGTCTCGAAGCCGTAGCAGAGACAGATGTCCATGTAGCCGGAGGCGATCGCCTTCCAACCCTCCTGGAAGCAGATGCCGCCGGTAGCGCCGCCGCCCTCGACGCGGTGGGAGGGCTTGGGGCACATGCCCAGGTAGTCCTGGGCGATGATGCCGGCCATCAGCTGACGGCTGAAGTGGTCGGAGAAGTAGGAGGCCACTGTGCCATCTACCAGCTCGACAAAGCGGGGGTGCTCCAACCCTATGTCGGCCAGGGCGTAGTCGTAGGCCTCCTTGACCAGAGCGGGAAAGGTCTTGTCGGGCCGGGCCTTGGCGAACTTAGAGACCCCGCCCGCGACGGCGTATACAGGACGCATCAGGATACCTCCTTGCGGTTGTGAATAGGATGAGGACCGTTGGTTGCGGTTCGTCCTCCACCACGGTCTGGCGCCGGGCAGCGCTCCGACCTTGGGGATTGCGGGTACAGCGGTGGTTGGCTGTGGATGGGCTTCGGGGGAGTATCAACAACGGACAGCCCTGTTCTCTGCCTGGCATAAGGTGCACAAGCACAACCGGCGCCACATTCGACCTGCTCGCGGACGCGCCCGGTGTAGGGGTGCGCTTTTGCCGCCACAGACCGGTGTTCCTCCCTGGTTGTTGTCTGGAGCTCGCTGGTGAACCCATTTTATACCCAACACGAAGAAAAGGGAAGTGCCGCAGTCTGGTGAGGTCCTTCGACTCACTGCTCTTGCACAATTCTCGGATTCGGATATAGTGGTATTGGCTGTGGTCGAGCCGTTGATCGAAGCGGACGCAGCGGGGGAGACAAGAGTGTTCTTGTCGTACGACTACAGCACGACGTCTTGAGTGTGTGGCGTCTGATGAGCAAGAATCCGCTGCCCGTCGCTGCTTTCGATCTGACCGGCATCACGCTGGGCAAGTATCGCCTGGTCGAGAAACTGGGCCAGGGCGGGATGGCGCAGGTTTACAAAGCCTATCAGCCCGATCTCGACCGCTATGTCGCGGTCAAGGTACTGAACCCCCACCTGACCGGCGACGAGGATTTCGCCGCGCGCTTTCGCCGCGAGGCGCGCGCCATTGCTGCGCTCGATCATCCCCACATTGTGCGTGTCTACGATTTCGACACCGACCAGGGCGTGGCCTTTCTGGTGATGGAATACCTGGAAGGCACCAGCCTCAAGGCGCTGCTGCGTGACCTGGACTGCCGGGGCGAGCGTATGACGCTGCCGGAAATCGAGCGCGTGATCGGGGCGCTGGCCGATGCGCTCGACCACGCCCACCGGCAGGGGGTGGTGCACCGCGACCTCAAGCCCGCCAATGTCATCATTACCCCCGATGGCCGTCCAGTGCTGACTGACTTTGGCATTGCCCACATGGTGGATTCGACGGTCATCACCGAAAGCGGCGGCGCGTTGGGAACACCGGCCTACATGTCACCGGAGCAGGGCAAGGGAGAGCCGGGCGACACCCGTTCCGATATCTATGCGCTGGGCGTGATGCTGTATCAACTCTGCACCGGGCGTGTGCCCTTCGACGCCGACACCCCATATGCCATCATCCTCAAGCACATCACTGCACCCTTGCCTTCGCCCCGCTCTCTGAATCCCGACCTGCCGGAGGCGATCGGGCGGGTGATCCTCAAGGCGCTGGCCAAGGACCCCGGCGACCGTTTCCAGACGGCAGGCGAATTGGGCCGCGCGCTGCATGCGGCCATCGAAGGGCGGGCGCAGGGCCCGTCGCTACGGCGCGCCGTCCCACGCCGGGCGGTGTGGGTGTTCGGTGTTGCGATGACCGCTGTCGCGCTTGTGACCGCGCTGCTCCTGACCCGCCCCTGGCAGATGCTGTCCGGCCTGCTGGTGCGGCCTACGCCCACGCTTGCGCCGGGGGAACGCGCCACGCTCGTGATCTCCGGGCCGGACGCCGTCGCCGACACCTGGCTCGACCCCGATGTGCCCGACGCGCTGTGGGGCGACGCCGATCTGGTGCACCTCCAGGGGCCACTCACCCCCGACCGGCTGCTCTTTCGCTTTGACCTGTCTGCCCTCCCTCCTGGCGTCAGGATCGTCTCGGCCACGCTGACGCTGAAGGTCGAACTGTGGGGCGACCAGTCGCTCCCTGGCGCTGCCGTTGCCTATCGCATGCTGGTACCCTGGGACGCGGCGACGGCCAACTATGACACGCCCTGGAGCGCGCCAGGGTTGGCCGCCGGGATTGACTATGATTTCGTGCCGCTCGACCTCGTCCCTGTGCCCGACGCCGGATACCTGACCCTCGACGTGAGCGAGGCGCTGCGGGCCTGGGTCGAGCGCGGCCAACTCAACAATGGCCTGGTCGTGATGATGTCCGAGGACAGCCACAACATGGCACACCATTGGGTCATGATGAGCGAGCAGGCGGATCCGGCCGACCGGCCCACACTGCGCATCGCCTACGAGGCCGCGCCGTGACGGAGGTTGCGCCATATCTGACAGACGCCGCAGGGCGGCGCTTCTCCCTCGCCGACCCGCTCGTCACGCTGGGCCGCTCTCCCAATTGCACCGTCTTTATCCCCGACCGGCGCGCCTCTCGCCGCCATGCCGAAATCGCGTGGGATGGTGAAACCTGCACCCTGCGCGACCTGGGCAGCGCTAACGGCACCTTCCTCAACGGACGGCGCATCATGGCGCCAGAAGTTTTGCGCGACGGCGACGAGATCGCCATTGCCAGCGCCATCTTCACCTTCCACGATCCCGAGGCCACCCTGCGCGTGGCTGAGTTTCCCCTGCTGGTGGTAGACCCGGATAGCGGCGAAATCTGGGTCAATCGTACCCCCGTTTCCCTATCCTCGAAGGAACAAGCCCTCTTTAACCTCCTCCATCGGAACGCGGGCCATGTCTGCAACAAACAAGAGATCGCCCAAACGGTCTGGCCAGAATATCAGGCTGAGGTATACGATTACCAAATCGAGAGCCTGATCAAGCGGCTGCGCGAGAAACTGGAACCCGATCCCCATCATCCCGCCCTCATCCTCACCGTGCGTGGACGAGGCTACAAACTGATCGCTGGCTGATCACCAACCCCTCATCTGTTGGGCAATTGTTGGCTGCGGGTTAGGCAGCCCTCCTCCTGGTCCGCTACACTCAGAACAGAGGGATTCACCCCCTTACCCTCACTGCCCCCTTCTCTCCCATCAGCGGGGGAGGAGGGGAAAGATGTGGGGGCTTGGGGGCGGGCAGCGAAGCCGCTCACCCCAAATCTCCAGTCCCCCCTCCCCTCTCCCGCCGCCGCTGGCGAGCGGGAGAGGAGAGGGGACAGCACATGGGGTGAAGGAGTCTCCCAGAAAGCACTCCGTCTCGGTTCGTAGTTTGCGAATCAATCAGGGGAGGTGCGACATGAAAATTTGCCGAGTTCTCATTGGAGTCCTGGTCCTGTTCCTGGCGCTGGTGGAGAGCAACCTGCCCGTCGCGCACGCTGCCACGCGCACCGTCACCAACATGAATGACAACGGCGCGGGTTCGCTGCGTCAGGCCATTGCCGATGCTGCTTCCGGCGACATCAT